>JAQYWG010000035.1 GCA_030145085.1 Thermodesulfobacteriota bacterium
AGCAGGAAATCTGGCCACGTCAAGTCGGTCGATGGCACCTTGACTTTGAGGCGGAATCTGCCTATAAGTGGAGGAAGATAGTGGGTTTATTCTCCTGGATTTATTCCATGGTAAAGAGTTGGAAGTTCATAGGGATTTATCTTGTCCTGGGAGTTCTCTGTGTTCCGTCCTGCGTGAAGGAAATCGAGAATGTGGAGACCGAATACTTTTATGGAAATCAAAGGGATGATTCCGTGGTTCTTGGCAGGATTGGGGTGGTGGAGGACGGCGTCGAAAAATCCTGGGACATTACCCGAATAGACCCTTCAACCAAAATCTCCTTCCGAATATTCATCAGGGGGAAGCATTCCCCATTGAAAGTTTCGCACTATCTCAGGGGGGATGGGTATTTCTACCTGAGGTTATCCCCCGGGGAGTATAATTTATGGAGATGGGTCTATATATTCCCCGGTGGTCACGCCAACCCGATTGAGCCTTTATCCATCTATTTCAACGTCTTACCCGGGAAGATTATCTATATTGGGACCCTTTACATACACCTCCCTTCGGTCAGCTCGAGGCCACCGCGCTCATTTGGTGCGGAACGGGCCAAACCCAGGTATGATATCGTCGATGAATACGCTATGGCCGTGGGATTCTCGAAAAACCGATATCCCGAATTCCCGCACTTCCTAGAGAGGCATTTGATGCGACTCTCCCGTTGAATAGTCTTCCCGGTGGCGCAATTTCGAGCGGAGCCCTTGCCCCGCGAAACCTCTTCCTCTTGAGGTCCTATACATGTGAGGCAAATCGCGAGGTGGTGGAGTTTCTTGGATCCCTTTCTCTTATCCTCAGTATCCCGTCCTTCGGGACGCTTTTTCGGAAGAGTTCCGGCATGGAGAGAGGAGGTTTCCAAAGCTGGGCAGGCCTAATGAGAATGCCTTGATTTAACTGGAAAATTTTTTGATAATGTTTTAATCATGAAGGAGGTGATACGGACCGGGAAGGAGGAATAATCCATGATTATCAGTATCAATCCACAAAACCCTCAACTCAGGTTGATCAAAAGGGTCATCGAAGTACTGAAGAAGGGAGGGGTGATCGGTTATCCCACCGACACCATCTACGGGATAGGATGTGACTTATTCAATAAGGAAGCTATCGAGAGGATCTACCGGCTCAAGAAGCATAATCGAAACAAACCCCTGAGCTTTATCTGTTCGAATTTGAAGGATATCAGTCGGTATGCCCACGTTTCAAATTATGCCTATAAAACGATGAGACGACTGCTGCCCGGGGCATACACCTTCATACTGGAATCCACGAAGTTGGTTCCCAAGATGGTGATGACTAAGCAGAAAACCGTCGGGATTCGGGTTCCGGACAATCCCATTTGCCTCACCCTCGTGAGGGAATTGGGCCATCCCATCATTAGCACGAGCGTATACCGCCCGGATGAGGAGCTTTACAGTGATCCCCGGGAAATTGAGGAACGTTTTGGCAAAAACCTTGATTTGGTCATCGATGGGGGAATTATCGTGGCAGAACATTCGAGCGTTATCGATCTAACCGACGAAATCCCCAGGATAATCCGAAGGGGAAAGGGGGATGTCACCCCGTTTATTTGATGGAGGTTGATGTGAGCAAGGTAAACCTCAAGCCGACGACGACGATGTTTCCCCTGCCCGCCATGTTAATCACCTGCGTAGATGCGTCAGGGAAACCGAACATCATTACCCTCGCCTGGGTGGGAGTGGTCAATTCAGAACCCCCCATGGTCTCCATTTCCATCCGGCCCAGTCGCCATTCCCATGGATTGATCAAGGCTTCTCAGGAGTTCGTTGTGAATATTCCCTCAGAGAAGATGATCGGGAAAGTCGACCTCTGTGGGGTTGTCTCGGGAAGGGATGTGGATAAGTTTTCGGAAACAGAGCTCACCCCAATGCCGGCCCAGGAGGTTTCTCCTCCCCTCATCGAGGAGTGTTACGTCAATTTGGAATGTAAAGTGAAGAGGATCATCTCCCTGGGAAGCCACGACCTCTTCCTCGGGGAGATCGTCGCCATACACATCGATGATACGGTCTTAAAAGAGAAGGGACGGATTAATATCGCAAAGGCGCTTCCCGTCGCATATTGCGGGGGCTCCCATGAATATTGGAGCATGGGAAAGAAGTTGGGATGGTATGGCTATACCAAGGGGAAGCTTTAGAAAGTAGAGGGGTTGGAAAGGAGCGAGGAGGCCAATGATCATCGACTGCCACACCCATATCTTTCCGGACGAGGTGAGGAGGGATAGGGGGAAATATGCCCAAAAGGATCTGGCCTTTGGAGAGATCTACAAGGATGAAAAGGCGAAAATGGTAGGGGTGGAGGAATTGGTCCGCTCAATGGATGAGGGAGGAGTTGACAAGGCGGTGGTGTGTGGATTTCCCTGGTCGGATAGCGTATTGTGTGCCACGGGAAATGACTACATTTTGGAGGCCATGGGTCGTTTTCCCGATAGAATTATCGGGCTTGGCTGTATTCAGCCCAACGATAGGGATGAGGCCATCGAGGAGGCCGAGCGATGCATCAACCTGGGGATGAAGGGAATCGGGGAATTGGCTCCCTATCCCCCCGCTGTTGCCCTCTACGAAATCGACTCGCTGAAACCCATCTGTGAAATCCTGAAAAAAGCCGATCTCCCATTGATGCTCCACAGCAACGAAATGGTTGGGCACTCTTATCCTGGTAAGTGCAATACCACATTGAAATCTATCTATGATTTCATCCGTGCCTTTCCCGGGGTTCGAATCATCTTGGCCCATTGGGGAGGGGGATTCTTCTTCTACGAACTGATGCCCGAGGTGGCCAAGGTCGCCGAGGGAATTTGGTACGATACAGCGGCCTCTCCGTTTCTCTATCGTCGGAAGATCTATTCCGTGGCGGTAACTATCGTGGGAGCAGACAAAATTCTCTTCGGGAGCGATTATCCCCTCATACGCCCAGAGTGTTATATCGAAGAGATGGAGGCTTCGGGGCTCGGAGAGGAGGAAAGGCGTAAAATATTGGGACAAAATACAAAAGATCTATTAAGACTTTGACTTCCTATTTTCGCACCAATTTGGAATCGCCTTCGGCTATGAGGGTCCCATCTTCTCTATGAATTGTGGCTTTGGCAAGGACTAGCCTGCGGTTGGCCTGGGTGATCTCGCCCCTGATCGTAAGTTTTTTCTTTACCTTGGCGGGGTTTTTGAACCGGACATTGAGCATCGCTGTGACGGCATTATAGCCCAATTCAAAGGCAAGTTTGGCCATGGCTTCATCCAATAAGGCCGAAAGGATTCCCCCATGAATAATTCCGTCATAGCCCTGGTAGGTTTCCGCAGGGATGAAGCTTGTCTGGATAGACTTTGTGCTCTTGTTGAGGTCGAATTTTAGTTGAAGTCCTCCCTTGTTCCTCTCGCCGCAAATCCAACAATAGCCGTAATACCCGATTTTCATGACATCAACCCCTCGCTCATCGGACGGAGCTTGACTTGGACCGGGGGGGTATAATAGTATGCTTTTTGGGAGATGTCAAATGTAGGGATTCATTCTAAGATGGATCAGGTGTTTCAAGAGGGGGAGTATTACATCAAGGAGTATTCATGAAGGATCCAAGCCGAAGATCGGAACGAGGTTTATTCGATCCTCAAGGAGAGGAAATCGAGAAGGCCTCAGCACCCCTGGCCGATCGGATGCGGCCCACCTCCCTTTTGGAGTTCGTCGGCCAGGAGCATCTCTTGGGCAAGGGGAACCCGCTCCGGAACGCAATCGAAAGGGATCAGCTTCAATCGATGATCTTCTGGGGACCTCCTGGTTCCGGAAAGACGACCCTTGCCAGGATTATTGCCTTCGCAACGCATTCTCATTTCATTTCCTTCAGTGCCGTTTTGGCAGGGGTGAAGGAGATAAGAGAGGTGACCAAAGAGGCGGAGGGCCAGCGGCGTTTCCAACGTCGGAGAACAATCTTATTCGTCGATGAAATCCATCGGTTCAACAAGGCCCAGCAGGACGCATTCCTCCCCCATGTGGAAAGTGGCCTGTTAATTCTTATCGGGGCGACAACGGAAAATCCGTCCTTCGAGGTAATCTCTCCCCTTTTATCCCGAACGCGGGTTTTTACCTTACACCCCTTGGCAAGGGATCAACTCCTGGTAATCCTCAACCGCACTGTGAAGGATGAGAAGAGAGGGCTGGGGAAATTTACCGTTGAGCTGGAACCCCACATCCTCGATCACATTGCCGCCATGGCCGATGGGGATGCAAGGGTTGCCCTCAATGTCCTGGAAATGGCCGTGATGACCGCACTCCCGGACAAGAAGCAGGTGAGGAGGATTACCGAAAAAAGCCTCGAAGCGGTGATGCAGAAGAAGGCATTGCTGTACGATAAGAATGGGGAAGAGCACTATAATCTCATTTCCGCTCTCCATAAGAGCCTCAGGGGAAGCGATCCCGATGCTGCCCTCTACTGGCTCGGCAGAATGCTCGAGGCGGGTGAAGATCCCCTTTATATCGCCAGGCGCATGGTTCGATTCGCCTCTGAGGATATTGGTAATGCAGAACCTCGGGCCCTTCAAGTGGCCGTGACGGCTATGCAAGCCGTCAATTTTGTGGGAATGCCGGAGGCAAATCTGGCCCTTGGTCAGGCTGCTGTTTACTTGGCTACCGCCCCCAAGAGCAACGCCCTTTATACGGCATATCGCGATGTTCAGAAGGACATCCACCGGACCCTCTCGCTCGCCGTGCCCCTCCATTTGCGAAATGCCCCTACAAACCTGATGAAGGAGCTGGGCTACGGAAAGGGATATCAATATCCCCATGACTTTCCAGACTATCACGTGGAGGAGAATTATCTTCCTGAGGAGCTTAAGGGAAGGATTTACTACCGGCCCACGAATCAGGGTTATGAGGGAGAAATTAGGAAGAGGCTTGATAAATGGCGTAAAGGAAAGGGATGATCGCATCCCTCACCTCTTCTTTTTCCCCTTGATGTGCTCACCGGTCATGGGAACGAATACCACCGGAATGATATCCTGGCTCTTGATCTGCCCCTTTACCTTGGTGATCTTCTTGAGATTCTGATAAAAACCCCCAACAGGGATAACGAGCCTTCCCTCTTCCTTGAGCTGATCGAGCAAGGGCTGAGGGATATGGGGAGGGGCAGCGGTTACGATGATGGCGTCGAAGGGCGCAAATTCCTCCCAGCCGATGTAGCCATCCCCAATTTTGGCATCGATATTCCTGTAACCCACTTCCCTCAGAAGCCTTTCCGCGGACCGGCCCAGGGACTCGATGATTTCAATGGTGTAGACGTGATCCGCCAGTTCTGCCAAGATTGCAGCCTGGTATCCCGATCCCGTGCCTACTTCCAAAACCCTATCCCCCTTTTTTAGTTCAAGCAATTCCGTCATTAAGGCTACGATGTAAGGTTGGGAGATGGTTTGCCCTTCACCGATGGGAAGCGGCCGATCTGAATAGGCAAGGTGACGTATCTCTTCGGGAACAAATTTGTGTCTATCTACCTTGAGCATGGCATTCAATACGCCCTCATCCCTGACCCCCCTTGCCCGGATTTGGGTTTTTACCATTTCCTCTTTCATGGACTGAAAATCCAATTGGACGGGATTTCGCAGGTTATCGGAGTTGGTCCTCTCGCAAGAGAGGAGAATCCAAAAAAAAATCAATGCGACTGAATAACGATTCCTCAGCATCCCGAAACTCCTTGGAGCTAAACCTAGCACTTCTTACGGCGGTTGTCAACCGAACTTCGGCTGAAGTTTACCGTTCTCTCATGAAAAAAATCATTTACGAGACAATAGAGAGACTGGAAAAGTACCTCTCGCAAAGGTCAGCAGACTCCAGAACTCCGTTGAACCCCAATGGGTTTTCCAAGCCCTATCCAAAAGCTACTTCCTTGACAAGGGGTGTTGATTCTGATACGTTTTTCTAAAATCATCCCAAAGGCCGATGGAACATTTCCCTTTGAGGAATTGTCGATGTTCAAAAAAGCGATAAAATTTGCCACGGCCTTCTCATTTTTTGCCTTCCTTTGCATCTCTCTCGTTCCAAAGCTGAAGGGCACCGAAGAACAGCTTCGGATAAGTCTCCCGGAGGTCGTCATTACGAGCTCCGATGAATCGAAGCTTACCGATTACCGCAAGATCCCCCTTCCCCTTGTAGTGGCCCAAGGGGTTAAGGCGGAACCGAGGATAGTATATAGGACCAGAGACGAGGAGATGGTGGCTCAGTTACAGAAGGTGAGGCCGGCGACCAAGTCGCCGGGTTGCGCCTATTCCAGCTCTCTCAGTACTTCCGTGGTAAAGGTCTTTGAGGGAGAATTTGCCCTTTATAAACAGGGGAAATATCGCTACCTGAAGGGGAATTATGGGGATGCCGTTGAGTCATTTGAAAAGTTCATTATCAACTACTCGGAGAGCCTCCTTTTGGGATCGGCATACTACTGGTTGGGGGAATCCAACCTTCACCTCAATCAATTGGATAAGGCGCTGAAGTATTTCCTCGAGGTGATTGATCGATATCCCAAGAACAAACTCATCGATTACTCCTATTATTCAGTTGGATGGATCTATTTCAAACAAGGTCGGTATGAAACCGCCTATCAATTTCTCAACGAGTCATATAGGCTCCATCCCGAGAGCCCCATTGCGGAATCAGCACTCTTCTGGGCCGGGGAGTCATTAATCCGCATGAATGATTACAACGGGGGATTGAAAAAGTTTCAACATTTAGTGGAGAGATTTCCCCAGGGCAACCTGAGGATTGAGACTCAATACCTCATAGGTGCAAACCTTTTTCATCTCAGGAGATTCGAGGAGGCGGAACGGGTTTTTAGGGCCTTTAATGCGGACTTTGCATTGCATCCCCTATTGGAGAATTCCCTCTTAGGGTTGGGCTGGAGTTTGGTCTCCTTGGCCAGATATAGAGATGCGGCTTCGGTATTCGAGGAGTTACTGTTGAGATTCCGCGAGACCAAATTGGCCGAAATCACTTATTACGGTTTGATTAAATCCTACGTGGGTCAAGGGGAGATGGAAAGGGCCATGCAATACCACCAAGAACTTGCCGAGCGCTACGTCCAATCGACTTGGGGGAGTACTGCGCTGAACGAAGTCGCTTACTATTATTTCCAGAAGGGGGAATTCCAAAAGGCCATCGAATCTTATCGGGACCTCGTCAAGTTATATCCGATGACTGAACTGAAGGACAAAGTATACTTCAATATCGGGGAGTCATTTTATAATCTGAAGGACTACCAAAATGCCCTCAACTTTTATCAGGTCCTCATTGATAGATATCCCGATGATCCCTTAGCCAGTCAGGCCCTGTTCAAAATCGGTCTTTCCCTTTTCCAAGAAAAATCATATAATGAGGCCATTTCTTCTTGGAAGCGGATCCTTTCGGGACATTCCAACGTCTCCCAGAGGGATGAGGTCATCTATTGGATTGGGGAGGCAAATTTATTATTGAGGAATTACGCCGAGGCGACAAGCTATTTCAGGGAGTTGGTGGATAACGCTTTCTACTATGGGAGGGCCCTCAATAGCTTGGGATGGTATCATTTCCAGCTGGGAGAGTGGAGGAAGGCGGCTTCATACTTCAATCAGCTGGTTGAAACCTACCCAAAGCATGACCTCGTTCCCGAAGCTACCGTCCTCTTGGCAGAAGTCTACTTTAACTTAAAACAGTATAAGAGGGCGCTGGATTACCTGGCCCGATTAACTCAGAGGGATTACAGGGGGGAAAAGAAAGACAAGGCCTATTTTTTGACTGGTTGGATCCACTACAAGCAGGGACTTTTCGCGGAAGCTACGGAACAATTCGAAGAAATACTCAAGGAGTTCCCCCAAAGTCCTTATACGGATGATGCTTATTATTGGGTGGGGATGTCCCATTTCAGGAGTAAGGCTTTCAAAAAGGCCATAGACACCTTTTCCCGACTGGTAAATCTCGTCCCATCGAGCCCATTAGTCCCTCAAGCCCTGCTAAGGATTGGGGATAGTAATTACAATCTCGGGGAGTACCTCAGGGCTATACTTGCGTACTTGAAGGTAATCAAGGGGTATCCCGAATCAAAGGAGGCGCCCGAAGCCGATTATGGGATTATCCTCTCTTTTTACCAGGAGGGGAAGTATGATCGCTTCAGCGAGAAGATAGGGGAGTTTTTTCGGAAGTATCCAAACCATCCCCTGGGGGCCAATTTAGAACTCCAATTGGCCGAGTTTTATGAGAAAAATGGCCAGTGGGACCGGGCCGTCACCGCCTATAGGGAAATGCTCCGAGACTATCCGAAAAGCGATTTAGCCGATGATGCTCAGTTCAGAATCGGCGAGATATACATGAATATGAGTCGGTTCCCGGAGGCCGTCGCCGCATATGAAAAGATCACCCGGCATTTTCCAGATAGTAACCATGTGGTGAAGGCTTGGTATAAGATCGGCCAAGGTTACTATGCCCTGAAAGATTTTAGAAGGGCCCTGAGGAGCTACGAACGGGTCATTTATCGATTTCCTAAATCGGGATGGGATAAGCGATCCTACCTCAAGGCAAGTAAATGCTATCAGATATTGAAGAGGCCCGATTGGGCCGAGAAGACCCTCAAGAGGCTCATAGCGTTATATTCGAATGATCCCATCGTTTACGAGGCATCGCTCAATTTGGGGATACTTTATCTTGGTGGCCAGGACTACCGAGAGGCTATTGCTTCCTTGGAAAAGGCCAGCAGGTCTCCGGATAAGGCCACGGCTGCCCTTGCCCAACTGAAAATTGGCGATTCCTATCTGGCGTTGGGGGATAAGGAGTCCGCCACGCTGGAGCTGATGAAGGTACTCTATCTCTATGATGATCGAGGTGAGTATGTGGAGGAAGCCCTTTTGAAGGTAGGCCAGATTTATGTGGATGAAAAGAGGTGGTCCGAAGCTCGGCAAATCTACCACAAACTACTTCATACCGCCCGATCAGGGGAGGCGAAGAAGATTGGTCGCAAGATGCTGAAGAGGGTGGAAAAAGAGATGTCCAAAAGATAGGAGGGGCCATGTACGATTTTGTTGTGAAGGGCGGAGTTTTGATGATTCCCATTGCCTTATGCTCCATCATAGCACTGGCTATTTTCTTAGAGAGACTTTGGAGTTTAAGGAGATCAAGGGTTATCCCTCGGGATTTCTTGATCGAAATCGAGGACCTCATTCGTCGAGAGAAGATCCCGGAAGCCGTTACCCGATGTCGAAAGGACAACTCCTCAATGGCCAATATCATTGTGGCCGGGATTCGCAATTTTGGCAAACGAAGGGAGATCGTCAAAGAGAGCATTGAGGAGATCGGAAGGAAGGAGGCGGCAACCCTCGAAAGGTATATCAATGTGGTTGGGACCATCGCAGCCATTTCTCCCCTTTTGGGCTTATTGGGGACGGTCTTTGGGATGATCAAGGCTTTTAACGTCATATCAATTCAAGGAGTTGGAAACCCCAGCAGCCTTGCGGGCGGGATTTCAGAGGCCCTGATCACAACGGCAGCGGGACTGGTGGTCGCCATTCCGACTTTCGTACTCTACCGGTATCTGGCCAATAAGGCGGATGCCTTAATCGTGGAGATGGAGGAACACTCAATACGGATGGTCGACCTGCTCAAGGGGAGGTAGCAATAGGGATCCACAATCGGGCCGATTGGGAAAAGGGGAGAGCTTATGCACTTTAAACCGATGAAAAGGGAGGAATCGAGGTTTGACCTGACACCTCTGGTGGATGTTGTCTTTTTATTGCTCATCTTTTTCATGCTCTCTACCACTTTCATCGTGGCCCCGGGGATCAAGGTGAAACTTCCCAAATCCTCATCGACGGACATCTCCAGGGAAAAGAAAGAAGTCAGGGTGGTAATGGCCAAGGACGATAAGATCTTTGTGCAACAGAAGCTCGTAAGTATTGAGGAATTGGGAAAGTATCTCAAGAAGGCCGCCAGGGAGAGTCAAGAAGGGATGGTCATCATTCAGGCGGATGAAAGGGTTCCCCACGGGAAAGTGGTGGAAGTCATGGATGTGGCAAAGACAGCCGGTTTCAATAAGCTGGCCATCGCTACGAGGCCAAAGGAGAGGAAGAAATGACGGCTTCGTAAAAAGTCCATCTGCCATTCGACAGGCTCATGGCCCTGAGCAAAGCCGAAGGGCCGTTCGACAGGCTCATGGCCCTGAGCAAAGCCGAAGGGCTGCGTTGCGCTTCATCTTTAGTCACTGCGGCGTACCGGTAAGTACGCCTCATTCCTAAAGATTCGCGCGCCTTGCATCTGGAGCTTTTTACTGTACCGTCTGATTTATGAGTTTTTACAAGACCACAAGAAATAGACCGCGGGAATTGTTTTCATGAAATTGTTTCTTTTCGTACTGGTTTCCATCCTCATTCACTTTAGCTTTTTGTTGTTCGTGCCCAATTATTTCGCGGTGACCAAGTTAAGGATTTTCCCCATCGAATTAGTGGAACCGAAGCAGCTCTATTTAGAGCCTTTCCTTAAAAGGATAGAAGAAGGGCAAAGACAGAGGGAGAAGTCCGTCAAGCAATTCCGCGTCGATGATCGGAAGAGACGCGAGGATTTCCTCATGAGCAAGTTGAGAGAGCTGAGCTTGGGGGAGAGCATTGATGTTCCGAGCCCCTCCTTTCTCGTTCCCCAGCGGAGGGAGCAGATCACCCCTGAGGAAAGGGTTAGACTATTACGGAGTTCCCCCTTTTTTAAGGATTTGAGCAGATTATTCCGGGAATCCTTAATGCCTATGGGTGATTATCGAGGGAAGATGGTATCCGTGGGTGTGGGGGATATTAAAATTCCCAGAGGACGGATCATCGAGGATAAAGGCACCGATCATATCATTGCCCGGATAATGGTAACAACCCGATCCGAGAAGCCATCTGTCCAAGGTATAAAGAAGGATTCCACTGGAATCAAGGGGCCAGCCGGCAAAAGGAAAATCCTTTATAAACCGGAAATCCCCGAGGTGAAGATCAACAGGGAAGGGGAGGTTGAGCTAAAGTTTTGGGTTTTCCCCGATGGATCGGTGGGGCGGGTGTCTTCCCTACTCAGAGGAGATGTGGAATTGGAGCGAATCGCCATGAACTATATTAAACAGTGGCGATTCAATCCATTGGACCAAGGCAGGCCAATGGTTGAGCAATGGGGAACTATTACCGTGAAATTCAGGTTAAGGTAGAGGCAAGAGGCAATGGGCCCTTTAAAAGGGTATAACAAGAGAGTTCTCATCACGGTACTTATGCTTGTATCGGTGATGATCTTCTTCACCTTTTTCGGGGAGAAGGGGCTCTTGCAGGTCTACCGTCTGAGAAGGGAATTGAAGGAGATCGAAAGGGTTAATATGGAGCTGCGGCAAGAGAATGAAAGACTGAGAGCGGAGATTGGCAATTTGAGGACAAATAAGAAATACATCGAGGAACTGGCCCGAAGGGAACTCGGTTTGGTAAAAAAGGGGGAGATAGTCTACCAGTTCGATCAATGATCACAAGGCTTGGGCATATCTTAGTCCCCCGAGCTGCTGTAGGGTGTCCGTAATGATAGACGGAATTTCTACAGGGTTTAAGAGAGAGATAGCGGCCCATGGTGAGGGTATGGCTGTGGATAAGGAGGTCAATCATAAGGATTATGTGGAGGTTGATCTTCGGGTACGCTACGCCGAAACGGATCAGATGGGGGTGGCCTATTACGGCAGTTATGTCGTCTGGTTCGAGGTAGGGCGGTCTGAGTACTGCCGGGCAAAGGGATTCAGCTACAGGGAGCTTGAGGGAATGGGATTCAGGCTGGTAGTGGTGGACCTTCGCTGTAGATATAAGGGATCGGTCAAATACGATGAGCTGATCGTTGTTCGGACTCATCTGAAGGATTTGAAAACGCGGATGGTGACCTTTGGCTACAGGATTTTGAGAAAGGATACCCAAGAGGTAATTGTTTATGGGGAGACTCGGCACCTCTGTCTCAATAAGAAGGGAAATCCCAGTAGCATGCCGGAAAAATTCCTGAATCGGCTGAAGAGTTAATCCTTCCCTCATAGAGGACTGTTTATTGCCTCCAGATTTTATGGGGGCAATGGTCTTTTCGTCAATCTCACCCAATTTGTTTTCAATATTTCCTCCTTCCTTGTTCTACCCATAGGCCAAGAGGCTCGACTTCCCCGGGCCGCAAACAGGGAGGCCCCCTTTTTTTCTTTTTACTTCATCGATTGCTTTATGAACCGGGTTTCTGTGGTTGGACCATTTTTTGTTATGGCCAGCTTGGGTTGTCTCAGGCTCTTTTTCAATCGATTGCATCGAGGGGCCAGTTTATAAGCCACCGAGAGTAATAATTGGGCATCTATTAATATATAGATATTAACCATCCTAATTTATTGAAAATCAAAGGAAAACATTGATATGATCTAGTAATTATGCTAAGTATCTCGCTTAATGGTTTACCATGAGGGTAGGACCATAGAGCATGGAGAGGAATAGAGGAAGGATGTTTTATTTCGTGACCACCAACACGGATAAGAGACAGCAGATTTTTAGGGATCCAGGCATGGCCCACTTCTTCTTGAACACCTTGCGTTACTATAAAGCCCTATTAGGTTTCAAGATTTACAGCTACGTGGTGATGCCGGACCACGTTCATCTCTTGATCGAACCCAACGAAAAATATGATTTGTCCGATATTATGAAGACGATCAAGGGGAGCTTCGGCCGGAAGTATTTCATGATGCGGGGTGAGAGGGGAAAAGTTTGGCAGAGGCAGTTTTTCGAGTACAGCATCGAGGACGAAGTGGACTTAAGAAGGAAAATTCGGTACATATTTGAGAATCCGGTACGAAGGGGGATCGTGAAGAGGGAGGTCGACTACGAATTTTCAAGTGCGAGGGCTTATCTAAAGGGGGATAATGATTATTTAACGGATTTCGCCCCGGTCTGTTGATAGGGGTCGTGAATTTTTATATGTGACGACGTAAATATTTGCGTATAGGAAAGAATATGGGCAAATTCTAAATCCTAATTTCCTAAACTCTCAATAAATTCAAATGACCGAAGTTAAAAACTCAAAACAGTATGATTTAGAAGAGCGAACACTAACATTTGCCAAGGAAGTAATAGAGTTTGTAGGAACTCTTCCGAAAACAATGGCAAACATTGAAATAATGAAGCAAATTATCAGGTCTTCTGGTTCAGTGGGGGCAAATTAGATCGAAGCTAATGAAGCCTTAAGCAAAAAAGATTTTGCAATGAGGGCCAAGATTTGTCGCAAGGAAGCCAAGGAGAACAGGTATTGGCTGAGGCTTATCGAGGTAAGGGCAAAGGATACAAAAAAGAGAAAGCAATCATTGATTAATGAAGCTACAGACCTTATGAAAATCTTCGGGTCTGAGCGTTCGACTGAGCTCACGCCGAAGTCCTCAGGGTCGAAGACGGCCGAGTCGATTTAAGATTTAATCCTTGTTTGAATTATGATGCGCAACCATTTAAGATGCTACATATAGATCGGACGGGGATTAATGGGAGGAGAAATGGGGAATCCAGACACCTCCTCTGACACCCATGAATCGAATATGATGCCTATGAACGGAACAGCGATGAAGGGTATTGAGAGGATACTGATCATCCGGTTAAGCGCTATCGGAGATGTAGTACGAACCCTCCCAGCAGTCAATGCCTTACGGGAGAGGTTTCCAACGGCTTACATTGCTTGGGTGGTAGAGGAGAAGGCCCGGGATGTCTTGGTGCATCAACCCGAGATCGACGAGACCATCGTTTTCCAGCGAAATAGATGGAAAAAGGCTCTCCTCAATCCCCTTGGCTTTTTGAGGACCACCGGGGAGGTATATCGATTTGTCAGGGAGCTCAGGGGGAGGCATTACGACATCGCCTTTGACTTTCACGGTATTTTGAAGAGTGGGCTGATCAGCTACATGAGCGGCGCCAAAGAACGGGTGGGATTCGATCGGGGATATTGTAAGGAGTGGAACCACCTTTTTAATAACCGGAAGGTGAGCCCTAGATCCAATCGAATAAACCGTTTTGAGAGAAACTTCTCTCTGCTCGGCCCTTTAGGCCTGGACGGGGGGAGAGGGGATGTGGATCTCCATGTATCTCTAGAAGATATGGAATATGTGGACCAATTTTTCCGGGGTCGACGCCCCGGGATGTCAGGCCCCTTGGTTGCCATTCACCCAGGGACAAGTTCAAAAACCACCTATAAACGGTGGTCGCCTACTAAATACACAGAGTTGGCCGATCGGCTTGTGGAGGAGCTCAAGGTTTCGGTTCTCTTTACCTGGGGTCCGGGGGAGAGAGCGATGGTGGATGAGGTAAGGGCCCGGATGAGAAGGGATTCCATGGTTGCCCCCGAAACCCATTCCCTCAAACAGCTGGCGGAAATATTCAGGCGGTGTAGCGTGTACGTCGGAAACGATACTGGTCCCATGCATATCGCCTCCCTTGTTAAAACCCCGGTTGTGGGGATTTTTGGACCCACCGATCCCATCGTGAATGCGCCGTATGAGGGAACGCCCCATATCATAGTTCGAAAAGACCTGTCTTGCAGCCCTTGCCGCAACAGGGGATGTAAGGATGTGGAGTGCATGAAGGCCATCAGCAGTCAAGACGTCTTTGAGGCTGCAAAAATGCTTCTGGAGTTGAGGGAAAATTCCGGTGACGTTTAGAAAGGTACTTTCTTGCCGTGAAATGGAGAGCGGTCGGCAGAGGAGCAAGTCAATTATGTCTGAGGAGGTGATCTTTGGGTATTACCGCCTGTGTTATTACTTTTAACGAAGAAGATAATATCAAAGACTGTTTGGAAAACGTTGCCTGGACCGATGAAATTGTTGTAGTGGATTCCTTCAGCACAGACAAAACGGTGCAGATTTGCCGGTCTTATACGGACAAAGTATTTCATCGAGCGTGGTCAGGGTTTCTGGGTCAGAAGAATTTTGCACTCCACCAGGCCACTCATAACTGGATTTTGAGTATCGATGCAGACGAAAGGGTTTCCCCTTCTTTGAGGGATGAAATTATTGATGAGTTAAAGAGCCATGGCGATGCAAATGGCTATTATATTCCCAGGCGTACCTACTATTTGGGGCGTTGGATTAATCACGGAGGATGGTACCCTAACTATCAGTTGAGGCTGTTTCGAAAAAGCAAGGGGAAATCGACTGGGGAACAACTTCATGAAAAAGTCACGGTTGCCGGGAATACTAAAACTCTCCGAAGCGATCTTCTCCATTTTGCTTACCGTAATCTATCCGATCAACTGAAGACGATCGATCCTTTTTCTCAGGCTTCAACGGAGATCATGAGAAGAAAAGGGATAAAGGCAACGCCGTTTCATCTCATGGTTCGTCCTCCGATCAAGTTCCTGGAGACCTCTATTTACAAATAAGGCTTCCGGGACGGAATTCCCGGATTAATTAATGCGATAGCATATTCGTTTTATGTTTTTATGAGATATGCCAGAGTCTGGGAAGGGTCAATAAAAAGGACCGATAGATATGAGGCTCATAAACAAGCTGATATTTCTTAAGCAGATATTGACCCCGCGAAAGATTTTCAATCTCATTGTTAAGGAAATCCAATACTGCTTGGGACATTCCCGTCTATTCTATTTCCCCAGTAAGCTTACTATTGATATAGGCAATGTCTGTAATTTAAAATGTCCACTCTGTCCCACGGGAAGGGGTGATAAAGGTGCTTCCAGAGGATTTATGAAAATTGAAGGGTTTAAAAAGGTTCTCAATGAAGTGGGAAGCTACCTCACCAATTTGGAATTGTACAACTGGGGGGAGCCCTTATTGCATAAAGATTTAATCGAAATGATTCAATATGCAAAAGATGGGAATATTCCCGTTTGCATCAGCACAAATTTAAACGTACTAGACAAAAATATGGCGGAGGCTCTTATTTCCACGCATATCGATAAAATTTTTATTTCTTTTGATGGGGCCAGTCCAGAAACGTATTCAAAATATCGTATAGGTGGAGATTTTCATAAGGTAGTATCAAACATTGGTCAATTGTTAGAAGCGAAGAAGAAACTGGATAACCGTTACACGCGCATTGTGCTTCTTTTCCATGTTTTCAAGCATAACGAACATGAGGTTGAAAAAATCAGGGAGTTAGCTAACGATTGTGGCATGGAGCTCCGAATTAACAGAATGAGAACGGATATGGGAAAGGAAATATTCGAAAGTGTTGAGAATTCCATTGAAAGGGATAAAGACTGGATTCCGGAAAATCCAAAATATTGCGCATTTGATCTTGAAAAGAAGGGGAAAAAGAAACAGATGAAATGTAAACATCTTTGGAAAACAACGGTCGTTAATTGGGATGGGACCGTCCTTCCTTGTTGTGCGGTTTATGGAGAACGGCACGCCTTTGGGAATGTTTTCGAAGAACCTTTTGCCCTTATTTGGAATAATGATAAATACAGATTGGCCAGACAAGAGGTCCGAAATAAAATCAAAAAGAGTCCAACGGTTTGTCATAGTTGCAAGGAAAATGGCTTTTTGAATTTCTAAGACCATGCTGGAGGTAAATACTATATCTCGGAAATTGAAGATCGCTTTTGTCCTGGATCGATATCTACCATCGAGAGGTGGAGAGAGTTATTTTTCCTGGTTAGCTAAGGAGCTTGTTAGCAGAGGGCATGAGGTCCATATTTTTGCCACAATTGGAGAAAAAATTCGGGGAACGGAGTATCAGTTACACCAAATACCGGTATTGAGATATCCTCATAGTTTGAGAATTTTTTCTTTTCTCCGCAATTCAGCTCATGCAGTCCAGCAGTACGATTTTGACATCATTCATGGGGTGGGTCGAACTCTTGCCATGAATATCTTTAACCCCCATGGTGGCGTGGAAAAGGCCTATCTTAAACAGGACTTTTGTTCCATCACCAACAGATTCTACTATGTGTATAAATTTTTGAAACGATATCTCTCTCTTCAGCACTATGTGAAAGTCTGGATCCAGAGGAGACAGTACGTGAATGATAAGGTGAGAAAAATCATCGCCATATCACCGATGGTCAAGGAAGACATCGTCCGATACTATGGGGTACCCGAGGAGAAAATAGCGGTTGTTTTTAACTGCGTGGATCTTGGCCGGTTTCATCCGAAGAACAGGACAATTTTTCGAAAGGCAAAACGGGAGGATTTAGGAATCGATGATAGTGCTCTCCTTCTCCTTTTCGCAGGGAACAACTACCGTCTCAAGGGGCTTGAACCCCTTTTGCATTCGCTGATCTACCTGAAGCGATGGTTCCTAAATCGGCCTTTTTACCTCCTGATCGTGGGTCGAGGGCCCATCGGTCGCTACATGGCGATGGCTCGGAAACTGGGCGTTTCAGATTTTACTCTTTTTTTGGGGCCGGTCAAGGGGATGGAGCAGTATTATGCGGCCAGCGACATCTATGTTCATCCGACGTTTTACGACTCTTGTTCCCTGACCGTTTTGGAGGCCCTGGCAAGCGGGCTCCCCGTCATCACCTCCCGGTTCAACGGGGCTGTCGACGTTATCATCTCAAACAAAGGGGGAAAGATTCTCGAAAATCCCGCTGATGTGGAAGATCTGGCCAACTCAATTGCGTTCTATTTTGATGAGGAACGCCGTAAAGAGGCACAGGTTGTCGCAAGGCAGTGGATGGAAAGGCACTCGCCTACGTCAAATGTTGAGGAAACCTTGCGGGTCTACTATGAGGTTGCTGGAGGTATGCGGACGTGAGGAAATCCATGAAAATTCTGCATCTGTTTAGCGATTGGAAGTGGACAGGATCCGCGGAACCAACAGTCAATCTGTGCGAAACCCTGCAGAAAAGGGGGCACCAAGTGATCTTTGCATATCGATTTCCCCCTTTTGAGGTTGAGGAGAGTATAGCCCACCGGGTTGCGGGTAAGAATTTTCAGATTACTGACAAATTCCGGCTTCGACCTTTGGGAAAGGGCCATCGTGGATTCGCCCTGGCTGACAATCTTCGGGATTTGAGGGCCCTCCGCAATTTTATTGACAGCGAGGAATTTGATCTAATCAATGTACATAATTCTCATGATCATATTTTGGGAGGGCTGGCCGCACACCTGACAAAGAAAAGGCCTGTAGTCATAAGGACAGATCATAAGAGAGACGCCATTAAACCATCCTGGGCAAATTGCCTTCTTGTGTCGAGATTGACAGATGGGATTGTCGCTTTTTCAGAAATGGCCCGGCAGAAAGACTCGACGAGACTGCCCATTACCGCAAAAAGGGTGGGTCGGGTGGGGGTTGCCCTGCAATTGGAACGGTATGATCCGGAGGGGCCTTTTCGGAATATGAGGAGGGTGTTCAACATTAATGCAGAGGATTTGGTTATTGGCATGGTGGCGCGATTTCAGAAGTATCGGAGAACCGATGTTTTCCTGGCCTCCCTGGCCAAGCTCGTCAGGGAATTCCCCCATGTCAAGGCGCTTTTGGTTGGGAGAAGCAGTCAGATCAGGGAGAGCGTCATTGAGCCAACCAGGCGGTTCGGCCTTGACGCCACTGTCATTCTGGCAGGTTATCAGACGGAAAATTATCTTGATACCCTGGCAGCCATGGACATCTTTGTCCTCTTGATGGCAGGTTCAGACGGGACGGCCCGAGCCCTCAGGGAAGCTATGGCCATGGGTAAACCCGCAGTGGTCTCCCGGAGAGGGATGCTTCCTGAAATTGTCGACGATGGTGTGACGGGTTTTGTTGTTGATGACACGCCTGAAAACATCTGTGCAGCCCTGCGAACCCTCGTAACCAACGAGTCGCTGAGAAATCAGATGGGGCAAATGGGGCGGGAAAAGGCAATCAGGGAATTCCGGTTGGAAAAGCAAGCCAAAGAAGTAGAGGCCTTTTATCAACACATTATTGAAATGGGCCCGAGGGTGCGAGTTGAATGACCGGTCTGATGACGACCAGGAGTACTCACGATCTAATGTCCAAGGTAAGGTGAGGAGGTTTGCTCAGGAATCCTTGCGGGCCCTCTGAGGAAATGTGTGGGGGGTTGGTGGATCATTCGCGATGCGGTTGAGTTACGGCCCAAGGGACCGACGGATCCATTCACCCGCGGTAAGTTTGATATAGCGAATCCTGTAAGGGTCGAATTTCCTGGCATTGGCAATCATCGCCCAGCAGTGCTCAGTTTTCCCCAGCTTACGCGCAATCTGGGCAAGGTTGTAGTAATATTTGCCGATGCGGCGCGAGACGATGCGCCGTTCGACCTGCGATAAGTCGTCCCGGGCCAACCACGACTGGTATATGCGCAGGATTTCCTCATTGTACCTCTCTGGTGCCCGTTCCGCGCGGCTTGTGTTCTCAGGGTGGAGGCGATAGCGTACTAATGTTTCATTGACGAAGGCGGCTGGCGTTACCCTCGCCACTCGGAGGAAAAAGTCGTAGTCGTCCGCAATGATGTAGCTCGGGTTGTAAGGCCCCGCAGCCTCCCAGACCGTGCGGCGTATTATTGCGGTGGAGGTCTGCACAAAGATCTTGAGGAGCATGGCTTTGAAAATGTCTCCCTCCAGTCCTTTGCGGGGCCGGATCTTAAAGTCTCCCCGGTCGGCGCTGAACAGGAAGTAGCGACAGTAAACGAACCCAACCTCAGGCTGGGCCTCAAACATGGCTACCTGGCGCTCTAGCTTGTTTGGGAGCCACAGGTCGTCGTGGTCGCAGAAGGCGATCAGTACGCCTTTCGCCTTTGCCACACAGGCATTCTTTGCCCCGGCTATGCCGGCGTTCTCCTGCCGGAAGGCTCGAACTGGCTTCCTGTAAGACGAAATTACCTCCCAGGTCGATTCGTCGGGGGAGCCGTCGTCTATCACGATCAACTCGAAGTCGCGGTACGTCTGCGTCAGTACGCTCTCGATCGTTTCCCCTACTTCTGGGCGGTTGTAAGCGGGAATGCAAACGGAAACTTTCGGCATAGAATGGAATCGTTACGTGAGTATTTTTTGGAAATAAATAGCAAAATGAATATCTTTGGTCAAGGGAAACTTCTTTGGAGTTTCCGGAATTTTGGGCTCTTCCCAACGCCCGATCGCCCAAATTCCTTTGAGCCACCCAAATAGCAATTCCAAATGTCAAAATTCA
>JAQYWG010000360.1 GCA_030145085.1 Thermodesulfobacteriota bacterium
CCTTTCAAGAAGCATATTTGCCATAAGGGAGGAAGAAAAGGCTATGATAATTGCTAGCCCTCCAAGCAAAGGGGTAGCGCTTTCATGGATCTTCCTTCCATGAGGGTAATCAAGGATATTGAAACTTGCAGCGATCAGTCTCATTATAGGAGTTAGTAGATACGATAGGCAAAGTGAGAGAAGGAAAATATAGAGCCACCTTACTCCCAGATATAAGAAGTAGAATCGGACGAAGGGAATGACAAGGGTGCCAAAAAGAATAAGAGCTACAAGATATGAGATTTTTAAATGCGGTGTTCCTTTGAAGACAAGCAACTTACAGTCCTTATCTAAACTATCGTCTAGAGCCTTACCCAATACTTATAACGCTGTAAGTAAATCAAAAATTCGAATATCGAAATTCGAAACAAATCCGAAGTTCAAATATCAAATGTTCTGTATGTATTCAAAATCTTAACGACTCTTTTGCAATATGGAGCTTCCGTCAGTTCTTGGCTTAAATATCTTTGTTCGTTTTCCAATTCCAGGTCGCCTTGCCTGTCTATGAGCTCTAACCAGTCACAATCGAGTTCGGTAAATAACCAGCTATGCTCCTAGTATCTTCTTCACGCTATCGACGATAAGATGAGTCTCTTCTGTTTTAAGAGATGGATAGACTGGGATGCTTACGGCCTTTTCCCATACTTCATCTGTGGTATGATAACCCGGTAATTTTAGATACCTATGTAAAGGTTTAAATACAGGTCTTCTGCATTCAATGCCCCTTTTCCCCATCTCTTTCATGAACTGTAATGGATTTTCAAGGG
>JAQYWG010000361.1 GCA_030145085.1 Thermodesulfobacteriota bacterium
ATCGTCGAGCGGGGGCACGTGGACGACATCTACGGCGACCCTCGCCATCCCTACACGCTGGCGCTGCTCAAGTCCTTGCCACGGGTAGATCGCTCCAGCGACGAGAGGCTGGCGACCATCCCAGGCCTTCCGCCGGACCTGCTGGGCCTTCCGCCGGGATGCCCCTTCACCCCGCGCTGCACCTACGCGGTAGAGCGATGTCAACAGGAGAACCCCAGGCTGGCGCCCGTCTGGCCCGACCACGAGATCGCCTGCTGGGCGGACGTGACCACAGGGAGGGAGCGATGAGCGACGACCAGGTGTTGGTACGTGTAGAGGGCCTCAAGAAGCACTTTCCCATCACCCGCGGTATCGTCATTCAGCGGCAGGTGGGGGCAGTCAGGGCAGTGGATGGGGTGACCTTTGACGTCTACCGGGGGGAGACGCTGGGGCTGGTGGGCGAGAGCGGCTGCGGGAAGACGACGGCGGGCCGCACGATCCTCCAACTGTACCGCCCCACGGCCGGCCGGGTGATCTTTGACGGGACAGACCTGACCGTCTTGAAGAGGGAAGAGTTGCGCCGCATGCGGCGGCGGCTGCAGATGATCTTCCAGGACCCCTACGCCTCGCTCAACTCGAGATGGACCATCGCCCGCATCATCGGCGAGTCGCTGCGGGTTCACAGACTGGCCTCCGGCACGGAGCAGGTCGAGCGGATTCAGGAACTGCTGCGCCTGGTCCGCCTCAACCCCCGTTTCATCAACCGCTATCCCCACGAGTTCTCCGGTTGACTGCGGCAGCGCATAGGCTTCGCGCTCGCGCTG
>JAQYWG010000362.1 GCA_030145085.1 Thermodesulfobacteriota bacterium
ATCTCAATTGCCCTGCAATTTTGCAGATTGGCTAATACCGGATAGAGTGAATACGTCGGGACAGGATACGCGACTGGCCGTCTCTCATCGCAAAACGCACGCAAAGCAATTGTCAGCATCTCATCTCCACCGTTGCAGCACATAATATACTCTAACTGCACGCCATTAACTTCCGCCGCCGCTGCCCGAAATGCACTTCCCTCCGGGTCCGGGTATCGGCGAAGCTGCTCAGGCCCAATTTCCGCCAGCGCCTTCAATACGTGCGGCGAGGGCGGATACGGATTTTCATTGGTGTTCAGCTTTACCACATCTGCCTGTTTGGGCCTGCCCTCCGTAGCCTCGGCGAAGGAGGGCTGAAACCCCGGCTCATATCCTTCGGCCTTTTCAATATTTTCACGAAAATATCCCATTACTCGTACAAATCCGAAATTCGAATATCGAAATTCGAAACAAATTCAAATGACAAAAATTCAAAACGTTATGTCGTGCCCTGTGACCCGGGTCACTATACGACTATTTGGCGATTCAGCCGTCCGATTAAGATTATACGGATATTCAACCGGAAGTGAAAGCTTGATTTTGTCATTATTCACAGTAAGGCAATTATACCACGAATTTGACGGGATCTTGCTGACGGAACTATATTCGAAGGAACGGATACGATTAAGGTAATTGACAAAGGCAACAAAAAGTAAGCTACCTTTTCGCTTTCCTCAGATACGATACACGAACCACGAGTCACGAGCGACGAGTCATTTTTGGCAGTAATCTATAAGCCGGGCGATTTCACTTCGCAGGT
>JAQYWG010000363.1 GCA_030145085.1 Thermodesulfobacteriota bacterium
TGCAGGTAGCCTTCTTGCACTGGAGACACCTTCTGGATTCCTGTTGCGCCTGCTCTTTTGTATAGCCCAAAGCCACCTCATTAAAATTCGTCACCCTGACTCTGGGTTTTTGACGGGGCATTTTTACTTTTTTAGGAACAATTTTCATTCTATTCTACCATGTTTGTGGGCCGCATCATAGCATTGGAGAGCTTTCTTTTCCTCTGGTAGGTAAATTCTCTGACGACTGAGGAGTTGGTCAAAATCTACCTGGTGACCATTGAAATCCGGACCGTCCACACAAACGAATTTTGTCTTGCCCCCTACCGAAACTCGGCAAGCACCGCACATTCCGGTAGCATCAACCATTATGGGATTGAGACTCACTATAGTCCTCAATTTATGTGGTCTGGTCACTTCAGAAACAGCACGCATCATAAGAGTGGGCCCCACGGCAAAGACCAAAGCAAATTCCTTCTTTCCTTTAATCAACCTTTGCAATTCATCGGATACAAAACCTTTCCGGCCATAAGAACCATCATCAGTAGTAATGTAAACTTCGTCCGAGACAGAGACTATCTTATCTTCCCAGATCACCAGTTCCTTAGTGCGCGCACCGATAATCGATATAACCCTGTTTCCAATTCCTTTAAAGCCACGAGCCACAGGATAGATAGGCGCTATTCCCACACCTCCACCTACACAAACTAGTGTGCCTGCCTTTTCCATACGGGTGGGTCTACCTAAAGGTCCAATAACATCAGAAAGGGTATCGCCTGAATTTAGCCTTCCCAACTGACAAGTACTCTTTCCTGCTT
>JAQYWG010000364.1 GCA_030145085.1 Thermodesulfobacteriota bacterium
CTCACCGGATACCAATTCTCTGAGCTTACCAGAAAGCATGGTTTTTCTAATAAGAGATTTTTTCCACTCAATCTTTGCCTCCATATTGACAGACATATTCTCTATAGTAGAATTAACAGACGAACCATATCTATGATAGATTCAGGTTTTATTAATGAGGTTGAAGTGCTTCTTAAAATGGGATATGATTCAAACCTTAAGTCGATGCAGGCCATTGGTTACAGGCATATAGTAGGGTATCTTAAAGATAAATGGAACTTTAGTGAGACTATAAGGCTCATTCAGCGCGATACACGGAGGTATGCAAAAAGACAGCTTACATGGCTCAGGGCTGACCCTGAGATAATCTGGGTAAATCCGGATGATACGACAGAAATAATCAATAAGGTATTGACATTTACAGCTCCATAAACTTGACGGCTTCGTAAAAAGTCCAACTGTCCCGCCCTGACGGGATTACGCTTCCTCAAGACGTGCAATCCTTGTCCCGTCTTGGCGGGAGAGCTTTTTACTTTGCCGCATCATTTTTGACTTTTTACAAGTTCAGCATACTTGACCTTCTAAATATTTTTATTTAGAGTCAAACAATGCGTAGTATGAAAAAAAATGGATGCATTCTTTAGGATGGAATGAATGGCGCATTCTTTTAAGAGAAAAGTGATTGTGGGTTTGATTTTTCTTTTTATACTCCCAGGTTGCGTTGTCGCAACTAAGAAGGGTGTGGTGCCCCCACCGATAAGATCCCTATATGAAGGAGAATTCAAGGTAGGAGAATATCTTA
>JAQYWG010000365.1 GCA_030145085.1 Thermodesulfobacteriota bacterium
TTACTCCAATCTCATACAATTTCAATGCCAAACGGCAACCAAGGGAAAAAATTGATGTTATTAGTTTTGAGAAGAGGAGTGGATATTTGGCGGGATTTAGTCCTGAGGGGTTTCTGTTACGATTGATTTTCTCAGGAAGGATACTTCAGAAGCTTCTTGAGATTTCTAAGAAACTGGGAAAGGAGCTCTGAGCGCGAAATTATAGATTGTTGCAGTGCTTCGGCCCTGCACATTCTAACAAATGGTGAAGCGACCCTGTTAAGTAATAACCTGGTGCTTGGATCAGAAATGAAACTATTGCTGCTTAACAGGGCGAACTTCAAAATGGTCGAAAAAATATTTTGAGCAGCGAAGAGCGACTTTCCCAAAGATCTCAATATAAGAGGTTTCGATCCAGGCTTCGATACTGGATGGCTTCGGAGATATGGGCCGAGCTGATATCCTCCTCTCCTGCCAAATCAGCGATGGTGCGGCCCACCTTCAAAATGCGCGTATACGCTCGGGCACTTAAACCCAGTTTGTCGATGGCCATCTCCAGAAGCCTTTGGCTCGCATCGTCAATGGAACAGAATCTCTTGATGTGTCGATTGGTCATCTGGGCGTTACAATGGATCTTGGACCCTTTAAACCTCTCGGATTGGATTTTGCGCGCCCTATTGATTCGCTCCGTCAATACCTTGGACGGTTCGCCGGAATCTCGAGCCGTCATATCCTTGTACTTCACGGCGGGCACTTCGATATGAATATCGATCCGGTCCATCAGCGGACCGGATATCTTGG
>JAQYWG010000366.1 GCA_030145085.1 Thermodesulfobacteriota bacterium
GGTAAATAATACAAACGCAAATCAATAATTTTCGCCTGCCCCTCCGATGATCGATAACATCTTGAAATATTCATCTCCTGCTTTCATTGTGGGCTTACAGGCCACTTTCCGAATTTTAAGCCCTCACTTCGTTTTTTACATCGCCCACAGATCCGATTGACTCTCCCTTCGGCCACAAACTCCTGGTCGCATCTAAGGTAGGTTCGCTTAATACGTTGGGGTATCGGTAATTCGGGTTTTTTGATATACCCCATCGCTATTTCTTCCTTTCTTGTTCATAAACCGCCCTTTTTTGGAAACAAAAAGCCGAGTCACCCATTCACTTCGGCAACCCGGCTGTCTTTGGACCCTTATTTTGTTTTCGCTATCGCTTATTAACTACCGGTTCCTTTTCAAAATCGCCAACTGGACAAAACCCACAAGCAGATTCTACAGGGAAGATCCAAAGGTCCGTGGCTTTCCGCCCCACCCTCACGGATGGTTTAGCCTTTCGGTTTAATTTGCAGGTATTCAGTCAGCGGGAGTCGTGACCCGGCTTTCGCAGGGCGGCTATCCGGACGGGGCAGATCCTAACGAGCCATGGCAACCCCGGCCCATTTCCCGACGGCTCCCTGCCAATAGATCATCTCCTTTCTTTCTGTTATGGTGGACCCGCTAAAATCTATACGTATTGAACATCGTATGGCTTTATTCGTTTTTCAAAACATTCCTGGCAGCAAATAAACAAACCATCAGCTCTACCAGTCACCTCACAAATCCAATCATATGCCTCGTCAT
>JAQYWG010000367.1 GCA_030145085.1 Thermodesulfobacteriota bacterium
CGACCGGGAGCATATGGACTTTTACGCGGACCTGGATGCGATAAAAACGGTTTTCCTCAATTTTATCGACCGGATCCCTTTTTACGGCCTGGCCGTGCTCTGCCTGGACAACGAGCCGCTCCAGGGCCTCCTCCCCCATATCAAGAAACGGCTGACCACATACGGGCGGAGCACCCAGGCCGATTACCAGGCGCGGAACATCAGCTTCGGTGAGATGAAAAGCCGGTTTACGGTCGTTCATCGGGACGAGAATCTGGGCGAGTTTATTCTGGCCATGCCGGGCATGCACAATGTGTCCAACGCCCTGGCTGCCATCGCCGTGGGCCTGGAACTGGACATCCCCCTGTCATCCATCAAACGGTCCCTGGAAAACGCCGAAGGTGTGCAGCGCCGGTTAGAGATCAAGGGGGAGATCGGTGGCGTCACCGTGGTGGACGACTACGGCCATCATCCCACCGAGATCGAGGTGACCCTCGAGGCAGTCAAAGAGAACTGGCCGGACCGCCGCAAGGTTGTGGTTTTCCAGCCTCACCGCTACACGCGTACCCGTGCACTGCTGCAAGAATTCACCCGTTCATTCAACAACAGCGATGTACTGGTGGTGCTGCCGATTTATGCCGCCAGCGAAGCGCCCATCGCGGGTGTCAGCGGCGAGGCGCTGGGCGAATGTATCCGCGCCCATGGGCACCGGAACGTGATCTGCCTGAACGGTCTTGCAGAATGCGTCGCTCATCTTGAGAAAAACCTGGCATCCGGCGATCTGCTGCTGACATTAGG
>JAQYWG010000368.1 GCA_030145085.1 Thermodesulfobacteriota bacterium
GATCGCTCCCGGGCTTGTGGCGGCCGGGGGAGTTGTCTTTGCTCTTTCTGCGGGAGAACTGGGTGCAACCCTACTCGTAATTCCACCCGGGATGGAGACCGTGACGATCAGGATGTACAACTATCTTCACTATGGATCTTCTGCTGCTGTCTCCGGTCTTGGCCTTGTGATGATGGGAATGATGGCTGCTGCGGGAGCGGTTGTGGCGGTGGGCATCAGAAAGCTGGGCTGTCGTGGTAAATATTCAGGGGAGGGTGGGCCGTGATGATTGAATGCAGGCACCTTTCAAAGTCATTTGGACAAATGATAGCAGTTGATGATATATCATTCTGTGCGGAAGGGAATCTAGTGATTATCGGGCCGTCGGGAAGCGGCAAAACCACACTCCTCCGGCTGATTGCCGGTCTCGAGGTGCCGGATGCGGGTTCGTTGATCTTTGACGGCACGCTGGTCAGTAAACCGGGCTGGGCGCTCCACCCTGAACGCAGGGACATTAGCTGTGTTTTCCAGTCGCCAGCCCTCTGGCCGCATATGTCCGTGTCTGAAAATATTCTATTTGGAATGGGGGATATCCCGGGAGAAACTGCCTGGAAGCGAATGGAGGATCTGATGGGGCGGGGGGGTCTCTTGTCCCTTGCGGACCGGTACCCGCGTGAAATATCCGGTGGGGAAGCACGAAGGGTTTCGATTGTTCGTGCACTCGCTCATCAGGCACAATTCCTCCTCCTTGATGAACCGCTCCAGAACCTGAATGAGGAGTTGAAGGAAGATATG
>JAQYWG010000369.1 GCA_030145085.1 Thermodesulfobacteriota bacterium
CCTGGCTGAGGTGCTCCCTGAGCATAAGGCCGGAGAGGTCAAGAAATTGCAGGAAGAGGGAAAGGTGGTGGCAATGGTAGGGGATGGCATTAACGATGCTCCGGCATTGGCCCAGGCAGACGTCGGTATCGCTATTGGTACAGGTACCGATGTTGCCATGGAGACTGGCGATATTACCTTGATTAGCGGTGATTTGATGGGAGTGGTAACCGCTATATCTCTGAGCAAACGGACAATGAGGACTATCAAGCAGAACCTCTTCTGGGCTTTTGCTTACAATACTGCCCTCATTCCGGTAGCAGCCGGGGTATTGTATCTCGTCTTCGGGAAGACTGGTGTACCCTCTGGGCTTCATTTCATTCTAGGTGAGTATGGTTTCTTGAATCCTATCCTGGCCGCAGCAGCCATGGCGGCTAGCTCCATCACCGTGGTATCCAATTCGCTGCGTTTAAGAAGGTTTAAGCCAGTCAGGCTTGGCACTTAAGGAAAGGAGGTGTTCAATGGCAATAGACCCGGTTTGCAAGATGGAGGTACAGGAAGCTAAGGCAGCAGCTACTTCCGAGTACAAGGGAAAGAAATACTACTTCTGCGCTGTTGGTTGCAAGAAGGCTTTCGACCAAAACCCTGAGAAGTATCTCGTTGAGAAAATCAATTAAACTTACAAGAGGGTAGATAATATGTGGAAGTGTACTAACTGTCATCACGTGGAACTTAGCACCGACAAACCTCGGCAGTGCCCGGTCTGCGGTGCTGAGGCAGAGAAGCTCGTCC
>JAQYWG010000036.1 GCA_030145085.1 Thermodesulfobacteriota bacterium
GAGGAAGAGATAAATTAACGCTGCCGCGATAATGACGTCGCTATTGTATAGTACCGGCACGATGGATTGGAATATCCCGTCCAAAAACCGAACGAACAGCACAACGGAGGGAACCGGTTCGAGGAAGAAGCGTAAGTGCCTGAAGAGAATAATAAAGAGAGACCAGTGAAACGCCAACCCTCCCAGCCAGAGATACAGGTTTCTCCTGTACAGAAGCTGGTGGGCCCTTTTCAGCTCAACCCTCTCGTTCCAGAACAAGGACCGGAAAAGAAGCACTTCAAGGGCCATCCGCTTTATCAGGCCGGTTCCACTGGAAGGACTGTCAATATTATTTGCCTTAATCCAGGGAAGGGATTTTTGTTGCCCACAGACCGTGGGAATATGGAATGGAACGGGCGAACGTGCCCATTTCAAGACCCGATAAATGAACCCGGCAATGAACGCGATTAACGCCGCATAGGGTATAATCACCCCGAAAAGGGAATACCAGCGGAGCACCTCAATTCCAATGGTTACAAATGAAATGATGCCAATAATGCTAAGGAAGGAGTACAGAATGCTCATTTCTTTAATCCGGCCCCTATTCTTTCTCCGATTTCCCTGAAGTGGGGTCTATTCTCTCCAGCAGTCTGAATATTCTCTCCCTTTCGCCCTTGACCTCAGTGAACTTGATTTCGTATATCTTCTCGCGACATTTCATATATATGTCAAAGGCAAGGAGGGTCAACGTATCGATCTTAGATTCAAGAATCGCCCACTCTCCAAAGATCCTCTTATCCAAAATCTGACCTTCCAGCTTCTCTCTGATGGTTCTCTTTAAAAGCGGTACAAAGGCGATGCCTTCAGAGGGAGAAAAATCCTGAACCGATCTGATCCTTATAATGTTCTCGAGGGAAGTGGAGAGCTTGTCCACATTCATTCCCCCGAGGAGCTCATCATATAGGGCGGCCATCTCTTGAGAAATCGTATACCCTACCGGATTAACGAACCGGTCCTTTTCTCCCTTCAAAAATCTCGACGTATGGGCAGGGTACGTTTCCAGTATCAGATGGTACCATTTCTCCAAAATAGCGGCCTTATTCCGTGACAGGAAATTCTCCAATTCCGTCATCTTCCACCCTATTTACGTTCTAACCCTTTGATACGAGAGATCTCCACTAGAGACTGATGACGTTACCCTCAAGCATAATGTCTAGGATTTCATCCATCGTCGCCATTCTGCCCACGGTTATCTTCCCCAGGAGTTCTAGTTCCCTGACGCACAATTGTCCCGCCAAAATAGTTACCCCTTTCTCCTCAAGGCGCTTGAGATGGGGAATCAAAGGGGAGCCTTCAGCCAAGAGCTTCACGGCGGTATTCCAGCAGATGATGGCTTTGGGCCCATGGTCACGTTTGGAAAGGGCCTCCACCATGGCCAAAAGGATCTCATAACCGAGGTCATCATCGCCACCGCCAGTTCCCTCGGAACCCAAGAGAATCACCTTATCCTTTGGACCGCTCATACTATATCCTCACTTGTCGGATTCGCGTTAGCGCCACTCCCACTCTATGAATGGCTTTTCCAAATCCACCATGGCATTCACGATGAGCTCAACCAACCCCCCGTAGAGAATGCCGTATTTGTCCCATGCTTCATGAGAGTTGAGGAGATCCCTGATCTGCCCCTTACAATTGGAGCACGGGGCGCACACGTATTTGTGGATGCTCGGGTCAATGACATCCTGGAAGGCCTCGAGAATCTGTTTCAGTTTCATCCTGCCGGAAATACTCTCCCTCCAATCCTGGAAATTCATCGAGGACATTATGGCAAATCCGCTTCCACCGCCGCAGCAATAGTTATCCACGCCGTGAGGTTCCATCTCCCTGAATTGCGGGCAGAGCTTGCGCACAATCCTCCGTTGGGGCTCCACAATGCCCATGAGCCTCACCATATTACAGGGATCATGGAGCGTCACGGGGAAGTCGTTCCTTTTGGGATCGAGCTTGATCTTCTCGTTACACACTAAGTCCTCAAGCAGGGGGAGAACGCTCTCCCTCGGGATGTTCAGGTCCCCACTCAAAACTCGATCCGCGACGACTACCAGTGCCTTGTGGGCGTGCCCGCATTCTCCCACGCTGATTCTCTTTACCTTGAGTTCCCTGGCTACCTCGGCATGCCTGATGGCAATTCTCGCCAGCTGAACATCATCGTACCAGACCCCGTAGTTCACCGCATCGTAGCCGACGAGCTCGCTGGAGAGAGTCCAACTAATGTTGGCGGCGTCGAAGAGAATCGCGAATGCCTCTATGTTTTCGGGCCAGGAGATGAACTCACCGGCGTTGTGAAGCAGGAGAATATCCGCTCCCTCCCTGTCAAAGGGGATCATTATCTTTTTTCCCGTTTTCTCCTCTATATCCTCCTCCATAAAACTGATGATGTTTTCCAGCGCCCGGGGAGTGATGCCGGTACTTGAGCCGACGTTCAGCTGTTGAACCGTGCCCAATTCATGGATTTCCCTTGGGGCAATACCCATTTCTTGACTGAAGAGTTTCCTGAGCTCGTGGGTGATCAAACCATTGTCGCTCCCCAGGGGACACCACTGAGCACATCTCCTGCATATGGTGCACCTGTAGGCCAATTCAGCTAATCTGGCAATGGTTTCCCAGTTGAGATCTATATCGTCTCCGGCCACCTTGGCGAAGAACTTGCCGCCCTTTTTTATGTATTTCCGAATAATCCTTCGGAGTACCTCCGCCCTGTACGTGGGCCGATAAATCTCCTGCTTTCCACTGGAGATGTAGATGGAACAGGCCTCGCCGCACGTCTGACATCTGACACAGCTCTCGAGGGAAAGCAAGAGCTGTTGCCAGAAAGTCCAGTTATCATTCTGGGAAAGCAGCTTCCTGAGCCCGCCGAGAAAACGCTCAACCAATCTATCCTCTTCCTCTTTGCTTTTCGGCTTCGGTATAGCGATAGCCGAGACCCCATCAAGGGAACACTCATAATCGTTCCTCTGCTCCTCGGTAAGCGGCCTGATAAGTTGTTGGAAACCCCCTTTATCGAGAGGAGACGGAAGTGACATCATGTCCTCACCGGTTATGGTAAGGAGTTGCTCATCCCGGTTCTTGCTGATATCTCCAACGCGTATCTTTTCCTTTTTCATGTATTTCGTTATTCCTCTGCCCCCTGCTCTTGTTCAGATGAAAAATCCGCCCACTTCCTGCCATGGGGTATGTGAGGTGCCGACCAACCTACCCGTTGACTGAGAAGCTTTTCCACCTTTCGTTCCACGGCGCTTCCCCTCACATTCGGAACATCATCCCAGCGTACTTGGTGGTAATACCTGAAAAAAAGCCGAAGGATATGGCTGAACGGCAAGTAGATCAACCACGCCGATGCAAATAGGACATGAGCAGCGGTAGCCATGTGGGGATGAAACTTCATCTCCAGATCCTCGAAAGCAACTTGTTGCCTTACGTATTTCATAACCGCGGGCATGCTGGCGTCGAAATAGATTTGAACGGCATAAAATGCTTCCACAAGGGTCAGTATTACGAATAGCCACTTCACATAGTGTATGGGGGTATAGTATGCCCGAAGTTCTTCATCTGTCATCCTCTTTATGAATATGCCGACACCCCCTATAAGCGCCAGTACGGTAGCCACGTGACCCCACAACAAACCCCATACAGGTGCAGCATCAACATGAATAGTCATGGCACAAATGAAAAGCCAGAGATGCCAAAGAATGAGTAAGTAGAGCCCGACATGGAAAAGATAGAGAAAATACCAAAATCCCCGGTTTCGGTGATAGAAATCCCTCAAGAAGAGGATGTCCAGAGCGGCCGATTTCATCTTTGCCAAAGAGGTCACATGGGGCCTCGTCCACCAATCGGTAAGTTCGTATACGGAACTTCCCCGATAGAGTTCCCACCGTAAATGCAATGGGGCCTTGGCAAACTTAAGCAATTTGGCAAGAGAAGCAACGACACAGAAGAGTATGCTACCGTAAAAGACAGCGATTATAATCAGGCCCATGTATTTGTTCCTTCGCACACTGCTCAGGCACTCTCCAGCTGAAACCGGCAACTTCTTGAGGAGTACCAGTTCGAGGGTGGGTTCGATGGATTGCCCCGATCGGAGGACTAAACGCTTTTACCATCCCCACCCCTCAACCGGAGTTCTCACCCTCTTCTTGCTCTCTTCACCATGAGGCTGGCAATGAAAGGGTTGGCTAGACACAGCCGGTAGGTTTGGGCAAACCGGCAACTTTACAGGCGCCCTTTGCCGGACCACTCGGAAACAGCTGGTAGATATGTTTGAGATCAAATCCGGTTTTTTTGCACAGCATCCGGATTGGCGGGGCAATCTCAAACTTAATGTAGTAGTCCCTGAGATAATTGACCAGCTTCCAGTGGTCCCCTCCCATGGGAGAGGCATCCTCGGTCTTGGCCAGATCCTCCGCCACACTCTCATTCCACTTCTCCGGCTCCTGGATGAAACCATCCTCATCAATTTCAATCTCCATTCCTCCAAGCGTAGCCTTTGCCATCTCTCTCCTCCAACTCCTTAATGGATTTCTTGACGATACTCGGATATATCCTTAGCCACTCCTTCCCAACGACTTCAGCACCTTCCTCCCCCTCGATGCCAGGGACACGAAGGCCTCAGCCCAATTCGGAACACCAAGCGCATGCACGTGGGTATACGCGGCGAAAACGTTCTTGTAAATGACGCCGTCTGCCGTGCCATCTATCCCCCGACCCCGCCGTATCCGATAGGCATACGTGAGCTCATCTGATAGGGACAGATTGGAATGGTGGAATTCATGACCCCGTATGACAAAGCCAATGGGAAAGAGGGGATTTTCCGCGGATACTTGGGCGACCACATAGCCATGGCCCTGGGGACGCTCGCATATCTCCACCTCAGCGGGGATGATGCCCACCATTTCATGCCGCCGATCCTGCCAGCGGATACCCCGGCATAAATACATGAGGCCTGCGCACTCAGCATATACCGGTAGACCCTTCTCAACAGCCTCAGCGATATCTCGACGCAGGCCGCGATTTACCTCCAGTTCCTCAAGGAAAAACTCGGGAAATCCGCCCCCGATATACAGCCCATCAATCTCGGGCAATCGATCCTTCAGCGAGTCGATAAAGATGAGCTCAGCGCCTACCCCGCTCAACGCCTCGAGATTCTCCGGATAGTAAAAATTGAAAACCCGGTCCAGCATTACGCCGATCCTCGCCGAGCCGATCCTACTTCCAAGGCCCATTGGGCGGGCCCTCAAGAGGGGTCCGGACCTCCGCGCAACGGCCAAGATGCCGTCCAGATCGAGGTAGGGCTCAAGCTTGCCGCCGATGCGCTCAACAATGGGTTCTGCTTCTTCCGATTCCGGAAACGGTATGAGACCCAAATGCCGTTCAGCGATATTCAAGTCGTGATCCCTCGGTATGAGGCCGAGCACAGGGATTCCACAGGAGCTCTCTATGGCTGACGTCAACTTATCCTCGTGCCGTTTTCCGGCAACGTTGTTCAGAATGACCCCGACAATGGCGGTCTCGGGCTCAAAATGCTGATACCCAATTACCATTGCAGCCGCACTGCGGGTCATCCGAGCGGCGTTGACTATCAGAATGACGGGAACGTGGATTAACCTCGCCAGATGAGCTGAACTCCCCCGTCCGCTGGAGTACACACCGTCATAGAGGCCCATGGCTCCCTCGATGAGCCCGAGGTCGACATCGCGGCAAGCCCGTTGGAATGAAGCCCTAGCCCCCTCTTCGCCCATGAGGAAGATATCCAAGTTGCGGCAATTCCTACCCGTTGCGGCCGAAAGCCAGGAGGCGTCAATATAGTCGGGGCCCTTCTTGAACGCTTGGATCGCCAACCCACGCCGCCTCAGGGAAGCACAGATGCCTATGCAGATAGTGGTTTTGCCCGAGCGACCCTGGGCGCTCGCAATCATCAGCACAAGAGCCTCCTGAGCCTTTGATCGTCGATTTCCCATCGATCCCCAGCCTTACCCTTTATCCTTGAGCTTCACGTAGGAAGTGTCCAAGTAGATGTACTCAACCTTGCCTTCCTTGCTCAGCTCAGCTATTGCCTTATCCACAAGGCGCTTTTCCTCTCCAACCGCTCGGGCTACATCGCGGTTCTTGGCCTTGCTCACCGTTGCAAGGTATTCCAATATCTTTTGCCTAAGCTCCTCGCTCAATGTTATTCCCTCCTTACTTCACCACCTGAACTGGGTCGTCGTTCGGTAGGTTTCCACAGCATGGGTGAAGTCATCTATATGCTGTTCGGTGAATGGAATGTCGGTGAGGCGGAAGAAGGTCTCCCAGCCTACTCTTTGGATCCACTCGCCCATCCTCTCGTCTTCCTGAGCGTGTTCAGCATAGACGCCGATAATCTTCTTGAGGGTGCTCACCACCTCAGGCCAACGAGGCGGGTTATTGGGCAGATATGGAACGATGAGCCGGGAAAACATCGGGGGTTTCCGGGCGTTTGAGACCTTGCCTCCTGCATAGATGGCAACCCCATCACCTTCAGGATCGGCCAGCGGCATTGCCGGGCAGACGGTAAAACAATTCCCACAGTACATACACAGATCTTCTCTGACCTTCACGCTTTTGATTTCCTTGTCCGAGTGGCGCCGAATGGCTCCCGTGGGACAGGATGCTATTGTCGTGGGAATTTCACAGAGGGCGTGGAGGTGCTCGTGGTCAACCTTTGGCGGTTTCGTATGGACACCCACAACCGCGAGATCCGAGCAGTGGACGGCACCACACATGTTGATACAGCAGGCAAGGGAAATCCTCAATTGAGCTGGCAGCTTCATGCTGGTGAAATGATCATAGAGTTCGTCCATTATCGCCTTAACGACAGCCGAGGCATCGGTGGCCGCGCTGTGACAGTGTATCCAGCCCTGGGTATGAACCACGTTGGTAATGCATTTGCCCGTGCCGCCGACGGGGAGACCGAGCTTTCCCACTTCTTCAATGAGTGGTTCCACCTTGTTCTTGTCCGGAGTCATGAACTCGATGTTATACCGGCTCGTAAACCGAAGGTGACCATCGCAGTACTTGTCAGCTATATCACAGATGTCCCTGATGAAATCGACACTTACCAGCCGGGGAGAGCCTGCCCGCACCGTATAGAGCACATCCCCGGTCTCGGATACGTGCTTGAGCACCCCGGGCTTCACTATCTCATGGTATTTCCATTTCCCATAATTTTTCTTTATCACCTCGGGAAGCATTTCCCGAAAATCGGGGGGGCCGATGTCCGTCTTAGCCATGATTTACCTCCTTAAAGCGGATTTACTTCGTAACTTTCGTAACTAGAAGAAGACATAAGGGTTCGCCCTTGGTTGATTTACCATCTGGGGAACCGGCTTTATTCCTACTGCCCGCAAAAATGTCTTCAGCCCGAGCCTCTGGATGAGCTCAGCAACCCTTTCCCTCGTTCTGCCGTGTTCATCCCACCAATCCCATATCTTCAGGAGAAGGTCCTTTATCTCGGTGTACGGTGGTTCGAGTTTTATGAAGGGAATCAATACCCATGAGAGATTCGCACCTTTCAATATGGGCGCCTTTCCGCCAATCAGAATGGTAGCACCGTGGTCCAGACCCGGACGCACGGCTTTTGGCATCTTATTGATACAGTGCATACACCGCACGCAATCCTGCGGTTTCAGTTTGAGTTCTCGTGCCTTTTCATCCCATTCCAGGGCACCAGTTGGACACTTGCCGACGACCAGCTTCTCTACATTGAGACCTCCCTCCGCGTACTCCCTGACGGCATCCTGGTCAATCCTGAGGCTATCCCTCCACGTGCCGATGATCGTGAAATCGGCCCGCGCTATGGCCGCCACGCAGTCATTGGGACAGCCGGAAGCCTTGATCTTGAATTTGTACGGCCACCGTGGCCGATGGAGTTCGTCCTGGAATTCCATGGTGAGATCATAAATCACGTTGAGGGTGTCGATACAGGACCATTCGCACCGAGCAGGCCCAACGCAACCCGTCGGCGTCCTCAAGACACTTCCCGAACCACCCAGATCAAAGCCTATTCCACTCAAGGCGTCGAAACAGGGCTGCAGGTTCTCCGTAGGAGACCCCAAGAGGATGATGTCGCCGGTGGAGCCGTGAAAGTTGGTTAAACCGCTCCCGTACTTCTCCCAAACGTCGCAAATCTGCCGTAGCTTCTTCGTGGTGTAAAACCAACCAGAGGGGTGATTTACGCGGAAGGTATGGAAAGCCGCAACGCTGGGGAACTCCTCAGGCACATCTGAGTACCGCCCGATAACCCCGCCGCCATACCCTGTGACGCCGACAATGCCTCCGTGCTTCCAGTGTGTTACCTTGTCCTTGTAGGAACGTTCCACTACCTTCAGGAGATCATTCGCGGATGGATGTTTCTCTGCCGCACGTTTTATCTCTTTGATAAAACTCGGCCAAGGACCCTTCTCAAGCTCATCCGCCATAGGAGTTTCTTTTCCCATTTCCTCACCTCCATAAGAAATTGTTTTTATACGTTCTTAAGCCGCCAATACCCATAGGTCCCGCTTGTGTCCTTAACCCGTTCTTTTGTTTACTTTACGGATCCCCTCTTCAACCCTCCTTTCTATAAAGTGGAGATATATTCCTTAACGTAGCCACGACCTCTTTCAGGGTTTCGAGGGCCCTCTCCACTTCTCCCAGGGTATTTGTCATGCCGAAGGAGAAGAGCAGGGTCCCTTGAGCCTCGGCGTAATCTCGGCCAATGGACAGGAGCACGTGGGATGCTCGGAGCGAGCCGGATGCGCAGGCCGAACGGGTGGAAACACAGATCCCCTCCTCGTCAAGCAATAACACCATCGACTCTCCCTCCACGTAGCTCACCGAGATCGAGGCAAGGTTGGGGAGGCTCTGGGTCGGGTGGCCATTGAGAAGGACATCTTCAATCAACCCAAGACCATCGATAAAGGCCTTTTTTAACTGGAGCAGGTGCTCCATGCGCTGCGGCATCTCCTTTCTGGCCAACTCCGCGGCCTTTCCCATACCTACGATCCCCGCCATGTTGTGGGTTCCCCCTCTCCGGCTGCCCTCCTGCATTCCCCCGTCGAGCAGAGGCCAAATCTCCGTTTTCGGACGGATGTAGAGGGCCCCCACCCCTGAAGGGCCATAGAACTGATTGGCCGCGATGCTCAAGAGATCAATCCCCATCTCCTCGACATCCACAGGGACAACCCCCGCCGATACCACCGCATCACAGTGAAAGGGGATATTTCTCTCCCTTGTAATCCTGCCGATCTCCGCAATGGGTTCAATGGTCCCAATCTCATTGTTGGCATGCATGATGCTCACCAGAATGGTCTCATCCGTGATGGCTTTCTTCACACCGTCGGGATCGACCAATCCAAACTCGTCCACCGGTACCGAGGTCACCCGATAGCCCATTCTCTCCAACATCCGGAGGGATTTCAGCACGGCATTGTGCTCGATGTTGGAGGTAATGATGTGGTTCCCCTTTTTGGCCCTCGCGAGGGCTACCCCCTTTATAGCATGGTTGATGGACTCGGTTCCCCCTGAGGTGAACACCACCTCTTCGGGATTGGCGTTGATAAGCCGTGCCACCTCCTCTCGCGCCCCCTCAAGGGCCTCTAGGGCAGCATCCCCAACGCGGTGTTGGCTCACGGGATTGCCAAAACTATGGCTGATATGATCGATGATCACCCTTTTTACTTCCGGATGAAGGGGCGTGGCGGAGATATGGTCCAAATAGACGGTCTCCATGGTCTGCTCCTTGGGTAGCGAAACCCATTATGCATGACGATGCTCGGTAGGCTTCCCACAAAAGGTACAGGTAGGGGCCTCCTCGGCTAGCTCCACATCGCAATAGGGACAGTAGCAACGGCCCTCCCTGTGCTCAAGGGGCTCCACCTTTTCGCGTTGGCGTTTCTTTGGCTTGGTCCGCCCCTCCTTTCGCTCGTAATAGTCCATGATCGCCTGATGGAGGGCATCAGCTCCCAAGTTCGAGCAGTGAAGCTTATTCTTGGGAAGTCCCTCTAGCTCCTCAACCACAGACTTGTTGGTGATTTTTAAGGCTCCTTCTAAAGTCTTCCCCTTGGCCATCTCGGTCACCATGCTCGATACCGCAATGGCTGCTCCACACCCAAAGGTTTCGAACTTAATGTCCTCGATCCGGTCGTCCTTCACTTTGAGCGTTATGGTCATCATGTCACCACATACTGGATTGCCAACCTCTCCGATCCCATCGGCATCCTCAATCTTCCCCACGTTACGGGGACTCTTGAAGTGATCCATGACGGTTTCCGAATACATGGCATTCTCCTTTCAACGGGACCCGAATTTAAAAATAAGCAAGTCCACGCCTTTTTAGAAAGGTCTCCTCCATTCACTTCTTAAATGTGGGATTCGCAAGATAGGCCCTTTTCAGGGTATCACCCCGAAGGCCGTTGCGCAACGCTTCCAGAGCCAGGATTTCCTCCGGCGGGATGTTACCCAGGTTGACATTGGACCCAAACCTGAGGATCAGGTGTTGTTGCTGGCTCTTAATCGGCGCTTCCCATTCGAGCTTTGTGACATCGTCCACGCCGGCGATGATCTTATCGATCTCATCCTGTTTTACCTTCCCTTCGGCATCGTATATGCCGACGCCTTTTCCCGCTTCCCGCGCCTCAACGATGACTTTGAATGCCCCGCACTCCAGATCTAGAGCGATCTCCTTGTACATCAGATCTAATGCAACCTTCTCGCTCGGGTCTTTCTTCCCAACCTCAGAGACAACTTTGAAACCCATGTCCACAGCGCGCTTAATGCAATCGGTCCGGGTGTTCATGTCAACCTCAATGGTCCCGTCGGAGAACTCAATGGCGTTGAAGCCCAGCTCCTTGCATCGCTTCAGGTATTGGGGGTATGTCCCCTGCCAGACGCTCACCTCGAGGAAGGTCCCGCCAGGGCATACGAATATGTCCGCATCCTTGATCATCTCCGTCTTCTTGCCCAAGAAGTCCATGCCCAAAAATGCACTCGTTCCGAAGGTCAACTTAATGAAATCGATAACGTCACCGGCACTATCGACCAAGTCTTTGGTGGCGCTGAGGCCCAATCCCTTGTCAATGACCATGGTCACACCATCGGTGCGGGGCTTAACGCTCCGCCCTGGAACCGGCATCTCGAATACTCCCTCAAAAGATTTCTTCTCACCCATTTCAGATTCCCTCCATACAGTTTTGTGCACCGGCCAAGGTGGACTTGACCGGGTTAAGGTTCACCTCTTCCACAAATCGATACATGACCTCTATGCGCCTGGTCATTAGGTCCGGTGTGTCCAGGCTTCCCACCGGAATACGATCGTAGAGAATGAACGGGGAGACAAACTTCTCAGTGGCGTTGTCAAAGAGGAGTTTGGCGATTTTCTCCTCCTGGGTGATTGTCTTGACGATGGGGACATCGCGCCCTGATTCAATCTTTGCGTCCACGATCATGACACGAGGGTTTGGATATTGAGGAGCGGCGGCAATGGTTCCCATGTCAATGGCGATTTTGTGGCCCCAAGGGTCGGCCACATCGGGTATCTCCACCTTGAGTTTTTCTTTCGTTTGAGGGAAATCGTAGATTAAATTCCCCAGGCGGATGTTATCATAGAGGGAGCCCATATAAAAGACATATCCCTCATCCGTGAACGTGAAATGTGTCATCTCCGTGCTGAAGATCTGCCAGTCGTCTTCAAGTCCCTTGAGAAGGAAGACGGTCTTTCCTGCTCCTGGGCCTCCCACCACCAGAAGCAGGGTGTTCCGGGAGGGGCTGAACATTGAGCTGGCATGAAAGCTGTAAATGTGATGGTAGCGCTCCAGCGTGACCAGGAGGTACTTGAAGTAAAGCCCCAAGTTCCCGAAGAGCGAGTAACGGTTGTCCGAGCACTCCTTCTCATACCGGGTGAAATCCCCTGTTGCAAAAAGCACTTTCTCCGTGACGGTGACCTGGGGCCATACGTTGGGGTCGTCGAGGACGATGAAGTAAGCGTCCAGATCATCGGTGTAAGGGATCGGTTCGATGGAGTGGATGTTTGTGAGTAACGACTCCATAACCTGTCCCTCAAAGTATCGGGGCTCAGTCACGAGCTTCTCGTTGTTGGAGACAATGCCCATCCTGGCCTGGACAATCTTCACTGCACGTTTATACACAACGGGTCCATTCCAATATATCTTGATCCATAAAGGTAGCTTTCATGTGGATTTTCGCGGTTATCCTTTCGACTTCTGTCTATGCGAGTCAGAGATTTTGAGGAAAAACCGCAATGCTTAATCTCCTTCAATATTTTTTAGGACAGACTTCCTTACGTTGTGAATATGTTTCCTCATCAAAGATTCCGCCAGTGAGTCATTTTTCTTCTCCAGCGCCTCGATAATCTTGAGATGCTCCCGGAGGGAATGTTCAGGCCTGCCTTCGAGAGCTACCGTTCGAAGTCGGAGCATCTGGATATGGTCATTGAGGGTATTCATTAAACTCGTCAGCCAGCTGTTTTTACTTTTCTTAACGATGAGGGTGTGGAATTTTAAATCGGCTTGTGTATAGTCTTTGGATCGACCTCGGATGTTCGATTCAGAAAAATCCCTAAAAAGAGATTTCATTTCATCGATAGTCCGCTCATCGATATGGTCCACAGCTAATCTCGCAGCAAACCCCTCCAAGACCTCTCTCACTAATAGGATTTCAATAATACTCTCTTTCGAGTGTTTGGCAACAAAAGCTCCCCGCCTGGGTATGATCTTGACGATGCCTTCATTCTCGAGGCGACATAAACTCTCCCGAATGGGTGTTCGGCTTACTCCTAATTGTTTAGCTGCACTTTCTTCATCAATCTTTTGACCTGGTGGAATTTCCTGGAAAATAATGGCTTTTTTGAGAATTTCATAGACCCTTTCTCTCAGGTTGGGAGATTCAATCGATTTTTTAATTCCAAGGTTCATAATATTGTGTATTGTATATCATATTATGAAATGTGAATCAACCATAAAATTCATGCCGTAGATTTTTTCTGCCCGCTTCCAACCCATCCTACCCCCTTCTCTTTGGCTGGAATGAGAAAAATGTTATAATACGAACCCAGATGTCATAAGCAGAGGTATTCATGATGGAACAAAATGATGGATACATTTCAACAAACTAAATGAGAACTCATATGAAAATCAAATTGAAATATGGACAAAGTCAAAGGCATTTGTTTATACCTGAAAAGGCCGGAGTTTCCCTGCTCAGTCCGTCAACCTTGCCAGTGGCCGAGAATTTGGAGGAGGTCTTTAAGAAGGCCATGGACTCTCCCCTAGGCGGGCAAAGGCTGGAAACGATGGATAAACCCAGAAATGTGGCCATTGCGGTGCCCGATGAAAGCAGGCCAGCTCCTGTGAAAACCATCTTACCTCTCCTCCTTGAAAGGCTGTATAAGGTTTTCCCTAATCTCACACCGGAACGGATTACAATCGTAACCGGTGGTGGCCTCCATCCTCCCTTGGATGAGAAAGGGATTCGCAGGGTCGTCCCCGAATCGGTGGCCCCGGGCTGCAGGGTAGTTTCCCACGATCCGATTCATTCCCGGATGACCCACTACGGCACGACTAGCCTGAAGACACCGGTGTTGATCAACGCACATTTTGCAGAAGCCGATCTCAAACTGGTAATCGGAAATATCGATCCTCACCAGTTTGTGGGATTTACCGGAGGCGCAAAGGGAGCAGTGATTGGATGTGGATCGAAAAATACCATCGAGGCCAACCATTCCCTCATGTTCAATGAAAAGGCTCGTGTGGCGAACATCGAGGGCAATCCAGTCCGGTCAGATATCGATGACGCTGGTGATCTGATAGGGATTCCCCTTGTTATCAATGTAGTCCTAGACGCTTCCAACCGGGTGGTGAATCTCTTGGTCGGTGAACCGAAAGCAGTTTACCAGGAAGGTGCCAAGACATGTGCAGCCCTTTACGGTGTTGCCATTCGGGAAAAGTTTGATATTGCTGTAGCATCCTGCGGCGGACATCCCAAGGATATCAACCTCTACCAGGCCCAAAAGGGGCTGGCCCATACGGCACAAGCTGTTAAGCCGGGAGGGAAAATCCTTTTAATTGCGGCCTGTCCACAGGGAATAGGGGATGAAGTGTACTTTGAATATGTGTCCAAATTCCCCACTCCTGAGGCCGTGATCGAGGATTTTAAACGTATGGGTTTCAAGATAGGGGCTCACAAAGCCTTTCTGTTTAGCAGAACCTTGGCAGCTTTTGATGTGGCCATAACATCAGATATTAAACCGGAGATTCTTTCAAAATGCCTTCTGAAGGCCTGTGATCCTCAGGAAACCATTGAGAGATGGATGGAGAGCTTTCCCGGCAGCCCAACGGTGGCGCTGATACCCAATGCCAATACAACCTATTTTTATACGGAATAATTCCTCCCGCCGGAAGAAATCCTGGTTCTCGAAGCGCTGCGCACTGACCTGAGGGGTGACACACTGAAGAAAACCTGGGAAGTTAATAAAGATTGGGAAAAGTAGCTGCGTCCCCACGGGAAGGAGGATTACATCAGTCGCACATGGATTTTTACTGAATGTCAAAATCTTTTTGTTGACACACGCATCAAAATAGCTTAATAAAAGGGCAAAAGTTGGAAATCAGGGCCGAAAGGGGGGTAGAAAATTGCAAAGGCCAAATCCAGCTTGGGCTAGCAGAAAGTTCTCAAAGAAGGCCTTACATAATTGCTTTCTCTTGTGAGAACTTTCACAGAAACGTGAACCATGTCTGAAAGGAGGTTTTAACAATGCTTACATGTAAAAAAGTTTCTTTGGTATTGGCTCTCGTTATAGGACTATCTCTATTGGTTAGCTCTACCATAGCTCTCGGAGCAGAAAAGTATCCCACTCAACCATTTGCCTATATTGTCCCTTTCTCCCCTGGTGGTACCACGGATCTTCAGGCGCGTGTCTTCGAAAGATTCTGGAAGAAGTATTTCGGAGTACCCGTGGCAGTGGAATATGTGAAGGGAGCAGGAGGTCAAATTGGCTGGGATACGCTGGTCCGGCGCAAACCTGATGGGTATACGGTAGCCGGTAATAATCTTCCCCACCTTGTTATGCAGCCCATCTTTCGAAAGACAATCTATACAACGGACGACCATATAAAGGGAGCGATTGCAGGACTTGTCTCAGATCCTGAGATGATCACCGTTCTAAAAGGAAGTCAATTTAAGAATATTCACGAGCTGATCGAGTATGCCCGTAAGCATCCCGGTGCAGTAACTGCCGGCGTTGTTGGAAAGTTTACCGGGGACTGGATCGGTCTCAAGCTATTTGAAGCCGTAACAAATACCAAGTTTGCGGAGGTAATATTCCCTGGTTCTGCTCCTCAAGGAACATCTCTTCTTGGAGGGCATATAGATGTAATGTTTGGTAACACAGGTGATATTATCACCCTTGGCCCAGAGAACGTCCGTGTATTGGCCATCGGAGATAAGGAGGTTCCTAAGGTTCTCCGTCCTCATCTAGGTGAGATCGGTGGGCCTCCAGCACATAAGGAAGGAATAGAATGGTTTGCGGCCATTCACCGTGGTTTGTGCACCGTACCAGGGACCCCGAAAAAGCGTATAGAATTTATCTGCAAGAAAGTAGACCAAATAGCTAAAACCAAGGGGTATTCGGAAGGCATGGACAAAGCGGGTCTTCCAGCTTATTACCGCCCCAGAAAGGAGTATCAGGAGTTCATCCGAAAGGAAAAAGAACAGATGATCGGGATCCTCCAAAAGTTAAAATATATAGAAGTAAAAGACGGGAAAATAGTAGTAAAGAAAAGATAAACCTTTGTTAATCCCCCTTATAATGCCAAGCATTATAAGGGGGAAACTTTTTTTGAGGAGAAAAGAAATGTTATGATAGCCGAGGTTGTTAGTGCGTTAATGCAGCCCTCAATGATAGCAATCATCATAGGTGGTGTGTTCATAGGAAATCTGGTGGGTTGCTTGCCAGGATTGACTGCGACAATGGCTCTCGCGGTTTTGCTGCCCATTACCTACTATATGCCGATTTCGACAGCCTTGGTATTGATGGGCTCTATCTATGTGGGAGCTATTAGAGGGGGAGGTATTACTGCTATTCTACTAAATGTACCGGGTACACCATCCGATATAGCTACCACTTTCGATGGCTTTCCTCTGGCTCAAAAGGGATTAGCTCGCCGAGCCCTCATGATGTCCATCTTCGCCTCAATAATGGGCGGTATCATAGGGAATATTTTTCTTGCTTTTCTTGCTCCCCCTCTGGCCAGAATATCTCTTCGTCTTGGTCCTCCCGAGTTTTTCTGGCTTTGTATTTTGGGCATTACTATAATGGTGAGTATAACAGGAGAGTCGCTGGGGAAAGGTCTCATCAGTGGATTTATAGGGTTATTGATAACTACTGTGGGGGTTTCTCCTTTGGGGGGTGAGACACGTTTTACCTTTGATCTCCCTCAATTGGCTGGAGGAGTCCCCATTATCGTTGGTCTAATCGGACTCTATTGCATTCCTCGGGTTCTTGAACTGGCTCAGGAAAAGGTGCAAGAGGCTGAGGGAATAATCGTTAAAGGTTCTATCCACAGTGAAATGGTATGGGTCATCCGAAAATGGTTTTCTGGCTTTCAAGGAATAATTTCCTCCCTAATAGGTACCTTTATCGGTATTTTACCCGGAGCTGGAGGTAATATTGCCGGAATAATGGCCTATGATCAGATCAAACGGATGGATAAGCATCCGGAAGAATTCGGAAAAGGAAGAATCGAAGGGGTCCTGGCGGCTGAGACAGCCAACAATGCTGTAGTAAGTAGCTCTTTGATTCCTGCCTTTACTTTCGGTATTCCTGGCTCGCCTCCGGCAGCCATTATGTTAGGAGCTATTTTGGTACAGGGACTTCGACCTGGCGCAAAACTCTTCACTGAGCATGCTGTGGATATGTATACCCTTATTGGTGGTTTTTTCTTAGCTAACATTGCCCTTTTCCTTGTAATGTACCTGAGTCCCATTTACTCTAAGATACTAAGCGTACCTCGGGAAATACTTGCTGTTTTTATTGCAGTAATGTCCGTGGTGGGTACCTTTGCTATCAGGGGCAATTTCGCTGACGTCATGGTTATGTGTACTCTAGGGACTGTTATGTACTTTGGCCGTAAATTGGGTTTTCCAACAGCTCCAGCTGTCTTAGGGATTGTTCTGGGAAGACTGGCCGAAGAGGGTCTTACACAGTCGATGATGATAGCCAAAGCCCGAGGAGGACTCCTACCTTACTTCTTTGGGCGTCCTATCACCGTTATTCTCATTATTTTGATCCTGTTTTTCCTTGCCTGGCCCTTCTTGCAGGCCCAGTTGCAGAAGGTCCGAGGTACAAAATGAAGAGTATCAATATTAATCGAAGACTGGCGGACAAAATCCTCTCTGTATTTCTTCTTTTTCTTTGCGGTGCTATTCTTTGGGAAACAAGGAAGTTCAGTGAATATGGAGCCTATTTTCCTTACATAGTGACACTATTCTTGGCAGTATTCAGCCTTGTTTATTTTATTAAAAGCTGGGGAGTTCTCTTAAGAAAAATGGGGAGTTCGGGAAAAGAACAACTGGAACTTATTCAGGATTTATCCAGTTTCTTGGTAAGTTTTGTGGGGGTCTTAGCTTATATTTTTATTCTCTTTTCCCTGTTGGGATTTTTAGTAGGCAGTATTCTCTTTTGTATCAGTGTTACTTCAGTTATTCAAATTACTCGATCCGAGGCAAGTTTCAAGTTGACGACTTTATCCCTTCTTTCCAGTGGCATGTTTACCTTCATGATGTATTACCTTTTCCGCCACGTATTTCATATTCATCTGCCTTGATAAGTATTTATACCCCTTAAGGGGGAGAGCTTTCTCCCTTTAGAGGAGGATTTTGTCCAGAAATTCCTTTGTCCTGGGGTTTTTGGGATTTTGGAAGAAACTGATATCAGATCCCCGTTCAACGATCATTCCCTCATCCATGAAGATGATCTCGTCAGACACTTCCCGGGCAAATCCCATCTCATGGGTGACTACGATCATGGTCATTCCACCCTTGGAAAGGGCAATCATAACGTCGAGTACTTCCTTGATCATCTCTGGATCTAAGGCGGAAGTAGGTTCGTCGAACATCATGATCTTCGGCTCCATGGCAAGAGACCGTGCTATGGCAACCCGTTGTTGCTGACCGCCCGAGAGGTTGGCCGGAAATTCATGGGCTTTCTCCGGGATCCCAACCCTCTGAAGCAGTTCCATGGCTTTGTCCTCGGCCTCTTTTTTTGGCTTACTTCTGACCTTTATGGGAGCCAAGGTAATATTCTGAATTGCTGTCATATGGGGATAGAGCTCGAAGCGCTGGAAGACCATGCCGATCTCGGTACGAAGCTTATAGAGGTTGGTTGATGGGTCTCCAACCGAGACACCATCCACGATGATCTGGCCTTCCTGGAAGGGTTCCAGACCATTGATACATCGGAGAAGGGTGCTCTTGCCCGAACCGCTCGGGCCGCACACAACCACGGTCTGTCCCGGCTTGATCTCCTCGGTGATGTCCTTGAGGACCTGAAAGTCGCCATACCACTTGCTCATGTTGCTTATCTCGATCAATTACGTTACCTCCTTATCTGTACCTGGCGCTTTTCGAGTCGCCGGCTCGCGATGGTTCCGATGGAGCAAAAAATTAAATAAACAAGGCCCGCGAATAGATAGAGTTCCAATGATCGAAGCTCCCGTGCATCGACCAGGCTTGTGCGCCTCAAGAACTCCTTCAACCCGATCACGTAGGCCAGCGAGGTATCCTGAAAGATGATCACGCACTGCGTGACGATAGTGGGAACCATGTTTCGGAGGGCCTGGGGAAGGACGATATGGCGCATGGTGCTAAAATAGCCAAGGCCCGTAGAATACGCGGCCATCACCTGACCCTGGGGAATGGACTGAATTCCCCCTCTGAAGATTTCGGCAAAGTAGGATGCCTCAAAGGCAATAAAGGCCACGATTGCGGAAAAGAAGTCCCCCAGAGGCCTTCCGATGATGAAGGGAACCATGAAGTAAAACCAGAAGATGACCAAAATGAGGGGGAGGCTTCGAAAGAAATTCACGTAAAGCGTAGCAGAATAGTATATCCACTTCCGGGATGAGAGACGCCCCAAGCCCATGAGGATCCCCAGCAGAAAACCGCCTGCCAGCGAAAAAGCCGCTAATTCGAAGGTGAGAACGAGACCTCCGAGCAAAAAATGGAGATTTCTTGGGATGACAGCCCAATCCACGGAAGAGATTACCTCCCTCTGGTAATCATGCCGGGTATGTGAACCCTCTTCTCGACCCACGTCATAAACAGAACAACGGATAGGGTAAGTACGATGTAGACGACAGTTGCCGCAGTGGTCGTCTCCAGTCCATGCCACGTGTAGGAGTCTATGAGGTAAGAGGCACCCGTGGTCTCCAAAACCCCGATCGTCATGGTTAAGGCCGAATTTTTAAAACAGGTCAGAAACTCTGTCGTGAAGGGAGGGATGATGATTCGCATGGCATAGGGGATGATCACGTATCGGTACGTCTGGTAGGTCGTTAGCCCTGTTGAAAAAGCCGCCTGATACTGGTCCGGGGGGATCGAGAGCATGCCTGCTCTAATCTGCTCGCCCACGCGCGAGGCAGTATAGATGCCAAGGCAAATCACCCCTGTCCAATAAGGAAGCTCGGGAACGTGATCATAAAGCCACTTTTCACCGGCCTGGGGAAGGATCGAAGGGACCACGAAGTACCAGACGAAGAGCTGCACCAGGTAAGGGGTGTTGCGGATCAACTCCACATAAGAGCCTCCTACAAATCGTGTGACCCGGTTTGGAAGGACCCTGAAGACCCCGACCATCAATCCCAGCATCACGGC
>JAQYWG010000370.1 GCA_030145085.1 Thermodesulfobacteriota bacterium
GTGTGCTCGAGGTTTAGCGATGAGAGCTAATGGTATGGGTGCTCAGGTGATAATTATTGAAGTCGATCCCATGAAAGCATTGGAAGCAGTAATGGACGGTTACCAGGTTATGCCTATGAAAGAGGCAGCCGAAGTCGGAGATATTTTTATAACCCTGACCGGTGGTATGAATGTAATATCAACAGAAGAGTTTCCTTTAATGAAAGATGGAGCAATTTTGGCCAATTCAGGACATTTTAATGTAGAGATCAACATAGGAGCTTTAGAAAAATTATCAGTAAATAAGAATAAAATTAGAGAATATATTGAGGAATATACTTTAGAAAACGGGAAAAAGATAAATCTTCTGGCGGAAGGAAGACTACTGAATTTGTCTGCTGCCGAAGGGCATCCGGCAAGTGTAATGGATATGAGTTTTGCCAACCAAGCTTTATCCGCTGAATATTTGGTAAAAGTGGGGGAAAATTTACAGAAAAAGGTTTATTGCGTTCCCGAGGTTATTGATAAGGAGATCGCCAGATTAAAATTAGAATCGATGGGAATTAAAATTGATAAACTTACCGAGGAACAAGAAAGATATCTTTCTTCCTGGAAGATGGGAACCTAATTCGTCGTTCGTATCTCGTTAGAGAAATAATCTTAAGGTATAAAAATTTCTTAATTTTCATTTTAATTATGTATTTTCTTCGAGATACGATTCACGAGATACGAGATACGGTTTAAATAAAGGTTAGTATGAATAATCAAAATATGATAGAATATATAAAAGA
>JAQYWG010000371.1 GCA_030145085.1 Thermodesulfobacteriota bacterium
AAAGAAAATTTTCAAAAACTTTTGTCTATTTCAAATTACTGAAATGGTTTGGATAGAATATCCAATTGCTCTATGTTTTTTATTGCAGGGAGGAACACGTGAAAAAATTATTATATGGGACATTTTTTCTGATCTCCTGGATCATTTTAAACCTTACCGCAGGTTGGGCCCAGCAACCCACTGGACCGAAAATGGAGCTAAAGGGAAAATACTTTGATGCTAAATATGTAAAAGAGGGACAGATTATTGAGCATACCTTCACTGTGTTTAACAGGGGAGACCGTCCTCTTGAAATAAAAAAGGTCCAGTCTGGTTGAGGCTGTGCAGTGGCCCGTTTTGACAGGACCATCCCCCCCGGAGGGGAGGGAAAGATTACATTAAAGGTACAAACCAGAGGTTATCAGGGTGTGATCTCGAAAAGTGCCAAGGTTTACACCAACGATCCTCGGAAAAATATTGAACTCCTAACAATTAAGGCCTTTGTCAAGGTCCCGATCTATCTCTCTAATAGATACGTCTACCTTACTGGAATCGCTGATAGAAAAATTACCAGAACCATTGTAGTCAAGGCAAATGAAAAAAAACCCCTCATACTTGAACAAAGCTCTTTTAACCTCAGCAAAACGGTAGCGTATAGGATTAAAGAAGTTGAAGCAGGAAGGGTGTTTAGGATTCATTTCACCAGTATACCTGGTAGTGTGGGGATCTATCGCGGTGTGTTAAAACTGAAAACCAATTATCCTGAAAAACCTGAGATTATT
>JAQYWG010000372.1 GCA_030145085.1 Thermodesulfobacteriota bacterium
AACCCCGGTACGTCCCCACTATGTTGGGGATGCTGGTAAAATGGATCCTGAATTCCCTCCCTGCCTCAACCTCCTCTATACTGTAAGTCACTTGTTTGCTGAGGCTAAAATGGCTTGGTTCAAGCTTCAGGGGTTTGTTTTCTCCCGCCCTGACTCTGACGGTCTTGGTGATTTCTCGATCCGCCGTTCCCCTCAGGTAAACGTATCTGGGAGATAGATGGATGGGTACCTTGACAAAGGCCTTAATGGTCAGTACTTCAACATTCTTGCGTGGGTCATTGGTATAGACCGTGGCTTTTTTCCGGATGTCACCCTCGTAACCTCTGGTCTTTATCCTTAAGGTAATCTTTCCCTCCCCTCCGGGGGGGATGGTCCTGTCAAAGCGGGCCACTGCACAGCCTCAACCAGGGCTGACCTTTTTTATCTCAAGGGTACGATCACCCACATTACGAACCTTAAAGGTGTGCTCAATAATCTCGCCCTGTTTAACCTGTTGAGCATCAAAATATTTGTCCTCTAAAACCATCCCTGGCCCAATGACCTGCTGGGCCCAACCTGCGGTGAGGTTGAGGATGATCCAGGCAGTCAGGAAAGAGCTCCCATACAGTAACTTTTTCATACTCCCATCCTCTTCACCATAACCTGTATCCGAAGATTACTTTTCCTTATTTTTAGATTGATAGAATTATTTTTTGCTCAAAGAAGTATAATGGAGAGAGTCTTGCGTGTCAAAACCCAATTCACAGACAATGACCACAGC
>JAQYWG010000373.1 GCA_030145085.1 Thermodesulfobacteriota bacterium
GTGATGTCCCTCAGCTCCATCTCGGCGATAAGCCTGTCCTGGAGCACCCCGAAGAGCCTCTCGATACGCCCCTTTGCTTGGGGCGTGAGGGCGAAGATAGGGGTGATGCCAAGGGATTTCAGGCACCCTCCCACCTGGGTGGGATCCTGCTCCCCTTTCAGCTGTTCCTCTAATGTCCAGTGATCGTCATTTCGGTGTAAGGTAGAGTGCCGGTCCTGGTAGATAGAAAGAGGGATGCCGTACCGGGTGACCATCGCATTGAGAAGCCGTAGGTACCCAAAAGAGCACTCATAGGGGAGAAAGAAGGCCTCACAGAGCGTCCCGGTGGCATCGTCCATGGCTGCCATCAGGCAGCAGGCAGGCTGATCGGTTCCGAACCACCGGTGGGGACTTCCATCCCACAGCACCATCATCCCCTCCTGGGCGGAGCGCTCTCTTCTCTTGAAGTGCCTCTTTGCCCTCCGTCTCCTCTTAGGTTTGATCCCATTGGCACGCCTCAGCCTCCTGACGGTATCCCTGCTCACGGTGATCCCCTCTACCTCCGTGAGCTTTTCGGTACAATGGGTATCATTGAGGTTCGCATAGGTCCCGCAGGACAGCTCAATGATCCGTGTGGCAAGCTCACCATTCAACGCTCTCGGCGAGGGCCTGCCTCGATTGCCATGGATGAGCCCCTTGGCCCCGAGAGTGTTCAGTTTCTTCTTTAACCGTTTTGCCTGTCGGTAGCAGATCCCTATCACTCTACTGGCTTCTTTC
>JAQYWG010000374.1:0-512 GCA_030145085.1 Thermodesulfobacteriota bacterium
AGCAATAGTACTTCTATGAGGCCGCTTGTTGTCAAGCTCCTTTTTTGCCTTGCCGGGGGAACTAATACTAACTGAACTATGGATTTTCCGTCAGTCCGCATCCGGTGCATGGTCGGGTGGCGCGGGGGAATCTCACCCCCACGCTCCCACAGATCCGTACGTGAGCCTCTCGACTCATACGGCTCCTATTGTCCGGCCGATAGATAAAATGCAACTACCGGCTTTGCCTTATACAAACAGTTCCTCCCATTACTGGTTGACCATTCAATAAGGCTGGACAATCTAACCCCTTCGCTCCATCTCAATTACAGAGACTTCAACACTACTACGAGTTAGTCCGCCCCCGTGCTCCGCATCGGTACTTTCACCCTCGTGGGGCCTCCACTTGGGTTTTTCCCTTAACATCGGAACGACGCCGGGTAGACCGGAGGAATCTCACCTCCAGTCTCCCACAGATCCGTACGTGAGCCTCTCGACTCATACGGCTCGTGCCAGCCATTCTCTTGAGGCCT
>JAQYWG010000374.1:522-753 GCA_030145085.1 Thermodesulfobacteriota bacterium
CCCAGCTTCCTGGTTGGCTACTTCTCTCTTTGAGCTGACTCATCCCCTTCGCTCCATTCCCATTACAGGAACTTCTTCACTACTACAGGATGATCCGCCCCCTTCATGTGCCTCGATACTTTCCCCCTTCGTGGGCTACACTTATAGGGTTTTCTCTTAACATCACATGAAGGGTTCCCACGTTCTACAAAAGAGCCTGAATCAAGCTCGTGCCAACTATACGCCGGGTGC
>JAQYWG010000375.1 GCA_030145085.1 Thermodesulfobacteriota bacterium
GCCAGGATGCCTGCGGTCTTTTCGCTGCCAAGCTCAAATTGGCTTTCCAACTGTTCGAGGGATTTTGAGATGTGCAGTATGGTTTTGCCATCTTCAAAGTTGCCGCGTTTTGTTACACCGTAGCGCTGGTTAAAAATCTTTGCGGATTCGGCGCCGATAATGCTCTGTATCTCGTCGGGTTCCCACAGGTAGAACGTTCCTTCTTTGCCTTGGCTATCTGCGTCTTCGGCGCTGTAAAATCCGCCCTTCGGGTCGGTCATATCGCGCAGAACATATTCAAAAATTTCCCGGGCGATAGTGACATACCTTTGGTTACCCGTAATCTGGTATGCCTGCAGGTAGGCCTTGCTCAAAAGTGCCTGGTCGTAGAGCATCTTTTCAAAGTGTGGCACGAGCCAGACAGCATCGGTTGAGTAGCGGTGGAATCCCCCGCCGAGGTGGTCGTAAATTCCGCCGTCGGCCATTGCGTTCAAGGTCTTTTCCACCATTTCCAGGGCTCTGCCATCGCCGGTTCTGTGCCAGTAGCTCAGGAGCATCGAAAGGTTGCTTGGCTGGGGGAACTTGGGTGCCCGGCCGAATCCGCCGTAGGTGGGGTCGAATGTGTTTGCGAGGGAAAAGAATGCGCCTTTGATGGCATTGACCGAAAGAGTTTGGCCAGCCGGCCGTTCGTCTTGTCGGGCGATGATCTCACTGATTTTTCCGGCAGAGCCGACCATCTCGTCCCGGCGGTTTTTCCAGGCGTCGGCAATGAC
>JAQYWG010000376.1 GCA_030145085.1 Thermodesulfobacteriota bacterium
GGACATCGAGGGAGGGTATCTTTGCGTGTGGCGATTGCTGCGAGAATAACCTACGGCAGGTTGTGACTGCCTGCGGAGATGGCGCTACGGCCGCCTTTTCTGCCCAGCATTACGTAGAAAGGATAAAAGGAGAGGAATATGTCTGACCAGAAATCGGTCCCGTGACTTCATGTTTTGTCACAAACTTGCCCGTTTTGTCACGAAAGCGGATGCGGGGAGGTCTTCCAAAATAAGGAGCCTCCCCATTTTCATTGGCAGATTAATGGCCAGTCCCTTTGATTCTTGAGGGGCAGACTAGCCTGAAACCAAAAAAGGCCTTCCTGATTACCTGCCTTCTGTTTCTTCTCGCTTTAGCGAGTCCTTAGAGTGGACTTAGTGCTTCGATTCGCAAATACAGTGACGTATTTTAACGAGTTACCTCGGAGCACTTGTCTTCGACGTTGAGCCCTCGGCGTGAACTCGGCCGAACGCTCAGACCGAAGGACTTAGGGTAATCAAAAAAGGTTAATGGTTGATACTTCCCCCAAACTGGGTGGATCAGTCATGGACCTGGAGATATCCGCCTCAAGCATAGCGGAGTGAGAGGCTACACAGGCTCGCTGCGCGCCTTCAGTTCGCCAGGCAAAAGGGCCGCGTAGACCATATCCGCAGTAGGGGTGGATACACCTAACTCACGCCCCTTGCGCTGTATTACACCGATCATCGAGTCAAGCTCGGATCGGCGGCTGGCTTCCACATCCCGCTGCATTG
>JAQYWG010000377.1:0-477 GCA_030145085.1 Thermodesulfobacteriota bacterium
AGGATTAAGCTACCTCTGAAAAACTGTTTTCTCATAAATCAGACATACTCTCTTATCCATAAGAAGCTTTCAACAGCCATTTGTTGCCAATATATCATAAGTATTATCGGAGGAAAAGGGGCTTTTTCTAAAAAAAACACAAATTATGCACTTTGAACGATAATTGGGAATATATTATGAAAAAGGCTGAAAATGGGTGGTTTTGCAGGGAATAACCGGACAATGTTACGCCTTTATTCTGTCCCCATTACGGGACTTCCTTGCTAATACGGGTTGCCCAGCCCCTGTGCCCCGCATCGGTACTCACACTCTTGTGGGTCCTCCACTTGAGTTGCTCCCTTAACATCGGAGCGACAGGTTCCCACGTTCCACACAGAAGCTTGAATTAAGTTCACGTCACCTTCATGCCGGACGTCATCCAAGCAGCAAGCAGGTTACTCTTAGATTTATCCCGGGTTAACGACCACCACCCGGTTT
>JAQYWG010000377.1:487-743 GCA_030145085.1 Thermodesulfobacteriota bacterium
CACCTCAAACTGTGGATTTTCCAAAGAATCCGCAGCTGGCGATATTGTCTTAAGCAGAGTCAATATATTGCCGAATAACTGATAGCCATAATATTGTCAAGATAATGAACGAATTACAATATAAGATGAAAGCAAAAAGCCGTTACCAACCTTCAGAAACAGTCGATGCACTTTTCACAACTGCGGTTGCCAAGATTAAGGCTGATGCCGAAAAGACAATTGCTAAGCTAAAGGCTCTTCCGGAAACAGAGGTTGT
>JAQYWG010000378.1 GCA_030145085.1 Thermodesulfobacteriota bacterium
GACAATGAGACAGGCTTATTCTGGAAAGGCCCTGATATGGATCCAAAGAAGATCAAGACAGAGGTCTTTATGCTGCCATGCGCAGTATCAGCAGAAAAAGAGGGTTCCATTACCAACAGCGGTCGCTGGATGCAGTGGAGATACAAGGCAGCGAATCCACCGGGAGATGCCAGACCGGACGGTGATATGATGACTGATCTTTTTAAAAAGGTCAGATACCTTTACCGTCGGGATGAGAATGCAGTTTTCCCGGAGCCTATCCTGAATCTGAAGTGGGACTACACAACCCATGGTGAGTTCGATTCCCACAAGATGGCCAAGGAGATCAACGGCTATTTCCTGAAAGATGTGACAGTTAAAGGCAAGTCCTTTAAGAAGGGTGATCTGGTCCCCAGCTTTGCCTATCTCCAGGCAGATGGCTCTACCAGTAGTGCTAACTGGCTCTACTGTCACTCCTATACCAACAAGGGGAATATGGCTGCCAGGCGCAAGAGGGAGACCTCAGGTATTGGCCTGAATCTTGAGTGGGCCTGGTGCTGGCCAGTCAACCGAAGGATAATCTACAACAGGGCATCTGTAGATAAATATGGAAACCCCTGGGACAAAGAGCATCCTGTTATCAAGTGGAATGGATCGAAGTGGGTCGGCGACGTACCGGAGGGTGGCTGGCCGCCAATGCTAAAGGCGGATGGCACTCCAAATCCCAAGACCAAGCATCCATTCATCATGAAACCTGAG
>JAQYWG010000379.1:0-492 GCA_030145085.1 Thermodesulfobacteriota bacterium
TGATAGCAATAGCGTTAATCGATGCTGTGCGCAATGCTCCAACCAACACCCCAATGACAAGACCTTTGAAATTACCTGTGTGGCTATCAAAGACGGCAACCAGTTGTGTGCGATCTGGAGATTTACCGCCAAATGTATCATACACGCGGAAACCAAGTGATTTAGAATATGCTGTCTCAGCGCCAGCAGTAAAAACCAATGCCCCGCTATCAATGCCAACAGAGAACCGCGGCGGGGCAATCAAAGCACCTGTCGCTTTGGCAAGTAGCGCCTGCTCAATTGCGTTGATAGCTGTTTCTGCCGTGATAATGCGACCTATATCCTCATCAGTCAAAATTCGGTACATAGTATCTCTCCCTGCAATTGGACCAAGTGCACCCAATGATCGAACTCAGCAGCTCTGAGCCATTGCTTAGTCCTTCGGTTCATAAGTTCGATTACGAACATATTTAGACTTCGGCTGAGCTCAGTCGAAGCCCTCAGGACTTAGTG
>JAQYWG010000379.1:502-736 GCA_030145085.1 Thermodesulfobacteriota bacterium
CTTGAGACATGTCGACGAGCTCATGTCGAGTCGCTCACTGCCGAAAGGCTCGGGCCGAATGGAGTGAGCATTTACTCAGATCCTGCTCCAGAAAATACGTCCTTGTATTTGCGAATCGAAGCACTTAGCTGATGTTTTGGACGGCATAAGGCGGCAATCTTACAGATAGCAATATCCATCCACAAGGTGGTCTATTCGCTGAGCTTGACAGCTGTGCCGTAAGCTAGAAGTTCA
>JAQYWG010000037.1 GCA_030145085.1 Thermodesulfobacteriota bacterium
GCCCTTCCGAGATGAATGAGCATGATGAGGGATGATATTACCAACAACTTATCCGCAAGGGGATCAAGAAATTTCCCGAGGGTAGTTACGATATTTTGCCTCCGGGCGATATATCCATCCAACCCATCGGTAATGGCTGCAAAGAGAAAAATGATGGATGCAAAGAAACTGGCTATCTTTCCGGGGTAGAAGAGCAAAAGAACGATAATGGGAATGGCCATGATGCGCAGGATGGTAAGTCCATTGGGGAGGTTCCAAATTACCCTCTTTTCAGGCCTTCCCGGGTCTTCCTTTCGCAAGGTATCCGGCTTAATGCTTATAACTTTCATAGTATCGAAGGACTTCCCTCACGTAGTTTTGGGTCTCATCGTAGGGAGGAATTGAATGATTTCGAATAACGGCGTTCTTTCCAGCGTTATACGCTGCTAAGGAAAGTGTTAAGTTGTTTCCAAAGGTTTCGAGAAGGTGTTTCAAGTGCCTGACACCGCCTTCGATATTTTCCCTCGGGTTGAACACATCCATCACATTCCATTGCGCGGCCGTTTGAGGCATCAACTGCATCAGACCTCTGGCACCCTTACGGGAGATGGCATAGGAGTTGAATCCCGACTCGGCCCGCATAACTGCCTTGACCAGGGCGGACTCGATGCCATACTTCTCGGAAAATTCCTCGATCATGGGATCGTATTGATCTGGATCGATGGAGGCGGATACCGAATCCCCCTCCTCCCGAATGTAGAGCTGATACCTGAGATCCTTCGGGCAGTTGGTAAAGTGATAATCTCCATTCTCGTCGATGTACCGGTATATCCCCCCATAACAGGGGGAATCGATGCCCGGTAGAACAAAAATGATCGCGAGGAAGAGAACCCAGAGAAGTTGAGAATATGGGTAAAAAGGACAAACCCTTTTTTTTCTGCACCTATCCATCACTCCTCCATGTTTTTACCATAGCCGATGGGGTATGTCAACACCATGTAAGGCAACTGGCTTCAATAATATCTCGCCAAAGGAGAGCGGTACTGGGGAAGACCCGGTATAGATCTAATAATTGCAGGATTTATGCCAAATTATCACCATAGCTCCATCTATGAAGATTTTGGCATGTGAAATCACGGGCGCTCATCCACTACCTGGAATTTCCATAGCATGTCGATTTTCAAAAGAAAATGCAATCCCAATTAATATGTAACTATTCCCATGGCCCGATCCAACCGAGCCCAGGCAATGTTATAATCGCTCAGGGCATTAAAGTAGTTGCTCCTGGCCCGCGTAAGTAAGGTCTGGGCATCCAAGACTTCGGTGGTAGTGGCGACCTGTTCTTTAAACCGCTCCGCGTTTATCCTGAAGTTCTCTTCCGCTTGCTCGACGGCCACCTCGGCTACACCAATCTTATCCCGGGCCTCCCGCAACCTTAAGTAAGTGTCCTTTACTTCGAGGGATATACTATCCTCAACTTGGATTTTCGCATCCTTCGCCTGCACCAACCTCGTCTCTTTCTCCCGAACCAACTGTCTCTTCTTTCCCCATTGCCAAAAGGTGTACCGAGCGGTGGCCATGACGTTCCAGTTATCTTCATCCTCAAATTTGCTTCCGGAAACGCTTGGGTCATCCCCAACCCTTTCGTAGTTAAAAGACAAGCCGAGGGTGGGGAAATACTCACTTTTGGCAAGCTGGACCTCCTTCTCCGCACTCTTCACGCTGAGCTCCACCTCCCTCAGTTCGGGACGGTTCTTTCGGGCCGTCTTTAGGCACCCCTCAAAGAAGAGCTCCATGGGACGGTACTCCAAGATGTCCTCTACCATCACCTCCATTCCCACTTCCCTCCTCAAGAGGGTGTTGAAGGACGCCTTTGCGATGGACAACTCGACATCCGCACTGGTTAAGTCTTGCCTTTCTTGGGCCAGTTCCACCTGGGTCTGGAGCAGATCATTCTTGGGGATGATGCCCACGTCATAGAAGGCCTTTGAAACCTTCACTCCGGCTTCCAGTTGTTCAACCGACCGCACGGCGACTTGTCGAATTTTTTCCGCCTTGAGGATCGTGAAGTAGGCCTCCTTCACCTTGAGAACTAAATCCTGCCTGACGAGCTCCAAGAAGACCCTGGATAGGTCGACCCCGAATTGGGCCAATCGGTATGACCAGTAGAGAGCGCCCCCCCTGAAAAGGGGTTGATCAAAACCGGTTGTCCAACTGTAGTTGTCTCGTGTGCCAATCGTCCTTTTTCCCTCAAGCGGCCCGGTTCGGAAAAAAGGGGCTTCATCCAGACGGGTGTAGTCGTACTCGGTACGCAAGGTAGGGAGAAAATCGGCCAAGGCAGCCCTCCTCAAATAGTCGGCTCCCTTCGTACCCTCTCGGGCGGAATGTATAGAGGCACTCCTCTTAAGGGCCATCTCCACCGCCTCCTTTAAGCTCAGTACCCTCTCTTCCTCACCTCCCAACGCCGGTCCACCTATCATTGAAAGCAACAGACAAATGACCATGATCTCCCTCAGCATAAGGCTACCTCCTCGTTTTTTGACTTCGAACACCATCAAAGAAGATGTTCGTGATAGTCGGTCGCTTTGAAACCAGGGAATACGCCCTCGGGCTCATAATCCACTCGAAGACGAAGGAATTGACGATTCCCACAAAGCCATGGGCCATATCCCTTGGATCCATCTCCTTGAGTTGCCCCCCTTCAATGCCCTGGCGCATGACCTCCCCCAGAGAATCGATATAGGTCATAAATTTTTCATGAACTCCCTTCCCCAACTCATCCTTGATGGTCCATTCGAAACGATTTCTTTCGGAGATGTAAATCTTAAAGAAATCCCTGTTCCTCTGGATGAAGGAAAGTTGGAGATGGAGGATTGATTCGATTCTTTCAATGGGGGGGAGATCCTTATCCAGCTCGGCCTTCACCAACCGGGTTATCTCCCCGACCTTCTCATCGATGAGGGAAAAATAGAGGTCCTTTTTCCCCCGGAAGTACTTATAGAGGCTTCCGGTCCCGAACTCCGCCCTTTTGGCAATTTCATCCATGGTGGAACCGTAGAACCCCTTGGCCGCGAAAACCTTTTCCGCCGCCGATAGAATATCGCCCCTCCGAGTTAAGAACTCCTTTCTCTTCCGACTGATCCTCTGGTTCATTTTAAAAATTCTCATTCATTTTTTGAATTCTAATTCATTAAATTAAAAAAAAGAAAATGTCAAGGCTTTATGTTTCCCTGCTAATTCCCTTCGCCCTTTTACCCTGTGTACCGGTCAAAAAATCCCTCGGCCTCCACGTCCTCTTCTCATCGACAATATGGATAACCTCCCATCCCTCTCCCATCAGGCTCTTCCCGATCCACCTCCGGTGACACCGCCACGGTAATCTCTCGGCACAGACAAACGTCGTCACAGAAGAACTCCCGATCTTCGCTAGTTTGGACAAGCCTTCCGTATAGTGAGGGGTGCCCATGTATTTCTCGTAGCCTCCCCTTCGAAACCCACCCAATTTGCTGCCGAGATAAACATAGCAAAATCCAAATTCCTCCAGGCTCCTTTCGAATGTATCCCTGCCAAAATGTTCGAACCGGCTGGTGGGGAAACTCCGTACGTCTGAAACAGTCTCGATCCCATAGTGGCGTAACAGGGATATAAACTCATCCAAAGATCGGGTACTGGTGCCAATGCTAAAGATCCTCTTTTCGGATATTGCTTGCCCCTGCCTGGACCCGATGGTCTTCCCCTCCATTACCACAGAAAATGGAACTTATCCTCCAAACGATACAGGCGACCCAGTTTCTCGATCCTCTCCCTGACCCGGATCCCGTAATGGCTCCTCTCCCGCGGGTTAAACAGTACCCCCCTATAGCCACGGACGAGATGGGGATAATGATCTCTCAGCACGGGATTAAGGGAGGCCCATACCCCGGGTCTGGGGTTAAGAAGGTCTAGGTAGATCCAATCCACCCCAACATCCCGGAAGGCTGCGATAAGCCCCCTTAAATTTTCCTCGGTATCGAAGAGATAAGGCATGATAGGGCCTAAGAAGGCATAGGTGGTGATGTCCTTCGCCTTGGCCCGCTCGAGAAGGGAAAGCCTCTCCTCACCGGAGGAGCTTCGGGGTTCGAAGATCTTCCGCAAACCCTCATCCAGGGTGGTAAGGGTCGCGCCCAGTTCCACGTCCGGTCTCCCTTGAATGAGGTCCAAATCCCTACTTACCAGGGCACTTTTGGTTAGAATAGTGATGGGAAAGCCGTTAGCCAAGAGGATTGCAAGGCATGCCCTGGTAATCCCGTACTTTTCCTCCAAGGCCTGCCAGCCATCACAAACGGAGCTGATAAAGACCCTTCCCACCGGTAACCGTTTGACCTGTTTTATCAAAACTCGAGGTCCATTCATCTTCACATCTACGAAACAGCCCCATGGCTCCCGGTGCTTGGTATACCTCATCATAAATCGTCCGTAGCAATAACGACAGCCGTGTTCACACCCCACATATGGGTTCAGGGCATAATCGGCGAGGCCGGAACGATTCAGAATGGATTTACATTCAATCTCCTTAATCGTTAGGGCCAAAGGGCTGCCCTCCTTGAAAATGGGCTGGAGACTTCCGGGTTTTGCCAATTATTGAAGGGGTAAGGCGATGGGGCCTCAATGATGATGGTTTCGTAACGCGAATCTTTAGGAATGAGGCGTACTTACCAGAACGCCGCAGTGACTAAAGATGAAGCGCAACGCCGCAGATGGACTTCTTACCAAGTCGTCAATGATGATGGGTTTTGTCATTCCCAAATAGGTCCACCTCGATGGAGCCGATGCGGATAAGGCGAATCTTGGTGAGATCCAGTTCTGGCGCCACAAAGGAGATGGTACCTCTATGAACGTCTAAGTTCTCCAAGATTCCAAGCCCAAGGTTGAAGTTTGCTTCATCGTTGAGCCCAATCAGTACTCCCTTGAGACCTTTCCCTCGATAGCGAACCTTGAAGGGACTGACCACTTTTATCCCATCCAAGCTCTTCTCATATAGCTTCACCTCTTGGAAATAGGCGGCGAATTTCCTCGATCGGTTGGATCTCCTCTGTTCCGGCGATTTCATCCTGATCTTGTCAGGGATCTTCAAACGATGAATAGCCATATCCGGTCGGAATTGATGGGGTTTGAGGAGGCCCTCTATCTCCCTTCTCCTCTGAAGCCCAATGAGATGAACTGGTTTCAACAGGTCAATCTTTTGAAATTTGAGCTCCCAAGCCGTCTCACCAGTCACGAAGCCCGTGGTATCGATGACGATAATCCCAGGATCGAGCTGAGACGCCCTGTCTGCAATTCTCTTGATCCCAACCAACACCTCCAACATATGTCCCCTGGGAGTGATCGAACCGACGAAATAGGAGGCTATCAGCTGAATATTGTCCAGTGGTTTCGGCGCGGAGTCGAACAGCGCCAATCCGATCGTGGTGGGGAGCCCCAAAACTGATTGCCCGATATCTCCATCGACAAGGGCAACTACGTTCCCCATCCGGCACAATTGGGCGATGAGGAGATGAGCGAGGGTGCTCTTTCCCGTATCCGATGCCCCTAAGATCAAGGCAATCCCTTTTTCCCGGTGGATGGCCTCGATCAGATCCATCCAATCGCCCGGGATCTCTCCTCCCCTCAGGACGGCCTCAGTATCCACTTCGCACAAACTCCTCGAATCGACGTCCATCTTCCATCATGGAAATGTTGTTAAACATGAAATAGATGGTTTTTATCATATTGGATTTCCACCGTGGCGAATTGTTCAAAATACCTTTCCCTTACTGCGGAAAACCCGCAACAACCGATCTTGATTGCCATTTCCGCAGCCAGCCTCCCCACATCACCCTTTGGGATTCACCATTCAGAAGAGGCTCATCTGCTGCTCAGAAGCCTCCCCCTCTCCTTTCCCATTCGCGGAAAAGATGTTGATCTTTCCGTAAACCCCGTCATGGCCCGGAGAGATATGGAGTTTCCCCTGCCTTACTCGAATGATCCCTTCGAGGACCCGGGAGGAGGTAAAACGCTTCAATTCTTCGGGAGGCAGATCTAAAAGAACGGCCAACTCAGATCTTCCTGCCTGAATTAATCGTTCGTATTCGCTTTCCACCGCTTTGGTTCCCACCCCGACATCCAGGCTCTCCGCGATGATCTCGCCAAGGGGAATCATGTGAATGGAAGGAATGCTGTTGCCGGGAATAAAACCTTCTGCACGATCGGCCATCTCTCCTACCCGATGCATCACCCCTACAGTTAGCTTCTTCTTGCAGACCGGACAGAGGTAGTCATTAGTTTTGGTCTGGAGAGGGGAAAAGACCACCCCGCAATTGCGATGGCCATCATAGTGATATTTTCCCTCCTGGGGAAAGAATTCGATGGTAAAAAGGAATTTTCTAGGGTCCTTGTCCCTTATGGCCTGAATGATCTCCCGGTAATCCAAAGGACAATCGAAGACATTGGCCTCTCTGCCCAATCGACTCGGAGAATGAGCATCGGAGTTGGAGATCAGCGTTATATTATCCAACGTGGACAATCGCCAGTTCATCTCAGGGTCCGAAGAGAGCCCCGTCTCGATGGCGAAGATATGCTTGACCTCTTCCTCGAAGCATTCCTCAAGGGAATCGAACCCCGAATTGGCCCCAAAGACCGAGAACCAAGGGGTCCACGCATGGGCGGGCACCACCAAGCATTCATTGGAGATGCCCAGGACGATCTTTACCAACTCCTTGACCGGAAACCCAAAGATCGGCCTCCCATCAGAACCCAACTTCCCCAGACTCCTCAACTTATCGTTAATCCCTTCAACAGCGGAAAAATTCGGCGCGAAGATGAGAGTATGGATCTTTCGAACCTTCCCCCCCTGGGAGAAAATGTTGCTCACCTCCGTGGTGAGCATGAACTTCGTTTCCCTCTCTCCACCCTTGAGCACATAGATCCCCTCACCGAAGGGCTCTAGTTTCGACCTCATTTCCGCAAAATACGTGGGATGAGTGAAGTCCCCGGTTCCCAGAAGAGAAATTCCCTTTTTCTTTCCCCATACGGCCAGGCTCTCCAACTCCATATCTCGGCTGGTGGCCCGGCTGTACCTGGAGTGCACGTGAAGATCGGCGATAAACCGCATATCTACTCCTTCGGTGGGGTTTCCCCACTCTCGAGGAAGGCCAATCGCCTCATCGCCTTCAACTTCTCTCCTCGACCAATCTTGGCCGTCGATAGCGCCTGTCGAAGAACCTCGATGGATAGATCATAATTCGCCCTGTCGACGGGATAAGGGTGTCCGTCTTTTCCCCCATGGGCAAAGCTAAATTTTACGGGGTCTCGAAAGCTGGGTTCCACCCCATAGATCAGTTCCGAGATGAGGGCGAGGGCCCGGATGGTTTTTGCACCAACACCCCGAGTTGACAAGAGGGCCTCGAAATCCGCTGGTTGGTGCTCATGGGTCCTCTCTAAGACCTTAATGAGCCATCTCGCTCCTCGATCCCCCAAAACGACTCCATGCCCCTGGGGAAGTTCCAGCGTCCGAAGCCTTTGAATCTCCGAAGAGATCCGGCCGGGATGCTCCGAGGCGATTTGGGTTGTCGTTTGCCTGATACCCTCACTTTCCCTGGCGACCATGTTGAGAACTTTGTCCCGATGGTTACAGCAGACTGCGGAGTGAGGTTCGCATACGAAACTACCCAACCCATGGCCCATCCAATGATATCGACGCGCATAGCCTGTCAGTTCGTTCATTCCCTGCTGCACAACACACCATGACCCCGCCTTGGTAAAGAAAAAGGTATGGTGGTAGAGCTGATAGCCATCTTGAAGCGCCGCACTATCGACTTTGGCGGTCATCTTGCTTGCGTATACGAGACCCCTTGCATCTGTGGAAAATCGATCACAGAACTCCTCGATCTCAATAGGTGTCTTCCTCGATACCCTTCCCTTCCCCCCGGCAATGAAGAGACCGGAATCCCTTTCCGTCCCCCGCAACCCTTCCTTGAGCGCTCCACAGAGGGTAGTAGTCAAGCCACTGCTGTGCCAATCGAATCCCAATACACAGCCGAAGGATTGAAACCAGAAGGGATCAGAGAGTCTCCTCAACATCTCCAACGAACCGAATTGGTCGATGATTACGAGGCTTATCTCCCGAGCCAGCTCCTTCATCCGACGGAAGAGCCAAACCGGTGCCCTTCCGTGATGGAGGGGAAGGTGGGCTGTACCCATTCTCATGGTCTATCCCTGAACGGAGGTACGGTTTTACGGTGTTGCAGTGCTGCAGTGCTGCGGTTTGAAGGATGAATTTACGCTCATGGACAACTGCATAATTTTGCGCTCAGAGCTCCTTTTCCACGCTTTTCGGACATCTCAGGTAAATAGGCAGTGCTTATCGGGACAAGTTACAACCGATCCTTGACGGCTTCGTAAAAAGTCCATCTGCCATTCGACAAGCCGTTCGACAAGCTCACGGTCCTGAGCAAGGTCGAAGGACTCATGGCCCTGAGTAAGGCCGAAGGGCTGCGTTTCCCTTCATCCTTCGTCACTGCAGCGTACTTCTCTGTACGCCTCATTCCTCAGGATTTACGCGCCTTGCATCTGGATCTTTTTTCTTTGCCGTCTTATTCTGACTTTTTACAATGAGGTCAAGGAATGATTTTAGAAAAGTTTAGCTTGAAGGGAAAAAGCGGGATCGTTACAGGCGCTGGATCTGGAATCGGGAAGAGTTTTGCCACCAGTCTGGTACAAGCCGGGGCCGAGGTTGTCATTGCCGGTCGAAATATTGGAAGATTGGAGGCGACGGCGCGGGAGATCCGTCAATTCGGGGGGCCTGTAGTGCCCATCCAAGCGGATGTAGCAAAGATGGAAGCTATCCAGAACCTCGTGGATCGCACGGTGGAGGAATTTGGGAAGATCGATTTTCTCTTTAACAACGCGGGGATAATTCGGCGTAATCCCTGCGAAGATTTTACGGAAGAAGACTGGGACGACGTAATCACGGTAAACCTGAAAGGTGCCTTTTTCCTTTCCCAGGCAGCTGCGCGTGTCATGATCTCTCAAAAGAGGAAAGGAAAAATTATCAATACCTCCTCCCGCATCGCCCTTCAGTCGGGAAAGGCGTTGCCAGCGTACGGGGCCAGTAAGGCGGGATTGACACAACTGACCAAGTCCATGGCAAACGACTGGGCACAGTACAATATCCTGGTGAACGCTATTGGTCCAGGCTATGTGAGGACGGAGATGACAGAGCCCCTCTATCAGGACAAGGAATGGAGTGCCGAAATCACCAGCCGGATCCCCCTCGGCAGGTGGGCTGATCCAGAGGATCTGGCGGGAGCCGCCGTGTTCTTAGCTTCGGATGCATCCGACTACATCACCGGGCAGACGATATTTGTTGATGGTGGCTGGCTGAGCATGTAGGGGATTCTTTTTTCAAGGCGGATGAGAACCCATTTCACCTCGTTGAAGTCCCACATCTGCTTCAGTATTCGGCAAGTGGCCCAGATACGTTAGGCCTAACAAATAATATTATCCCTAGTGGTTGAGATGTAATCTGAAAGTCGACAGAGATGGAAGGGCGGGGAAAATCCCGAAGGGGAATATGAATTGACACAGAGAGTTAGGCCCAAGGAGGTGAGTCTCATGAAATGGCGTCTCTTTGTTTTACTCGGCATAGGGCTCTTCTCTTGGTCAGACAGTTATGGTGAACCCCTTAAACCCGCCCATTTCCCTTCCCTGGTTTCGTCTCTGAAGATAACCACGCCTCTGGAGTTTTGCGCCGAACGAGTCCCCACCGAAATTCAGGAGATTCGGGAGCGACTTGAAAAGGAGCTTCTGCTTTCCCTCTGGGATCGCCCCCAGATAATTCTCTGGTTGAAGCGCTCCCGCCGCTATTTGCCCCACATTGAAGAGATGTTAAAAAAGGGCGGGATGCCGGAGGATCTCAAGTATGTTGCTGTTGCTGAGAGTGCCCTTCGGCCCCACGCGGGCTCAAAAAAGGGGGCGATAGGATTCTGGCAGTTCATGAAGTCCACCGGACGAAAATACGGCCTCGTCATCAACGAACGCATCGATGAGAGACGAAATATCTTCGCCTCTACCGGGGCGGTGATTCGGTGTTTTAAGCACCTTCACGAAACCTTTGGATCATGGACTCTGGCTGTTGCCGCCTACAATATGGGTGAAGACGGACTCATGGCGGAAATCCTAGAGCAGGGAAACAACAACTATTACCAGCTGTACCTCCCCCTTGAAACCCAACGGTTTCTGTTCAGGATTCTTTCCGTGAAGCTGCTTTTCTCCGACCCGGGGAGATATGGGTTCTTGCTCTCCGAGGAGGACTACTACCACCCTATGAAATTCGACCGGATTCAGGTTGACTGTTTTCAGGATACTCCAATCCGAATTATTGCGCAGGCAGCGAATACCCATTTCAAGGTGATAAAGGACTTGAACCCCGAAATTCGAGGGCACTACCTACCTGAGGGAAGCCATGAGATTCTGATCCCAGAGGGGGCCTCAAAGGATTTTCAGGCCCGATACCAACGTCTCCTGGAGCATTGGTCAGCGGACCAAAAGGAGCGAGTCTATGTGGTCAAAAAGGGGGACAACCTCTCCTCCATCGCTGATCGATTCGGTGTCCCCCTGGTGGCCATCATCTTTTGGAATCGCCTCGATCCAAATAAACCCATCCATCCAGGTGATGAGCTCATTATTTACCGGAAGGGACCGAAGCCCGTTGAAATTGACAAAGATGCAGATGACACTGAAGCCGGTTCTTCCTGGAATGAGTAGCCCATGGTACACATGTGGTTCTATCCTTCGACGCAGAGCACCACGGCTTTAGCCGTGGGTGAATGCTCTTTGCTCAGGATGTCGCCCGTCTGAGCGTAACAAGAGGTACCACAGGCTTACCTGTGTGGTTCCATAAGGCTATCGATTATCGTTAGCCATTCTATTTATTTGTGTTTCTATACGTAACATATCAGAAAGAAACTTCCTCCTGCCCAAATTTTCTCAGGAGGAGTGGTGAATTCGCTTTGAGTCAGGTATATGGAGTTTCATTCTTTCCTCAAGGCCTTTCACCTGGACTTCAAAGGATCTCCTGATATCCAAAGACTTGCCTGCGTACTGGTAGATGGAATCCGAAATGACCACTTCTCCGCCTCTAGCTACCTCTTGAATGCGTTGAGTTAGATTCACCGCTGACCCGACAATTCCATACTTGGCCCTGGTTTCAGACCCAATGTTGCCGACCACGACTTGACCTGCGTTCAGACCAATCCCCATTGCTATTTCAGGCAAACCTTCTCCCCTCATTTGTGCATTAAAAGCCTCCATCTCATGTTGCATCTCCATGGCACATCGAATCGCTCGATGGATCGTGGGTTTAACCGGGCCATCCAGTGGGTCAAAAAAGACCAGAACCCCGTCCCCAAAAAAATCAACGATAATGCCTTGATGTTTCTTGATGACCTCGACCATATGGGAAAAATAGCGATTCAGAATGGTGACAATCGACTCCGGATTTAAGGACTCGGATAACGGGGTGAAGCCTCGAATATCCGAAATTAAAATCGCCACTTCTCGTTTCTCGCCTCCCAATCTTGTTGCTTCGGGTCGGCGCATCAATTCTTTGGCAATTTCTTGATCCACATACCGTCCAAAAGTGTTGCTTATGAAATCCCTTTCCTTAAGACCCCGGACCATGGCGTTAAAGCTGCCGATTAACTGCCCAATTTCATCCCGACTTTTTTGGGGCAGGGGATCTCCATAATTGCCTTGGGAAACGTTCTCGGAGGCCCGGGAAATTTCCTTGATGGAATGGACCATCTTTCCTGTGACGGATCGGATCAACAAAATGATAAAAACAATACAAAGACCTCCTCCCATAGCATAGTAATCTCGAAAGCGAACAATGGGAGCGAGAATTTTTCGCCCCGGTGCTAATAATACAATGCTCCAAGGGGCCCGTTCCATCCCGTAGAAACCCGCGACTTTATCCGGAGGATGTCCAGGGCCCCGTAGCGTTCCAAATGGCTTTCCTTTCATAGCCTTCAGGATGGCCAACTCCAACGGATCATTCGTCTCGCCTAACTGACCACGTCCTTTCATCATCGAATCGGTGAGACACATCCCTGAATTATCCACCAAACAGGCCATCTCGCTTTGCCACCAACCCAGTTTGATAATATCCTCCATCAGATAGTCAAACCGCACCGCCACCTCAAGGTTGCCTACTACTTTTCCAGATTCGTCTTTGAGAATCGAAACAAGCGATACTGTTTCATGCCCAGCCTGAGTATCGTATTTGGGCGGAGTGACCTCTGCAATGCTCGCACGATGAAAGCGCATCATGCGTTGACGTTCGATATGAGGATGCGTTCCATGCATCATTCTTCTTTCAGGTGGCTGATTCAGCCACTGGAGATGAACCTTGGTAACACCCTCTAGCTCTCGCAGTTGGCTGAGAATCCAATTTTGTAAAGCGTATTCACCTCGTTCCCCACCGGTTTTATGAAACATCTCAATCCATTCGATGGGTCTCCCCAGGCGCATGTCGATGTTATGGGCAGCTCGCTGAAGCTTAAGGACGGCAGCTTCTGTCCACTGATTCAGCATGACCTGTCTCGCATAGAAAAATCCTGAAATGCCCACCAAAAAGAGAAGGCATGCGACAGGGAGCAACAGGAAGAATATGAGGCGTTGTTGCAGACTTTTCACCTTGAAGAAACGCATTTGAAAGTTCCTTTCTCGCTCAAGAAGGGCTTCTCCGGGGCCTTAGTGTACGACCACCCCCTGCGCGGGGCAACCTATTGCCTGCCAGTGATTTTTCCCGGCCTTTCCGTCACACGGACCACTATCCCGGTGACAAATTGACGATAAGTCGACTAAAACTTTCCAAAGAACATCAGCACTCCTAAGACCATAAAGATGGTAGCTGCAGCCTTCCTCAGTACATCCACTCGGACCCATTGGTGAGCCAAATGCCCAAAAGCCACACCAAGGAGTGTGGCCAAGGCCAGGGCAGCGACCGCTCCCCAAAAAACGCCTAAGGGTTTTCTAGTCTGGGCAGTCATGGCAATGACGGCCAGTTGGGTCTTGTCTCCCAGCTCTGCCATAAAGAGAATACCGAAGGTCGTCAGAAAAACTCTCCAATCCATATGTGATCTCTCCTACCAGGTGGATCTTTTGTTAACCATCCTTGACGGCTTCGTAAAAAGTCAAAATTCGATGGCAAAGTAAAAAGCTCCAAATTCAAGGCGCGCAAATCCTGAGGAATGAGGCGTACTTACAGTACGCTGCAGTGACGAAGGATGCAGTGCAACGCAGAAGTTGGACTTTTTACGAAGCCATCATCCTTGCGATTGCCACTGTTCTCTTATAGTAACGCTGTGGCCAGGTAGATGTCCAGGCTTTTTGGAAGGAGGGAATAGCCTGGCAGAAAGGAAAGATCTGGAAAGGAGGAGCCATTTTGGTCCAGGAAGCAGGGGTCCGGTAACAACCAGACTCCACTGTGCTGAATAAGTCCCAAGTTTCCGATTGGTCTCTCTCCCCTGGTTCAGGCTAGCAGACTGGTAATTGAACCAGACAAGGATAGAAGGCAGTCACCTACTGAAACAGCACATTTTCAATAAAATTAAATAGTTAAAGAAATATTTCCTGTAAAAGTAAGGATACTTCAATGTATTTTTTCTTGCGCATCTCGTTCTTATTTGCTATGATAGACCAATACCGAAGGGCCAAGCCATCAGTTCATTGATTGCCCGTATCTCGGGCCTTAAGACCCGATTAATAGGAAGGCATACAGGCATGCATGAAAAGCGGAGATTTCCTCGGTTCCCCGTAATAAAACGGGTCGTTTGCTTCCGCTACGGGAGAGAAATGATCATGCGAACCCTGGATATCAGTCAGGGCGGAATGAAACTGGAGGCCAATTTCGATTTAGTGGTTGATGAGCCCATAGAGTTTGGCATTCTTACAGATGGCAAGAGAATACATTGCAAGGGAAGGATCCTCGAAACCGAAGAATTTGGAAATAAGGTTCAGGCCAGGTTGCGTTTCGACCGTACCTCGAATATGGATTTTCGGAAATTGTCCGATTTTCTTCGCGCCCTTTCCCGGAGACCGTTTCAGAGAAGGGTAATTGATGGTTCGGTTTTATCACGCCGGGGAACAACGGGGCGTGCATTGACGAAGGGAGTAAAGTGGGTAAAAAATATTTTCAAGGGAGAACAAAAAGATAAGAAGCTGGAGCAGGTGAATTCGTGGTTGGAATTACTGACGGATATGGAGAAGAGGGTGATCATTCTCCGTTTTGGCTTGAACGGGGAGGATACTCTTACACGAGAAACCGTAGGGAAACGCTTTGGCTTGACCCCGGAAAGGGTTCGTCAAATCGAAGCAGAGGCCGTAGAGAAACTTCGAAAGATCAGCAAAAAGGAGGAGATTTACTTGGATGATATAATTTGAATCAGAATGTCCTCTAGCGAGATTTACCCACTTCCACCCCTGCCCAGGACTCGATGTATTGGATAATCGTCGTAAAATCCCGAGGCCCACCCCCCTGGCTTACAGCGTATGCCCAAAGTTGGCGGACGGCGTTTCCCACCCACATTGAAACTCCCAGTCTCTCTGCTTGTTCGAGGCAGAGTTTGAGGTCTTTGTATATAAGATCAGTCTTAAACCCCCAGTCAAAGGTTCTTGGAAGGATTGACCTCGGGAATTTATCCTCCGTTGCGCTATTCCGACCAGTACTCCCATTGATAACCTTCAGCATGATCTCGGGGTCCAGGCCAGCCTTTACACCCAACACGAAGGCCTCGGACGAGGCTGCCAGTGCGGTGGCGTTCAGCAGGTTATTAACGAGCTTCATGATTTGAGCTAAACCAGGCCTTTCCCCTACGTGGATCACGTTCTTGCCGATGACCTCAAGAACGGGTTTAATCCCTTCGAATACCGACATTGGCCCCGAGACCATGACTGTCAGCGTGCCCTTCTCGGCCCCTAGAACGCCGCCACTAACCGGTGCATCCAGAGTCGAAACTCCCTTTTCTACGAACCCGTTCGCCACCAGCTCGGCCACCTGGGGTCCCGTTGTCGATAGGTCCACGTAAACTTTCACGGCAGATCCGTTTACAATGCCATTTGGGCCTAGAGCTACTTCCTGAACAACATCAGGGGTCGGCAGGCTGACCAAAACAGTCTGAACTTCGGAAGCCACATCCGCGGGTGAATTCGCTGCTCGGGCACCGCGTGCTACGAGAGGACGAACCGCATCTTCTCGGATATCAAAGATAGTTAACCCATAGCCCTGTTCAATCAAACGAAGTCCCATGGGCAGGCCCATGTTTCCAATGCCAATGAGTCCCAGTCTCTTTGTCATGGCAACCTCACTTCCTCGGTAATAGGATTAAGATTCATACCATTATTGTTGTCAATGAAATAAGACTTCATTTACGTTCTATTGACTTACCCCTCGAGTTGGGCAAAAACCTCCTTCATGACTCGGAAACTATCAACAGCAGCTGGAACGCCACAGTAGATTACCGTCTGAAGCAGGACCTCGCGAGTTTCCTCCTTTGTACAACCGTTATTGAGAGCTCACCGTATATGGATCTTTAGTTCGTGGGGTCGGTTGAGGGCCGTCAACATGGCAAGGTTTATTATGCTGCGAATCTTGCGGGGAAGCTCCGGTCGAGCCCATACAGTACCCCAACAGTATTCCGTCACTAATTCCTGCAGTGGACGAGAGAACTCATCCATCTGAGAAATCGCTTTGTCAACATACTCATTCTCGAGTACCTCTCGTCTGATTTGTAATCCCTCTTCGAATTTTGCCCTGTTCATCCACATCACCTCCCGTAAAGTTATCGTTAAAAAGTAAAGAAGAAAGAAGGGGGGTCGGTTCTGAAATAACTTAAGGAGAGGCCCTCGGCCATCAAGGATTTATAAGAGTGTTCCTTTGTCCAGGAGCGTAAATTTGTTCGAGAAAGAGTTACCTTACAATGCACTGAAGCGAAAGGACAGAATGTTCGGTTATGAAAAATGTGATTTACTGGAGAATTTGATCGATTTCTATAGGGCTGGTTTATTGATGGCGCGATAAACCCGCTTGGCCGCTGCCAAAACCAGAAATGTTTTTCCACCTTTCTCCTGGCCGAATTATAATCTGAGGGGACTTTTTCTTAGGAAGTTCCACTTGGGTTAGCTTCACGGTGTTCCGATTCGCATTAGTTGTCACGATGCCCTGAAGGGCAAGCATCAACTCCTGGCCATCTTCATCCAGAGGGCCGCACTTACCCCCCAGAAGGCGTTGAAAACCAATACAAAAAGGGGAGTCATGGTCCCCAGATCCATTCCCATGATGCCCTTGCCAGCCTTGTACGGGAATACAAAGAAGAGTTGAAACAGTGAAGGCCCCAGGCTCAGGATGAGGCCCGTTTTCACCGCCGATGTCAACGACAGAGGAAGGAGAAAGAGGGCCCCCCAGATTCCCCCCCAAATGATCCGCGGACAGAGCCAGGAAAGGGATAGCTGAGGGGCCAGCTTCACGCCAAACCGTGCGGTCAGGCCGTAATCGCCGCAAAATACTACCACCAGACTGTTCACGAGCCCCCCAAAACAACCGGCCGCAAAGGCGTGACTCAGCCTGGAAAAAAGAGATCTCAAGAAATTCCCTTCTTATTCGGCCTAACGAGCGGCTTCGACGAGTTCCTTTGCCGGTGAGAACTTGGGGACGGTCTTTGCCGGAATATTGATGGTCTGGCCGGTTCGGGGATTCCGACCTATCCTGGCCTTGCGCTTCGCGGTGCTGAAGCTCCCCAGCCCTGGCAAGGCAATTCTTTCTCCCCTCTTGACACAGCCCTGAATCGAATTGGTTACACATGTCAGGGCCCGCTCCGCTGCCCTCTTGGTGATGCCTGCCTCCCCGGAAATCCTTTCAACAAGATCTGCCTTTGTCATACTATTCCCTCCTTTCTTGTTTTATAGTGGATAAGATTACAGGTTATTTTCCCTGAGATCAAGGGTTTTTGTGCCCCTTAATAAAAAAATCTTCCCCCTGGGGAAGAAGACGAGAACAAGGGCCGTGTTTAACCCGAATCTTTAGTCGAGGATTGGCCCAAAATTTGCCTGAAAAATCCAGGGATTACATGTATTAACAAGGGCACTTACTTTCTCAGGTTTCCGTTTACGCAAAGTATCTCATTGAAAAGCGGAAAAGCGCTTTAAAAAGAATTATGTTAAAATATATTGAAATAATTCATGCCTACTGGTCGGTGTCCCTGGAGGTGCACGGCAATTTCTTCTATTCGAAAGGGAAAAATATGCTGCCGATTAGACCCTCGAACGACGGGAAGGAGAGGGTAAAAATCGGGGAAAGGAGACTTTAGATGATGGGTAAGGGGGATATCAGATCGGGTGATCTGGAGGCCTTTCTGGGCAAAAATACTTCATTTGAGGGGAAGATGAGCTTCGAGGGCATGGTAAGGCTCGACGGTAAGTTCGATGGGGAGATTTTTTCCGGGGATATTCTCATCATCGGTGAGATGGCGATCGTCAGTGCAAAAATCAAAGTAGGTACCCTCCTCGTCGACGGAAAGGTGACTGGCAACATCCATGCAAGGGATAAAATCGAGATCCATTCTACTGGAGAGCTAAATGGAAATATTAATACTCCTGCCCTAGTGATCAAAGAAGGCGGGATTTTCGACGGGACCTGCAAGATGGACAAAGGGGCCGAAGAAGCAGCCCCAAAGGTGACCCCTATTAAGGAGAAGGAGGCCAAAGATCAGAGGACCGTTGATCTCGGGGATGAGGGTTAGCGCTGCCATCCCGTTTCCCCCCTTAAATGTGACTATGGATGAATTTCGTAACCCAGTTAACCCAACAGACGAAATAACCCAAATAAACCAAACAAACCAGATAAACGATCTAATCCATCCAAACCGAATAAACCGAACAAACCGAATAAGCCAAATAAACCAGATAAACCCAATGGACCCAACAAACCCTCGTCTTGTCCCGGAGGCCCTGTTGAACACATCTCTGGGTTGAAGAGCAATGCTCCTTTTAAAAGAGGTGTTCTCCCCGGTTGAAAAAACGCCTGAAACCCTCCCTGTCCTCAGAGGCTTCAGAGATGCGTTTCAAACCCTCTCTCAGAGATTCCGTGTCCGTGGCGAAGGAGAGTCGCAAATAGTGGAAGTTCTCGGCTCCAATACGGCCAAAAGATTTTCGATCCATGGTTGCCACCTGATATTCGAACAGCAAGAACATCTGGAAGAGGGTAGAAGGGCTCGTTTTCCCTCTCAGGTTAGGAGGGAGGCTCCGGAACGCATCCATAATTCCGAGATTCTCGCAAACTTCGCCGATGTTCGGAAACGCGTAGAATGCTCCCTTGGGTTTTTGGCAACGAATCCCCCTGATTGCATTCAGTCCATCGACGACTAAGTCCCTCCGTTCCTGAAAAATGGTAACCATCTGACGAATGGAATCCCCGCTCAGTGGTGACTCAAGAGCGATGCGAGCTCCTTCCTGGTTGTAGGGAGAAATACAGGAAAAATAGTTGATATTGAGATTCTTGAAGACCTCAGCTTCCTCTACCGTTGGAAAGAAAGCCCAACCGATTCTGCCCCCAGTCCAGGAAAAGCTCTTTGATGCTCCACTGACTAGGATAGTGATATTCTCCATCCCTGGGCAGGAGATGATACTGTGGTGCTCGTTGCCATCGAAAAGGATATGCTCATACACTTCATCGGAAAACACACGAACATCCTCGGAACATCGCCTTCGAATCACATCAGCTAAGTCTCGAAGTTGTTCCGGAGAGGCTACACCACCCGTGGGATTGGAGGGGAAGTTAAGAAAGATCATCTTTGTCTTTTTTGTGATGAGGGGTCCAATATCAATTCCTGAAAGAGTAAAATTCCTCTCTTCGCTCAAATGCAAGGGAACGGGTTGAACCCCCATATAGGTGATAAAGGATTCATAGATGGGAAAGCCTGGGCTGGGATAGATGATCTCATCTCCCGGATTGCAATAGGTTTGTTGGCATAAACCGATGGGAGGCTTAGCACCGGGAAACACGACGACTCGATCAGCCGTTGCCTGAATCCCCCGTGTTTCGGTAAGGTGCTGAGCAATGGCAACCCGGAGTGAAAGGATGCCCTGGGGATCACAATAATGCGTATTATCCCGATCAAGCTGCCTTTTGACCTCCTCCTTAATAAACTCTGGAACAGGAAAGTCCGGTTCCCCCAGATTACATTTGATCACCTCTTTCCCCTGCTCCTCAAGAGCCCGGATTAAAGGCCCTATTTTGAAAGCATTCTCAGTATCGATAAGCCCAACCCTCTTGGCGAAAAGACCCATAAATTACTCCTTTCTCTTTCCCCTGAAAAATTTACTAATATCACAAAGGTTGAAGTTTTTCCAGGTTCGGACCTCTGGAGGTATCTCAATTTTTCGGGAGACTTCGCTGTCCCTGAGCCTCATGCCATATCTCTAACCGCAGCACTGCGGCAGCACATAACGGCCGTACCCAAACCCGGCCGGAAGGGGCAAGTATTCCCCGCCTGCGACCCCCGAAAGGGTCACTTCGAAGGCATGGAAGCGAAGGGACAATGGAGTTTCCTCATAAAATGACTAATTCTCAATAAAATTAGATAGTTAAAAAAACATCTTCTATAAAACTCTGGGAATTCCAGATTGAGTA
>JAQYWG010000380.1 GCA_030145085.1 Thermodesulfobacteriota bacterium
AAGATATCGATGCCATGCTGAGGGCGGTTGGAGTAGGCAGTCTCGATGAGCTGTTTTCCACTGTCCCGGAGGATTGTCTAAAGAGGGGACCTCTCAACTTGCCTGGTCCGCTGACCGAATGGGAATTGAATCTGCACATGGCATCACTTGGTGCCACTATGGCAACGATGCCAGAATACAAGAGTTTCGTGGGGGCTGGCAGCTACGAGCATTTTATACCTTCATCGGTCTTGAGTCTGCTCGGCCGCTCAGAGTTCGTCACAGCCTACACCCCTTACCAACCGGAAATCAGCCAGGGGACCCTCCAAGGAATCTTCGAGTATCAAACCCTCGTATGCCATCTTCTGGGAATGGAGGTGGCCAACGCCTCCATGTATGATGGCGCATCCGCTCTGGCCGAGGCGCTCCTCATGGCGATTCGCATCACCAAAAAAACGAAGATTGCCATATCTGCCCTCATTCACCCTCATTACAGGGAAGTCGTCAGGACCTATCTCCGGCCCACAGGATACGAGGTGGTGGAGCTTCCCTATTCAAAAAACGGGAAGACCGATCTTTCGGTGCTGGATGGAATGACTGAGCTGGCAGCTATCGCCGTCCAGTCGCCCAACTTCTTCGGCTGTATTGAGGATCTTGAAGTCGTGGGTGAACGTGCTCACGCCAAAGATGCTCTTTTCATAGCATCATTTACCGAGCCCCTCGCATATGGGCTCCTCAAAAACCCCGGGAGC
>JAQYWG010000381.1 GCA_030145085.1 Thermodesulfobacteriota bacterium
CTCCTCTTTTTGGTTCACTGAGAGGTATGATAGTTTTCTTTATAAATGGTGCTTTGATGCCATAAATAAACTTATTCACCAAAATATGATCGCCGACAAGAAGTGTTGGCTCCATAGATCCTGAAGGGATCTTGTAGGCCTGGATCACGAATGTCCTAATGAAGAGAGCCAGAACAAGAGCTATTATAGCTGCCTCTAAATATTCCCGAAACAGGCTCTTTCTCTGTTTTTCCCGCGTTTTTTTCCCTTTTTTTGTTTCCTTATCCAAATAAAATACCCCTTTCTATCCCAGTTTAACCCTAGGAATTTAATGGAAGAAGTACTTTCTTGTAAAGCAATTTCTGACTATAGGCAGCCCCAAGAGCAATAAATAGCCACAAATGTGATTTCCGAACATCATCAAACAAAGGTTTTGATTTTATACACATTCATGTTACTATGGTAGGTACCTGAAAAGCCAAACCATCCGTGAGGGTGGGGCGGAAAGCCACGGGTCTTTGAATCCCACGTGTGGAATCGACCAGTAGCTTTTATCTCATTGGGTAAGTGCTATAGCAGGACCATTGGCAGAGTCGCCTGAGCGAAATAACGGATAAGACTTAGAGATAGCCGGGTTGCCGAAGTGAACAGGTGACTCGGCTTCTTCATTTACTGTAAATAACCGTTCCCAGGGCTACAATAGTAAGAAGGGAGGAGAAATAGCAGGTTAGATGATAAAACTGAAAGCAC
>JAQYWG010000382.1:0-263 GCA_030145085.1 Thermodesulfobacteriota bacterium
AATAGATATAAGGCAAGAGCAAGTAATCAGATCCGATAACGGGAGACCAGGGTACGTTGTCTTCCGAATAGGTGCGAGAGTTTTCAGATGTTACAAGGGCAATGTAAGGAAGGAAGATGCGATAGTATACCACTGGTGTCTGGAAGCGGGAATTAAGCCACCAACGGAAGAAACAAGGCATATCGTGAGTTTAAATAAGAAAAATGGGCGCCTTATGATTCCCGACGTGGCCTATCACTTTGAGTATTCTGAAGGTTTGCACA
>JAQYWG010000382.1:273-714 GCA_030145085.1 Thermodesulfobacteriota bacterium
TAGTGTTTAGAGCTAACCCGTCAATCCAGCGGACCCTTCGGCATACTCAGGACAGGCCCTTCGATGCTTCGGCTTTGCTCAGCATCGACCCTGAGCGACGTCGATGGGCTCAGGGTCCATGGGGCGACTCGCTTTTATCGCTCAGGGTCGCTGAACTCAAGCGTAAGCTCATAAGGAGGAATTCATATGTTAGCAAATATTTGTGGTTTCGTTGTGCTTCTTGCAATTTCGCTTGGTATTTCTTCGATTATTTACAAAATTCTTCGCAAGAGTCTAAGTTCTCTCTTGGATGAGGTAATCAAATTACAACCAGGTACAACATTTTACCTGCGTTTGTTCACAATAGGACTTTTCTACATCGCTCTTTCGTCGTGTCTTGATACTAACTTCAATTTTGAGGAAGGCACAGCATTTATGGAATATGTTTGGAAGGTAGCTAAT
>JAQYWG010000383.1:0-440 GCA_030145085.1 Thermodesulfobacteriota bacterium
TGCCCTGTAAACGAGAGTCTTAATGCATGGATTAAGACCTGGTACATCCCCACCACCAGTAAGGATCGCTATTGTGTTTTTCCACTTTTCCTTCTTTTCCATTTAAAACCTCTTTTTACAATGACCAAGATTTCCTCAAATTAAATGAGTAATTCTTGTTACTTTAATCTAATTTCCATTATTATGAAAGGAATTATTTCCTGGCCTCCCCCCTCATACTCAGATTCCTTTCAGTAATAATTCGGGTTTGCTTTTCATTTACCTTTTGCTATCCTATAGTATCAAAATTTTCAGGATGACAATATATTTGATGAACTCGTAAAAAGTCAAAAATGGGAGGGCAAAGTAAAAAGCTCTCCCGCCAAGACGGGACAAGGCTTGCGAATCAGAGGAATGAGGCGTACTTACTGGTTCGCCGCAATGACAAAAGATGAAGCGTA
>JAQYWG010000383.1:450-727 GCA_030145085.1 Thermodesulfobacteriota bacterium
AGCCGTCATTTAGAATGTAAGGTTCCTAATCGAGCATCGATGTTCAACCACAACCAAAGATAAAGCACTACGAGCTTGGTAAAGGCTCATATATCTTCAAAAAAAGGGAGTAAATGTATGGAAAAAATATCTACTAAAAAAGCTCCAATGGCAATTGGACCTTACTCTCAGGCAATCAAGGCAGGGGGTTTTGTTTTTTGCTCCGGGCAAATTGCTATTGATCCAAACACGAATGAGTTTAAACCAGGAACAATTACTGAAGAAACAACAAGAGTTA
>JAQYWG010000384.1 GCA_030145085.1 Thermodesulfobacteriota bacterium
GCTTAATATGGCTGATATTGCCCAGAGCATAAGATCAGTTAGCCCCATATCAGTTTTTGTTCCTATGGTCTTAATTGTTGCCGGATTGGGAGTCGAGGCAGCGATATTCCCCTTGAATGCCTGGCTGCCCGATGCTCATTCATCGGCTCCATCATCTATAAGCACGATTCTATCCGGCATAGCCATTGAGGTGGGTCTTTATGCCGTAGTCAGGGTAATATTTACTATATTCGGCGCTCAAAGCTTCTTGCCGTTTCTGGCACTTTTGGGGATTTTAACTCTTTTAGTAGGTGAGATGTGCGCTTTTTGCCAAAACAACATCAAGAGGATGCTGGCCTATTCCAGCATAGGCCAAATAGGCTTAATCCTGTTCGCCTTGGCCATAGGTACTTCTTACGGAGTAACCGGCGGTTTATTCCAATTGGTAAGTCACACTCTCAGTAAAGCCCTGCTGTTTTTAGCAGCAGGATATATGATTTACCAGGCCGGTTCTATGGAAATTTCGGCCTTGGAAGGAATGGGTAAGAAGATGCCACTTACCTGCTTAGCCTTTACCATCGGCGCATTTTCACTTGTAGGACTGCCGCCCTTTATAGGTTTTCCCAGCAAGTTTTTAATCGTTCGAGCCGCCCTCGCTACTAAAGAGGCTATCTTCTGCGTGCTTATTGGCCTTGCCCTGTTAGGTACGGTGATTGAAGGGGCGTATTTTTTCCGTGTTGTTCAGGT
>JAQYWG010000385.1 GCA_030145085.1 Thermodesulfobacteriota bacterium
TAGTAAATAATGGGCTTTAATCTTCTCAAACTCTTGATATATTCAGCGCCGTTCTTGAGCTTCATCTTGATCCTACTCCTTTCCGTCAACTCCCCAGGACAAATCTCCTCGCCCCCTCAGACTTTCAACATTGTGTACGTGAACGTGGTGTCCCTGATTGATATCCTGGGTTGCCTGGCCGATAATTTCACCATACTTCACGACATTCTCGCCCTTACTTATTCTTTTCGTTGCAAATTTGTGACCGAATTGAATCTCTTCCTGTATTCGAACCTCCGTCACTCTTTCTCCTGCGCTGACTTGAACCACATCACTCTTGTCAACATCGGCTAAGAGCGTGGCCACATTGTCCTTTGGATCCATAACAATTGCCTTTTTCATCTCGGATCCTCCTTTCTCTTTCATTTCGGCAGATCAACCAGGCCCTCATCCAGAATAAGTTTAACAGCTATTCGACTGGCCGTTCCCACCACATCCGTACACTTATCCAGGTGACCACCTGCCTCTTCGAACTTGTCAAAATCCTCCTGGTCAGCAATGTAATAGGGCCGCCCAAATTTTACCGTCTGAACATCTCGACAGATAATGGTGCCAAATTCACGTATGAACTCCCCTGCTAACTTTCTGGCCAGGGCGAATGATCTGAATCGGACTCGTTCAGGGTCCTCAAAGTTTGAACGCTCCCGTCCCAAAAGCTGGCTCAGCACCATCACTCCGCCAACAT
>JAQYWG010000386.1 GCA_030145085.1 Thermodesulfobacteriota bacterium
CTGCTTGCCGAGGAGAGCTGCTGTATGAATGATAACATGAGGATTGAATTCCCGGACCACAGCTCTGACACTTTCCCGTTCTCCAAGTTCCATCTTCACCCCTGTGCAGTTCCTGATATTCACCTGGTGAACGTTGTAGGTGAATCGGGTATGAAACCTGGTACTGGCCAAATATGCTACGTTGCTCCCAAGTAATCCACTACCGCCGGTCACCAAGAGACGATCCATTCCGACCTCCCTCTGATAGATAAACAAATCATAATTCGCTCTTTGTGAAGCTCCCCGCCCACAGGGCGGGGCTTCCCGGAAATGAAATCTCATTTTTAATTGTGCCCCTTGACCCCGCCTACAAGGCGGGACTTGCGGGGCACTTGCCGGCCATGAATCGGCGTCCCCTCTCGATTGACTAGGTCCTTGAATCCCCGCTTGATTTGGTCCGTAATAGGGCCTGGAGCCCCATTTCCTATTCGCCTGCCGTCAATCCACACAATAGGTACAATCTCGAGGCGAGTCGTAGTTGCAAAACATTCGTCAGGCGTATAGAGATCATGCATTGTCACGGGTTCTTCCGCTGTTTCTATGCCCTGTTCATGGACAACGCGCAGACGAACATGATCGACTGCGCCGATTCGTGGGACCGACCAACACGTTCATCCAGCTCAAAGACGCCGTCACCGTAGAGGAATCCGTGATCGTAGCCCGAGACCTTGGCCTC
>JAQYWG010000387.1 GCA_030145085.1 Thermodesulfobacteriota bacterium
CTCACCATCATTTTTAATGATATAATCGTTAGGGGAAACATTTTCATAGTAACCCATCAAGTAGTCAAGTTTTCCTTCTTCCATCGTTGCAGGTACTTCTTTTTGTCTTACATAAGGTTGTTTAACTAATTTCTTTTCTTTCCACTTAACTACATTTCCACTGTTTGAGTTTTTTTCGAAATCATCTTTAGTGGTAAACACCCAGTCACTATCACTTTTAAGTTTTTTATAGTAGGTATCACCACCAATATCCCTAATCTGATATTGGTGTTTACTAATTTCTTCTAGCAATATTTTCTTTATAACATCTTTCATATTTAATAGTTGTGGAGAATATCGGAGTCGAACCGATGACCTCCTGCGTGCAAGGCAGGCGCTCTAGCCATCTGAGCTAATCCCCCAACATATTTAAAAATTTTTACCCATTACATATAAATATAACTATTTTATATAATGTTATTAAAAAAAAACATAATATATACCAAACTTTAGATATTTATTTATGAAGAAAGTGTTAATACATATGTACACAATTTTATTTTTCATATTTTCTATTATATTCATAATATTCTCAGGTATATCTGAATCTATAATGGATAAAATACAGTTCCATTTCAGTAAATCTATTTTTAGTAAATTTAAAAACCAACTATTTTGGGATCCAAGTATTTCTTGGAGAAATAAATATAAAAATGGTGACCCAAAACAAGGTAG
>JAQYWG010000388.1 GCA_030145085.1 Thermodesulfobacteriota bacterium
AACCGGGTGGAAGCGCAATAAACGGGAAAAGGCGTTGAATCCCGACCTCTGGGAGAGGCTCTTGCAACTATGTGAATATCATGAGGTACAGTTTAGCTGGGTTAAGGGTCATGCCGGAACCCTGGAAAATATACGCTGCGACGAGCTAGCCATGCAAGCCACCCAGCAACCGAATTTGCCTGTGGACGAGGGTTATATCAAAGAGCCTCAGGGAAAGGCACCTTGAGGAAAATCCTAAAAAATGCCAAAATCAGCCTGGCGAATTTGAGCAGTTGCGCCAAGGTATTCATTCCCCGGTAGCTCAATGGTAACCGCTTGGTTGCAGGTTCGAGTCCTGCCCGGGGAGCTTGGAATTTATCATGCCCCCAATTCCCTTGACAGAGTGGGGATGATATAATACAAGTTTTAGGAGCTCAAAAACTAAACTATCATAATGGTAAATCAAACAGAACTACCTCAGACAATATGATCCAAGTAGAGCTTAAGGAATTAGCACCAGAAAGGGAATTAGAAAATGAGTGAGAATGAAACCTTTGAACAGTTAAAAAATTTGATAGTGGAACTGTTGGAGGTTGATGAATCAGACGTAGTCCCCACGGCATCATTTGCCGATGATTTTAACGCCGATAGCCTGGACTTTATTGAATTGATTACTGCAGTGGAAGACACCTTCAAAATTGAAATTCCCGATGAGGACGCAGAAAATTTAC
>JAQYWG010000389.1 GCA_030145085.1 Thermodesulfobacteriota bacterium
CGGGCAGTCGTCCAGAAAATTGGCCGGTTGGCCGCCCAGACCGCCCAAGGTTCCCTCGAAGTGGCAGATGCCTGCCTGAAGGGCCGCCAGCACCGAGGCCGAGGCCACCCGTTTGGTTTCGTGGAAGTGGGCGATGTGCACCGACGTGTCGGGAATTTCGTCAAGAATCATGGAAAAATAACGGTACACATTCGCCGCCGAGGCACTGCCGTCGTGGTCGGCATGCTCGATGTCCGTGGCGCCGATTTCCAGCCAGCGTTTGGTGAACTCCACCGCGTCTTTCAATTCGGTGGCGCCGGCAATGGGACTGCCCCAGATGGTGCTGACGGTGCCGCACATCTGAAGACCGGCGTCCCGGCACTTGCGGATGGCACTTTCGCACTCTTTCCAGTATTCGGGCAGGGTCAGGCCGGAATTGGCAAAATGGTGTTCCTCTTCGGTGGAAACCATCATCAGGCAGCGATCCGGCCCAACGCCTTTTTTGGACAGCGCGATGGCCCGGTCCACTCCCGGCTCCCGAATGGTCACGGCGGTAATGGTGATGTCGTCCGGATTGATGCCCTTCTTTTTGCATCGGCTGCGGAAGCGGTCGCTGCGAAGGTGCGCCAGGATCTGTTCCGCGTCACTGAACTGGGGCATCAGGTAGGGGTTGCCCAGGTTGGTCACCTCGATGTTGCGGCAACCTGCAAAAATCATCTCCTC
>JAQYWG010000038.1 GCA_030145085.1 Thermodesulfobacteriota bacterium
CCAATGCGTTGTCTCATTCCCAAAAACGTTAATAACTTGTTAGTTGCCGGGCGATGTATCTCAACTACTCATATGGCCCATGCTTCCACTCGGGTTATTGGGCCAGCCTTTGCCATGGGGGAGGCTGCGGGTATTTTGGCTGCGCGATCCGCGGCTTCAAAGGTCGACCCGCGAAGGGTTGCATCGGAAGCGGTTCGCAAAGAACTAAAACAGCATGGTGCGATTTTGGAATTATGAGTATTGATTTTTTCTTTTTTGTTCAAGAAACCTAAGATCTCCTCCTTTCCGCGCATCTGACGCAAAGACGTGAACATTCACATGTCCGATTTGAGGATGGAGGCGAGGCGAAAATTATGGGATCATATGACAACGAGGGAAGGATGTAATGGGGCCTTTTGAGTATTTCGAACCAGAAACGGTGGAAGAAGCACTATCCTTGCTGAGGAAATATTCAGATACGGCTAAGGTTTGCGCTGGAGGCACGGACTTAGTAGTTCGGATGAGGAAACACCTGGTGAATCCGCAGTTTGTGATCGGCATTGCGGGGATAAGGGAGCTTGATTACTTTCGCTTCGAGGATGACGAAGGCCTTAGGGTTGGTTGTTTAACAAATATCCGGACTATTGAACGGTCCCCCCAACTTCAAGAGCGATATACCATGCTTCCTCAAGTGGCTCGCCAATTTGGCTCTATTGCTATCCGGAATGTGGCAACCATTGGGGGCAACCTTTGCAATGCATTGCCTTCGGCGGATATGGCCCCCATGCTTATCGCCCTGTCGGCGAAGGCGAAACTGGTTAGTATTGACGGTGAGAGAATAGTTCCCCTCGAGGATTTCTTCACCGGCCCTGGTAAGACAGTCCTTCGAGCGGATGAATTATTGGTTGAGGTTCGGGTACCTACTCCGCCCCCTCATACGTCCGGCGTATATCAGAAATATACAACGAGGGGCGGGGAGGAGCTCGCCGTCGTGGGAGTGGCTACACTGGTCACGTGGGGTTCGAAAGATGAACGCTGTACCGATGTGAGGATCGTGCTCGGGACGGTAGTGCCCGCTCCGATGAGGGCCAAGGAGGCTGAGGCAATTCTGAAGGGAAAGAGGATTGACGATGAATTAATCGAGAAAGCTGCCCAGATCGCAGCGGATGAATCACGGCCGAGGGATAGCATCCGGGGTTCCGCCGATTATCGAAGGGAGATGGTAAGGATTATCACGAGGGATGTTTTGAGGCAAGCGTTTGAGCGGACTCAATCGGCTCGTTAGTCCCGAAGGATGGAGGTGAAATCGTGCCCGGCGAAAAAGGGATTTACATGAAACAGAGGTTGGAATTGAAGGTGAATGGTCAGACGTATGAAGTTCTCGTCGATCCGTGGCAGTCATTGGCAGATGTGTTGCGAGAAGAACTCGGCTATACAGGGGTAAAGGTATCGTGTAATTCCGGTAACTGCGGTTCTTGCACTGTCCTCTTAGACGGCAAGGCGGTAAAGAGCTGTATCATGCTAGCCCCTCTGGCAAAGGGAAAGGAAATCCTTACCATAGAAGGACTTGCGACCGAGTCAAATCTCCATCCCCTGCAGGAAGCCTTTATAGAGCACTTTGCCGTCCAGTGTGGCTACTGTACGCCCGGAATGATACTTATGGCCAAGGCGCTGTTGGATGAAAATCCCAATGCCACCGAAGATGAAATACGGGAGGGCCTGGTTGGGAACCTGTGCCGATGCACGGGGTATGTGAAGATAGTGGAGGCAATCATGGCGGCAAAGGAGAAGATGAAGGTAACCTCCTCGCGTTAGATGGTGTGATGCGCTTTCACTGATGATGGCTTAAGGAATTCATGATAAATCGTTCAAAGGCTCTTTGGAAGCGAATCGAAACACTAAGGTGAGGGATCTAAGCGATGGCAGGACATTCGGTCGTAGGGAAAAGCATTATCAGGCTCGATGCTCTGGATAAGGTTACCGGTAAGGCGAAGTACTGCGAGGATTTAAAGCTTCCCGGGATGTTGTACGGAAAGGTCCTGAGAAGTCCTTACCCCCATGCTCACATCACGAGCATCGATACCTCGAGAGCCGAAAATATCTCGGGAGTCAGGGCTGTGATAACGGGAAGGGACGTGCCGGAAAAGAGATATGGGCCATCTGTGTTCGATCAACACACCCTTGCCCGCAGGGTCGTCCGTTACGTTGGGGATCCGGTTGCCGCCGTGGCAGCGGATAGCGTCGAGGTCGCGGAGAGAGCGTTAGGCTTGCTAAAGGTGGAATACGAGAAACTACCCGCCATCTTTGATATTGAGGAGGCATGGGAGAAGAATCCACCCGTCATCGTTCACAGGGATCTTCCGAAGTATGAACTGGGGAAATTCCCGCCTCCGCGCTTGGTTCCCGACAGACCAAACGTTTGCTACCTCCGTACGCTGCGTCACGGGGATGTGGAGAGGGGCTTCAAGGAAGCCGACCTCATCGTGGAGAACACGTTCAGTACCACGAGGTTACAGCACTGCCCCTTTGAGCCCCACGTATCTATTGCCCAGGCCGAATCCGATGGAAGTCTAACGATTTGGGCAGGGCGGCAGAGCATATTCCTGGCCAGGCAGTACCTCTGTAAGATATTCAACCTCCTCCCGTCCCAGGTGCGGGTGATTGCGTCCCATTACGTGGGTGGGGCATTCGGGTGCAAAGTTACCCTCTATACTGAGCCAATAGCCGCCATGTTGTCGATGAAAACGGGGCGGCCGGTGAAACTCACCTTTACCAGGGAGGAAATGTTTTCCTCCGGTGGTACGAGAATTCCCTTCGTTATCCGCATAAGGGACGGGGTGAAGAAGAATGGGACCCTGGTAGCTCGGGATATGGAGATGTTGCTCGGTATGGGAGCGTATGCTGGTTCCGGGCCGCTGATAACGAGAAATTGTATTTACGCTACGGTGGCAACGTATCGTATCCCCGATGCGAAGATAGATGCCTATGCAGTCTATACCAATGAGCCCCCCGTAACCTCCTTCCGAGGATTCGGTAGTACCCAAGTTCTCTGGGCAGTCGAGTCTCAAATGGATGTCATAGCCGAGGAACTGGATATGGATGCCGTGGAGCTGAGACGAAGGAACCTGCTGGAAGAGGGGGATACGAATATTACGGGGGAGATTGTCCACAGCATAGGAGTCAGGGAATGCCTCGATAAGGTGGCGGACTCCCTGGAGTGGGGGAGGAGATCGAAGAAAGAGGTTGGGCCGTGGAAGAGGGGGAAGGGATTGGCCCTTGGCAATAAGTACAGCATGGCCCCTACCGGTGCCCTGGCTATCGTCAAGGTGCGGGGGGATGGTATCATTGAAGTGCACGAAAGTGCCGATGAGATCGGGCAGGGTTGTAACACTGTTCTCGCCCAGATCGCCGCTGAGGAATTCGGGGTTTCCGTGGATGAAGTCAAGATGGTTTGGGGGGATACCGCCTTTACCCCTTACTTTTCTCGGGGGTCTACCTCCCAGAGGACAACCTTCAACGTGGGCAATGCGATACGGTTGGCGTGTCAAGACGCCAAGCGACAGATATTTGAGATTGCCGCGGAGAGACTCCATGAGCCGCCCCAGGATATGGATATCAAGGATGGGACCATATATGTCAGGTCAAACCCTTCTCAAGGCATGAGTATTACGGAGCTTTTCACCTCTGAGAGGACGCTTTTACCCGGTGAATTTGGGGATTTCGTGGAGAAATCCGCTGAGATACTGGGTAAGGGGGTATGGGTAACGCGGCCTGCTCCGTCCGACCCTGAGACGGCCCAAATCCCGGAAAACGTTGCTCGGATGGGAGGGAGGCTTGCTGGCTTCTTCGGCTATGGAGTGCAGGGGGTTGAAGTATTAGTTAATACTGAGACCGGCGAGGTTACAATAGAAAAAGTTGTCGCCGCCTCCGATGTGGGCTACCCATTGAATCCGAAGATGTGTGAACAACAGATAGAGGGCGGGGTAGCCATGGGCATAGGCAGTGCCCTGTGGGAAGAGGTTGCACTGGATCAGGGGAAGGTCCTCAATCCCAATTTCGGGAATTACAAGATGGTTACGTCGATGAATATGCCGAAAACTGATAACGTCAAGGTCTTCCTGATTTCCGCTCCCCATAAGGAGGGCCCTTACGGTGCCAAGGGGACGGGGGAGACACAGATGACCCCGACTGCACCAGCAGTTGCCAATGCCATATATAATGCCGTGGGCGTGAGGATAAAGGATTTACCCATCACAAGGGAGAGGGTTTTCAGGGCGCTAAGGGAGAAGGCAGGGGAATAACGCCTGGTCATTTGAGAGGAAGGGAGCATTTTCCCTCGATAAGGAAATGCCGGTGTATTGAGGAGATCTAAGACATACTAATGCCCCTTGTGAATGGGCACCTTACCGAATTCCTTGACAAACCCTCGAATATAATCGACCCATCGTCTAATAATTTCCTCCCCCTTTTCCCGTGTCGCATTGAAGGGATCTCCCATGACGCCCGAATCGGTCAGTTCGCTTGAGATGCGGAAAACCTCCAGGTGATACCCGGAAAATTGCACCCGGCTGGAAGTCTCCTGGACCATCGAGTCAACCCCGGATTGTAACCCTTCACGTACCGCGCTCTCCATCTTGACCAGTTCGGGACGGAGGGCCAACATTACGGAGGTCATGATCTCACCCGCGTGTTTGAAAGATTTTTCCTGCAACTCCTCAATATCGCCTGCCATTTCGTGGGCCAGGCGCCAAAGATCGATCATGGCGACGATGGCCAGATTCTTCTTCCTCAGTTCCGTGGCTACGGAAAATATGGGTTGCCGGTTGCCCAAATGGGGATTGATGAATAGAAATCTCTTCAAACCGTACCCCACCAGGGTGTGCAAAATTTCCCTTAACACGGCGGTCAACGTCTCCACGCTGAGGTTCAGAGTGCCCTTAAAACCGGAATGCCAATCCGAGTAACCGATGGAAATGAGCGGCCCGACGAGGACATCGCAGCCCGCTGAGACTTTGTTGCATATCTCCGATGCGACGATGGAATCGACACCCAGGGGGAGGTGAGGTCCCTCCACCTCTATGGAACCCATGGGCAAGAGAATGGTTTCAATCTCCCGCGAACGCGCTTCAAATTCCACCCAACTCATCTCCTCTATTCGTTTATTTTGAACCATATTCCCTACCTCCTCACTGGCTTTTCAACGAAGATCCGTGGAATCATCACGAAAACAATGATGATAACCACTGGTTGAATCCTTCATCCTTTCCGGAATGGCAAAACAAACCTCCCATCCATTTTCCGGAATAAACGTTTGGCCGCTCCTCTCACTTGGCGTTTGCTTCTTTACCATAGGACGGAAATTTGTGCAACTTTTTTCAAGGCGAAGGTACCTTTTACGTCTGAAGAGGTCTCCCTTTTGGTTCACGGAAACCGGGTAGATGTCGAGAAAAGGATTCAATAATTTATTGGCGAGATGTATAATGGAAAGCGGTCTCACTCTTCCCTATGCCCCGTTGCGCCAAATGAGTTCGAGATGACGTTTCCCCGTATTATTGCCCATGGGCACTTGCGGGACTGTGTTTATTGATTCACTATGCCTTTACAGAGGAACGAGCAAACGGGACAGCACTTCATGAAATGGGTTGTTTCCGTACTTTAGGAGGTGAAAGGGTATGACTGCTATATCAAATGAAGAGATAACATGGACTGATGGGATAGAGAAAAAGATCTATGATATTTCGGTTTCCCTATCTTCGGAAACCCCTGTATTCCCGGGACAACCGCGCTTTGATAAACAGTTTATGCTCAGTTTGGCGAAGGGAGAGAGGGCCAATGTATCCGGGTTTTCCTTGACTTCCCATACGGGAACCCATGTGGATTCTCCAAATCATTTTATTGAGGACAAGGATACGATTGATAAAGTTCCGTTCAACAGGGTTATGGGGCGAGCCCATGTCTTCGAGATGAATGTTGCCGAAAAAATAGATGGACCTGACATTCGATCCCTTACAATAGAGCCGAAAAGTATTGTTCTTTTTAAGACGAAAAACTCCAACTTATGGACAGAAAGGGATTTCAGGAAGGATTATGTCTACCTGACTAAAGGAGCTGGTGAAGTTTTGAGGGACAAAGATGTGGCTGCTGTGGGCTTCGATTACATCATCCCCGACGAGTTTGAAAATCAGGAGAGACCCTTCCACCATGTCCTCTTCCAAAGGGAGATCATCTTGCTTGAAGGTCTCAATCTAAGCCACGTGCCGGCTGGAGATTATTTCCTCATCTGCCTTCCCCTGAAGATCAAGGATGGCGATGCTGCACCAGCAAGGGCTGTTTTGGTTGAGTTGTGACGATTCCTTATTTTTTTGTTGACAAGTCAAAAGGGAACATATATATGTACAGACAACTAATCAGCTTCCTCGTCGGTTTCCATTGATCGAACAACGGCAAAGATGGCCGATGTTGGTTAGGGGTTGGCAAAATATTCAAAGTTTACGCCTCGTCGGCTGGTTTCTGCCTCAATTAGATAACTCTGCGAAAACCTCGCGTATAGACACCTCGTCGAAGAGAATGAAAGATTATGAATGCCTTACTACCCATATACTATCAGATTAAACAAGCTATAAAGAACTGGATTATAACGAAGGAATTTGCTCCTGGCGAGAAGATCTTTTCTGAAAATGAGCTCGCAGAAAAATTTAAGGTGAGCAGGTTGACGGTCCGGCAGGCTATCTCTCAATTGATTCAAGAGGGATTTTTGGTCAGTAAAAGGGGTGAGGGTACCTTTGTAACCAAAAATGAAAACCTAATCAATAGTTTTAACCTGGAGTTTAGTGGATTTATGGATGATCTTTTCTACCAGGTCCAAAAATCCCAGACGAAATCCGTAGCAATAACAAGGGTGACAGTACCAAAATCGATAAGGGAAAAACTGGAATTGGGGAATGAGGAGGAAGAAGTAGTTCAGGTTAAAAGAATTCGATTCAAAGATGATAAATCCTTCGCGTATACAATTAATTATCTCCCTCTTGAAATCGGCCTGAAGGTTAACGAGCGCGAATTATACAAGAAACCCTTATTGCGAATCCTGGAGCAGGATTTGGGCATTCAATTTACCGAGGCATTTCAGACCATCGAGGCTTCATTTGCAGACCAAGAAATATCCGAAAAATTAGGGATTCCCTCCGGGTCACCAATTTTGTTCGTTGAGCGAATTATGTATACCAAGAGGGGGAGGCCAATTGAATTGGTTCAATCCTCCTATCGAGGGGATTTCTATAAGTATATCGTTCGGTTGAAGAACGTCAAACGCAAAAAAGGGGCTGTCTGGATACCGCAGTCGGGTTGAGGAGACGGAGAAAGCATTTTGGTCCACTGAGGGTAGTAAGAGTTAAAGAATACGGTTGTTAGTTTTCTCTTTGGACATACCTAACTAAGGGGGAAATATTAATGAAAGCAGGGGTTAAGTTCGGTGAGGGAGCGGGAAATTTTGGGGTTCAGGAAATTGATACGCCAACTGTTGGAGACGGGGATGTCCTGCTTCAGGTCAAGGCTTCTGGGGTCTGTGGTGCGGATGTCCTCCTCTATGAGTGGACGTATAAAGGGAGGTTTCCCGTGGAGACTCCCATCGTGTTAGGCCATGAGGGCTCGGGGATCATTACGGAAGTGGGGAAAAATGTCAAGGGGCTAAAAGTCGGAGATCGGGTTACGGTGGAGTCGATTATTGGATGCGGGAGCTGCTATCATTGCCATCAAGGCATGCCGAACCTCTGTCCGCAATGGGATCACCTCGGGATAACCTCGAACGGGACCTTTGCCGAGTACCTCAAAGTTCCCGCGAGGGCGGTTCATCTCCTGCCTGACAACGTCTCTTTTGAGGAGGCGGCGCTTGTGGAGCCCCTCTCAATCGTGGTTCACACCTTTGATCGGATTAAATTTTTCCTGGGTGATTCCGTGGCAATCATCGGGCCAGGGACGATGGGCCTGTTGCTTACCCAGGCGGTCCGTTCCTACGGGGCCTCAAAGATCATGGTTCTCGGTCTCGGGAAAGACAAGCTCCGTCTGAAAAAGGCAAAGGAATTAGGTGCCGATGTGACTATCGTAACGGATCAGGGAGACCCTGTGAAAGAAATACTTGACCTGACCAATGGCCTCGGTGCTGACGTCGTTATCGAGGTGGGTGGAACCCCCGAATCCTTTAAAATGGCCATTAAGATGGTACGGGGGGCCGGGCAGATTGCAGCCATAGGGTATTCCCATTACGGTGAGGTGGAACCCATTACATTGGCGAGACAGGAGATTTCCCTATTGGGGCTGATCGCGTTTATGCCGAGACATTTCGAACAAGCCCTCCGATTGCTTGAGTTCAAAAAGGTCAGTACCAATGCCTTGATTTCCCACCGGCTGGGGCTCGATGAAGCCGAAAGGGGAATTCATCTCATGAGGGATAAAGAAGCGACGAAGGCAGTCCTCATTCCATAGTAGTCCACGGTGCTTGAGGGGAGGAAGCGATATGGAGGACTTACTGGGGAAGATATCCATTGTTACCGGCGGTGCAATGGGGATTGGGAGGGAGATTGCTTTACGATTAGCAAGGGATGGGAGCGATATCGCGGTCGTGGACATAGAGAAGGAAGGTGGCCAAAAAACGGCGGACGAGGTCCGCTCGATGGGGCGGAAGTCCGTCTTCTTGGAGGTGGATGTGACCCGATGGGACCAGGTCAAGGCCATGGTGGATGGGGTTTTAAAGAATTTCAGTAAAGTGGATATTCTCATAAACAGCGCCGGGATCGTCGGCCCCCTTGTTCCCCTTTGGGAGTACTCCGTGGAGGACTGGGATCGCGTCATGGCGATCAATCTAAAGGGAACTTTCCTCTGCTGCAAGGCAGTCATCGTGCCCATGTTGGAACAGAAAAGTGGAAGAATCGTCAACGTTGCCTCCATGGCCGGGAAAGAGGGCAATCCCATGATGAATGGATACAGTACTTCCAAAGCCGCGGTCATCGGCTTCACGAAATCCGTGGCCAGGGAAGTCGCCCAGCAGAACATCATGGTTAATTGTATCGCCCCGACGGTCATAGCAACCCGAATAGCGGATAGCTTGGGGGAGGAACAGCGGGAAATATTACTCTCCAAGATACCCATGGGGCGTTTCGGAAAGACGTCCGAAGTCGCAGCCCTGGTGAAGTTCCTCGTCTCAGAGGAATGCACCTTTTCCACAGGGCAATGCTACGACATCAGCGGGGGACGAGCGGTCTATTAGTGGTATCTCGTATCACTTCGTTTACCCCACCAATGCGGCCCCCATGCTGAAATTATTATTGATGAAAGGACTGGTTCCATGAAAAAGGGCGGAAAGTATGAACACCTCTTTAATCCCGGAAAGATAGGTAATCTCGTAATTCCGAATCGCATCGTAATGGCCCCCATGGCTACGAATTATCCCAGCGAAACGGGTGGTATTACCGAGGCCCTGGTGGATTACTATGAGCAAAGAGCCAGAGGGGGGACCGGACTGATCATCGCGGAAAACTGCTGCGTGGATTACCCGGCCGGCAAGGGAGGAGCTACACAACTTCGATTGGATGAGGACCGGTTTATTCCCGGGATGAGCCGCCTTACGGAAGCGGTGCACTATTGGGGAGCCAAAATCTCCATTCAGATCAATCACAGCGGGCCATCGGGAGTACCGGCGAAAACGGAGGGCCAGGGGCCAGTGGGGGCTTCAGGTATTACCTATGCGCCTCATATGGTTCCGCCCAGGATGCTCGAGCGCGATGAGATCGAGGCAATCATTGAGAAGTATGCTCAGGCCGTGCTCCGGGCGAAGAAGGCCAATTTTGACGCCATTGAGTTACATGGGGCCCATGGATACCTCATGGCTCACTTCATGTCTCCCTATACCAATAAGAGAACGGATGAATATGGGGGAAATATCGAGGGGCGTCTTCGGCTGGTAATCATGGTAATTCGGAGAGTCAGGGAACTCGTAGGGGATGAATACCCTCTCATGTTCCGATTTAGCGCCGATGAGTTCATCGATGGGGGTCGAGGAGTCGAGGAATCAAAGCAAGTAGCCATGAGGTTGGCCGGCGAGGGCGTCGATGCCATTCACGTTTCCGCCGGGACACACCCGGCCATGCATCCCTCGGGAACCCTCTCCATCGAGCCCATGGCGTATGAGCAGGGCTGGAGAGTCTATCTGGCGGAGGAGATAAAGAAGGCGGCAAACCTTCCTGTTATTGCAGTCGGGGTAATTCGAGATCCGGAGCTTGCGGAGGAAATCCTGGCCCAGGGGAGAGCCGATTTCGTAGCCCTGGGTCGCGGCCTCATTGCCGATCCAGATTGGGCCAACAAAACGAGGAATGGCGAGGAAAAGAACATACGAAAGTGCATCTCATGTAATGAGGGGTGCATCAGGAGAAGGGCTTTTATGGATCTTCCCATCCGATGCAGCGTCAACGCTGAAGTAGGAAAATCGCCCCGTTTCAGGGCCTCTCCCATCACGGGAACTCCCAAGCGGGTTTTGGTTGTTGGAGGTGGCCCGGGTGGAATGGAAGCCGCGAGAGTCTCAAAAATGAGAGGGCACGACGTAACGCTGTGGGAGAAGAAGAATGTCCTTGGAGGGCAGTTAGTCTTCGCGGGTATTCCCCCTTTTAAGAAGAAACTCCATTGGTTTCTCGATTACCTAAGGCGACAGGTGAACGAGCTATCCATTTCCTATGAACTGGGAAAGGAAGCCACTGCGGCGAACATCCTCGAGTTCGGTCCCGACGAACTGATCCTTGCAACGGGGGCCGTTCCAGATGTTCCTCCCATTCCCGGTATCAACGGCCCTCATGTGAAATTGCCTGAGGAGGTCCTGGTGGAGGATTATGCTGGCAAGGGATCAAAGGTCGTCGTCATGGGGGGCGGCGCCAAGGGAGCGGAGGTGGGGCTCTTCCTCTCGGAGAGGGGGGAATCGGTTACCATCGTGGAGATGCTCGATGGGATAGCCCTCGATATGGATCTCATCTCCCGGAAGGACCTGCTGAGTAGATTGGAGTCGCAAGGGGTCACCCTTCTGACAAAGGCGAAAATTGTTTCCTGTGATGACCAAGGGGTTAACGTGGAGCTCAATGGGGGCGGAAAGGACTTTCTTGAAGGAGAAAAGCTGATTTTGTCTCTGGGTTATAAATCCATTAACCAGTTGGAGAATGACGTAAAGGGAAAAACTCCACGGGTAACCTGTATCGGGGATTGCCGTGAACCGAGAAAGGTAATTGAGGCGGTTTCCGAGGGTTACACAATAGCAACTCACATTTGAGGAAATCCTCGAAGAGAGAACGATGGCTGATTTCGACATCAAATCCGCGGCAATGGGAGTGGAATACGACTCGCGGGGCAGATTCTGGAATAGCAAATGGAATTTACATGAAGGGGTATTGGCCCAATACGATCTACCCGAAAGGGTAAGTCTTACCGACAGCACCATCCGCGAAGGAGAAGAAGCCCCCCATGTGGTTTACAGCATGGAGGATAAGCTGAGAATTGCCAGGCTCCTCGATGAAATGAATGTCCATGAGGTCGACTGTGGCTTTGCCTCGATAAATGAGGGCCATCTCGATTTTCTCAAGGCCTTGGACACGGAAGATCTGAGGATTAAGAAGAGCGCCATCGCGAGGATTGATCTGCCCGACTTTAAGAAGGGGATCGATCGGATCATTGAGGCCCATGCAGACGTCCTCCTCTGTGCCCTCTATCCAACGCCCATACCCGGGTATGATTGGTCGGATTATTGCCAGAGGGTGAGAGATGCCGTTGCCCACGGTAAAAAGAATGGAGTCTTCACCTCCTTTTGGATTACGTGCACCCGTTGGGAAGAAAAGTATGCCCTCGATATCTACAGAGCGGCTATCGATGAGGGGGCCGATAGAATCAAGACCGCAGGGGGCGGGGTTTTGACCGTACCCGCGTATAAACGGATGGTCAGGCTCCTGAGGGAGATTGCGGGGCATGCTGAAGTCGGTATTCATGCTCACAACAACTACGGGACCGCGACGGCCTGCACGTTAGCCGGGGTCGAGGTGGGAGCTTGCAATGTGGAGACGTCGGTCAACGGTCTGGCCGATGGGGCTGGGTTGGCCGCCTTTGAGGAGGTGGTCATGGCCCTAACCGTGATGTATGGTTTGGATCTCGGGATCAAAATCGAGCGAATCTTGGAACTCTCTCGGTTAGTTCAAGAGATTACCGGCGTTGAAGTCCAACCTTATAAACCCCTCGTGGGCCGATCGGTTTTTCTGGAGACGCCGGATACGCATATCGAGGGTATATTGCGGGCACGGATACAAAAGCGGAAGACGAAGGGGTTCATAGAACCCGAGACCATTGGGCAGAAAACATCCCTTCTCTTTGGCCCATCCGCCTTGGGTGGCAAGAGCATCGAGTTGAAGGGACAGGAGATGGGGATGAGCCTCACGAGGGAGCAGGTAGAAGCCATCATTGGTATTTTGAGGAGCAAACTGAATACCGTCGACTCTCTATCCGAGGATGAGGTAGAGGACATTATCCTCGTGATAGTCGAAAAATCTCGGTAAATGGCGGTAACTTTCGTTTTGCGTGAGGCGCGATTTTGGCTTGTATCATGTTACTTGAGAGGAATTTGCAGCTTTTTTTAAAGAATTTTAAAAAAATTCTTGACAAATTTTCTGAAAGGTATATAAAGGGGGGATAAAATCCGTCCCGGAAAGGAGGTGAGGGATTTTCAAGATAAGTGGTGTCCCTCTTTAAAGAGGGGCATGAAAGCGTTTTCACGAACCTCTCGGTTCGGAAAGGAGAAAAATTATGTTGAGAAAAACCTTAGTTTCCATAAGTATTCTGTCTCTTTTGATCTTTTTCTCGTCCGCTCCCGCTATTGCTGCGGAAGCAGTGAAAATCGGGGTCGTCATTGAGATGACCGGTGCGGCAGCTTCCCTGGGGGACTACTGGACCAAGGGGGTGAAATTTGCAACCAAGGAGATCAACGACGCCGGGGGCATCCTCGGGAGGCCCGTTGAGTACAAGATCTTCGATACCCAATCCAAGCCTCCCATTTCGGTGAGCGCGGTGAAGAAAGCCCTTGCGTGGGGTCCCTTTGCCCTATCCGGTCCCATTTACAGTTCGAGCACCCTTGCCAACATGTTCCTCTCCCAAGAAGCCAAGACTCCCCAGAACGTTGGCTCGGAGAACTGGAGGATTTCAACCAAGGGGAGCAAGTACATCTGGCGGTGCTCCACCCAGCAAGGATTCGAGGTTCCCAAGCTCCTGAACTTCATTATGTCCGAGAAGAAACCGAAGGCGATGGCAATGCTCCACGTCAACAACGACTACGGCATCGGCGCAATGGAGACGACCAAGAAGGTTCTCAAGGAGAAGTGGAACACCGAGCTCGTGGCAGTCATGGCTACTGAACAGAAGCAGGCGGATTATTCGGCGGAGTTAACGACCGTGCGAAGGAAGAACGTAGACGCCCTGTTCATCTATTTCCTCGAGGAAGAGGCCGCCATCGTATACCGGCAGATCAGAAAGATGGGGCTCAAGCTCGTCGTGTTCGGACCGAACTCTTCTATCTCGGAGGATAGCCTGAGGCTCGGGAAGGCAGCCGCTGAGGGGGTCTATGGTATGTCGGGATTCGAGTACAACGCCCCCGAACCCAACTGCGCACGTATTTCCAAGTGGTTCAAGAAGCAGTACAAGGAATGGCCTGACAACGAGTTCATGAAGGGGTACAACAGCATCTACCTGGTCAAGACGGGCATCGAACAAACAGGGGGCTTCGACAAGGTGAAGTACTCGCAGAAGATGCACGATATCTTCATCACCCCGAAGATGCAAAAGAATATCTGTGGCGGCAATCTCTATTACGACGATGTCGGTGACCTGCACCTATGGGATTACCTTGTACAGGTCAAGTGGGATGGCACGCATGCGAAACCGGGGATCGTGGCTGCCCTGCCTCCGCTGAAAGGCCCCGATAGCAACAAGAAGACCATCTGGTATGAGAAGTGAGGGGTTTTTTCAGCCGGAGCCCTTACGGTGACTCAAGCGTGGGGTTTCCTAAGGCTATCCGGTAAGGGTTTTCAGGATTTGGGCGAGTCCAGCATAGGGGGGAGATAGATGGCAGACTTCATCCAACTACTCATTGGTGGCGTATCCATGGGGATACTTTACGGCGTTGTTGCCATTGGTTTTGTTCTCCTGTGGCAAACGTCTCAGACCATCAATTTTGCCCAGGGTGAGTTCGTGATGGTCCCCATGTTCCTAATGGTGGCCTTACACATTGTATTGAAGATTCCCTTCTGGCCGGCTTTCATATTGATGCTCGTGGGTTCCGCTATCCTGGGATACCTCTTCGAGCGGTTGATGGTCAGAAAACTCCTGCCGGGAGGGGTGCTCGTTATCGTTATCGCCACCCTGGGTCTTTCCGGCTTCCTCAGGTATGGGATACAGATCGCCTGGACTCCCCAAACCCTCTTTTTCCCGCCTCTCTTCAGCACCGAGCCCATCAGGCTCAGTGGCATCACCTTTTCACCTGAGGACATCTGGAACATCGTTTTCATCTCGGTCATCATCGTTGTCCTCCACCTCTGCATCAAGAGGACGAAATTGGGAATGGCCATGCAGGCCGTGGCACAGGGCAGGGAGACGGCCGAACTCATGGGGATCAACGTGAGACATATCATCATCCTGGTCTTCGTGCTCAATTCCGTCCTGGCCGGCACCGCGGCTCTCTTCGCCGCCCCGATCTTCTTCGTGAGATACGATATTGGGATCTTTTTGGGCGTGAAGGCGTTTGTGGCGGCGATTATTGGCGGGTTCAACCAGATCCGTGGGGCCCTCGTGGGGGGACTCACCGTGGGCCTTGCCGAAACCTTTGCCGCCGCCTATATTACCACGGCTTACCGGGATGCCTTCGTCATGATTTTGCTCTTTATCGTTCTGTTGATTAAGCCGGAGGGCATGGTGGGTATAAAAGAGGAAGCGTACTGAGAGAGGGAGAATCCTATGAAGAGATGGTTGTTCTGGGGTGTCGTCATAGCTATCCTATGTGCCCTTCCCCGGTTTCTGGGGGACTATACCCTTTACGTGGTGAGCTTAACCTACGTCTACACCATCGTGGCAATCGGCCTTAACCTCACCCTGGGCTATGCGAACCAGGTATCCCTGTGCCATGCATCGTTCTTCGGGATCGGGGCGTATACCATGGCGTTACTGCTTGCCCAGGGGTGGTCTTTCTGGCTCATTCTGCCACTGTCCGGGATTTTCGGGGGCCTGTTTGGAGCCGTCGTCGGGTTCCCGGCCTTGAAATGGAAGGACCACTACCTGGCACTCATCACCATTGCCGTCAATATCATCACGTTCTTCGTAATGGTGCAGGAGTCGTGGCTCACGGGCGGGCCCACGGGAGTATCAGGCATATCCAGGCCTTCCATTGGGTCTTTGAGCTTTGCATCGGATTTCAACTACTACTACCTTCTCCTCGTCTTCTGCATCCTGGCTATCCTCGCGTCGATCTGGATTGTCAACTCGAAATGGGGGAGGGCGTTCAGGGCCATAGGGCTCAACGAATTGGCGGCGCGGGGCCACGGTATCAGCTCTTTTAACTACAAGCTCCTGGCCTTTGCCGTGGGGGCATTCTTCGCCGGTGTGGGCGGGGGGCTCTTCGCCCCACTCCTCAGGTACATCGCCCCGGATGCCTTCACCTTCTTCATTTCCCTGGAATTCCTCATCATGATCGTCATCGGCGGAATGGGGAGGATCGAAGGGCCTATTATCGGGGCTATCATCGTTGTGATGGGCCCGGAAGTGCTCAGGATGGCCGAGGCGGCGTATTTGATCGTCTACAGCCTCATGTTGATCTTGGTCATGCTCTTCATGCGAGAGGGTTTGGTGATCGTGCTGGATCGACTCAGGAAAGCCATCCCTGCCCGGGTGGGGAGCAGAGAATAATTCCGGAGGATTATTATGCCGCTCCTTGAAACTCAGAAAATGACCAAAGATTTTTACAAGTTGCGCGCTGTCAATCAGCTGGATTTTCACGTTGAAAAGGGAGAGATCGTTGCCGTCATCGGGCCCAACGGCTCGGGAAAGAGCACCTTTTTCAACTGCATTACCCATATCTATTCGGCAACGGCTGGACGTGTCTTTTACCAGGGAAGGGATGTCACGGGCCTGCCGGCGGATAAGATCATCCGGCAGGGGATCGGACGGACCTTTCAACTTATTCAGTTGTTTCTTGAGATGACCGTTTTTGAGAACATGCTCCTCTCCGTCCAGGAACATCGGGGGTCCCTTCTCTCCAGATTGTTTACGAAGGATGACTCCGAGGATATCGAAAGGGCCCATGAAATCCTGGAATTTCTTCACATTTCCCATCTCAAGGATGAGTTGGCGGGCAATCTGTCCTACGGCCAGCAGAAGCTCCTGGATTTCGGGATGGTGCTCATGCCGCGCCCGGAGCTGGTATTGCTGGATGAACCAACCAGCGGCGTCGAGATGGAGATGCGGGAGAGGCTCATGGATCATATCCGGGAGTTGAACAAACAGGGCCAGACCTTCGTCGTGATTGAACACAATATGGACGTGGTGATGAACCTCTGCGAGCGGATCGTTGTCCTGGATTATGGGGAAAAAATCGCCGAGGGAAGGCCGGAGGAGATTCAGACCAACCAAAGGGTAATCGATGCCTATTTTGGAGTGGAGGAATAATGCTTGAGGTAAAGAACCTGATCTCAGGATACGGAAAGTCCGAGGTGATCCGGGGCATCTCCCTGGAGGTGAAGGAAGGACAGATCGTCACCATCATCGGTCCCAACGGGGCGGGGAAGACCACCTTCTTCCGTACTGTCTTTGGATTCCTCCCCGTTCGGCAGGGGGAGATTCTGTTTGAAAACGAGGATCTCACGAAGTACGCCCCCACAGTGAGGGTCAAGAAGGGAATCGCCATGGTTCCTCAAGGGAGAAACGTCTTCCCCTTTCTCACCGTGTTGGAAAATCTCAAGCTGGGCGCCTACACCCGCACCGACCCAAAAGAGGTGCAAGCGGGGATTGACCTTGCGTATAGCATGTTCCCGGTTCTCAAGGAGAGAAAGGATCAACAGGCCGGAACGCTGAGCGGCGGGGAGCAGCAGATGCTCGTTATTGCCAGAGCTCTCATGAGCCGCCCCAAATTCCTCATGCTGGATGAGCCCTCCTTAGGCATCGCCCCGTTTCTCATCAAGGAGATCTTCAGAACCATCAAGGCGATCAATGAGGAACAGAAAATGACCATCTTCCTCGTGGAACAGAATGCCCCCGTTGCCCTCAGGGCCGCACAGTGGGGCTACGTCATGGAAGGTGGCCAAATTCACATGAGCGGGTCCGCTCAAGAACTCCTCAATGATGATCGGGTTAAGCATGCCTATCTCGGCAAAAAGGATTAGCATCTAGTTCACTTCATGATTATATGCTGCGGGCGTATCGTCCATTTATCCCATTCCAAGATGAGCCACCCGTGCCATGTCGGCCGGAAATCGGTTGGGTGGTAAACATATGAAATTGGATGGTCAAAAAGCCTTCATAACGGGCGCAGGTCAGGGAATCGGAGAAGCCATCGCCCTCAAGCTTGCCGAATACGGATGCGATGTGGCGATTAACGACGTGAGCAAGGAGAACGCCGAGGGGGCACGAGGGAAAATACAAGCCATGGGACGCCGTGCCATCATTCTTTTAGGTGACGTGGCCGATTTTCGGGAGGCCGAGAGGATGGTGAAGCAGGCCGTTGATCAACTCGGTGGTATGGGTATCCTGGTGAACAACGCCGGGATATCTCCCAAGAAGGAGGGGAGGAAGCCAAAGATATACGAAATCGAGGAGCAAGAGTGGGATCGCGTCATGGCGGTTAATCTCAAAGGGGTTTTCAACTTTTCAAAGGCTGCCCTCGCCTTCATGATCCCGAAAAAGAAGGGAAGAATCGTAAACATTGCCTCCATAACGGGAAAAACCGGAAATTCAGGCCCCGTCGGAGCTCACTACGTCGCCTCCAAAGCGGGGGTAATAGGCATGACCAAAGCCATGGCCTACGATGTGGCTGAATTCGGTATCACGGTCAATGCCGTCGCTCCCGGGGTCGTCGACTCCCCCATGAGAAAGATGAGTGCCCCCGAGGTGAATGAAGCCCTGAGGAGGGCAATCCCATTGGGGAGGTTTGGAACGCCGGAAGAAGTAGCAGATGGGGTGCTCTTCTTAGTCTCGGATTTCGCGAGATACATCACCGGTGAGACCCTTGACGTAACCGGCGGGTGGGGGATGGATTGATCCTTTACTCCCTGAATACCGTGTGAGCACGGATCGAGAGCCGAAAGAAGATTGGGTTCTGAAATGTATCCGAAGATGTCCCTGAATGATTTTACCATCCGACAGGCTCCCTTTGCCGATCGGTTCGACAAAACCCGAGAGGTCGGGTTTTCCGGGATAGAATTTCAAATCGATGAGGCTCGTGATTACGCAAAAGAACACGGAGGGTTGGATTCCGTTTTGGAACTCCTTCGGCGAAATAACCTGCGGTTCGATCAGTCCATGATGCTGCGGGATTGTTTTTCCCCGAGTCACAAGAAGGAAAGGGAGGCATTCCTCCGGCAAGCGGAAGGATTTTTTCAGGATACGAAATTCTTGGGAGGGAAGGTCGTACTGACATGCGCAACGTTCGGGCCGGCTGAAATGAATGAAGCGCCGGAAATGTTTGGGGAATTGTGTGACCTGGCGGACTCCTTCGGGATCAATCTGGCCTTGGAATTCATCGGCTGGGCCGAGACCATCAAAGACATCAGGACCGCACGGAGCATCGTCGAAAAGGCCGATCGAAAAAACGGGGGTATCCTTTACGACACGCTGCATCACTATTTCGGGGGATCGTCTTTCCGGGATCTCGAGGAATTGCCAACTGAGTATATCTTTGCCTTCCACATCGCCGATGCGAACGATATGAACCTTCATCCCATGGAAATCGGACGCCACCACCGTGTCTTTCCAGGGGAAGGCGTCATCCCCATCCCCGCAATTCTCGATATTCTCCATGCCAAGGGATACCAGGGTTCCCTTGCCCTCGAACTATTCAGCGACGAATACTCAACACGTCCCGCCCTCGATGTAGCCCGTGAAGGCTTCGAATCAATGGTGAGAATTCTTTCTGCGGCAGGATTCGATTAAGCCTCGACATGGATTTGGTATGAGTCTACGCGCGCCCGCTGCTCCTGCTTTTCTCAGCCATCCTCCAGCCTCGTCTTCCCATGACCGGCTACACTCGCACTGCATTGAGGAGATTGAATTTTCTCTGCTGACGAAAGTGTGCCCTCTCTCCAACCCTCATGTCAAAAGGGTTTAACCCC
>JAQYWG010000390.1:0-242 GCA_030145085.1 Thermodesulfobacteriota bacterium
CCTCGATACTCCGGCGTGCCGCGGCCGGTTTTCCCAATCACACCTGTAGCATGACAATCATCTATCATGACAAGTGCATCATACTTATCGGCAAGGTCACAAATCTCGTCAAGTTTTGCTATCGTGCCATCCATGGAAAAAACGCCGTCGGTTGCAATAAGACGAAAACGTGCAGACTGGGCTTGTCTTAATTTTTCCTCAAGGTCTTTCATGTCACAGTTGTTAAATCGCAGACGCTGAGC
>JAQYWG010000390.1:267-696 GCA_030145085.1 Thermodesulfobacteriota bacterium
GATGCTTGCGTGGTTCAGCTGGTCACTGATTATCACATCCTCGGCCGTCAGTAAGGTTTCGAATAGCCCTCCATTGGCATCAAAGCAGGAGCAATAGAGAATGGTGTCCTCTGTTTTAAGAAATTCAGAGATTTTCTTTTCGAGGTCCTTATGTATCTGTTGAGTGCCGCAGATAAATCTGACCGAAGAAAGCCCATAGCCCCATTTATCATAACTATCTTTTGCGGCCTGCATCACTTCACGATTATCTGAAAGGCCGAGATAATTGTTGGCGCACATATTGAGAACCTTGCGGTCAGGTTTTACTGTAATATTCATCCGCTGTGGGCTTGTTATAATTCGTTCAGCTTTATAAAGCCCGCCTCTCCTTATCTGTTTGATCTCCTGGTCCAGATGATTTTTAATTTTTCCTAACATAATTTAAGCCTT
>JAQYWG010000391.1:0-327 GCA_030145085.1 Thermodesulfobacteriota bacterium
GGAAAAGGTCAAACAGATGCAACAGAAATATCAAAAGCGATGGAAATCGTTTAACAGCTATTTAACTAAGGCGATAAGGTGGACCAAAATTTCTTTAAAAGCTAAAAAATGTAAGCAGGAGATTTAAGTAAAAACTTAAAAAGGGCTAGCTGAAAAATAAAAAAGAAAGTAAGTTTTAAGATGGTTATATAAAAGACCTCAAAGCAATCAACAAAGATCGCATCAATAAACCTTCCAGAAGAATGCTTAAATGTGGACCAGAAAATCTCTAGACAATTCTTTTTAAATCAGGTATTTTTTTACATAAATAGATTGGGGATGTAGCTC
>JAQYWG010000391.1:337-695 GCA_030145085.1 Thermodesulfobacteriota bacterium
CATTTTATGTTATATGAAAAACAGGATCTAAGCATTTCTGAAAGGGATTGATATTCTAGAAAAGATTAAGTTGATAGTAAGCGTCTAAAGGGAAAATTGTTAGTATAGAAATACATTAGAAAATTCCTAGACAATTCGCTTTAAATTAGGTATTTTTTATACAAATAGGCTTGGGGATGTAGCTCAGGGGGAGAGCACTACCTTCGCACGGTAGGGGTCAGGGGTTCGAATCCCCTCATCTCCACCATTTTCTTAAGTATAAACCTCTATGAAGGTGAAATGATGCGCAAGGCAAAAGTTGAAAGAAAAACGAAGGAAACAAACATTACGCTGGAGATGAATATCGATGGTTCTGGTA
>JAQYWG010000392.1 GCA_030145085.1 Thermodesulfobacteriota bacterium
TTCTGAACGGGGCCTCGCCTTATTAACCTTAATCGTTCGGCCCTTTAGTTCTGTCCCGTCCAGACCATCTATCGCGGCCTCGGCGCCGGCTCTATCGGGCATCTCCACGAAGCCGAATCCCTTTGATTCGCCGCTGTATCTGTCCTTAATGATTTTAGCGGTTTCGACCTCCCCAAAGGACTCAAAGGCCTCTTTCAGGTCCTCTTCGGTTACTCCGTACGATAAATTACCCACATAGATGTTCATCCTGACCTCCTTCTTTTTTAAAAATGCTATATGGTACCCGTAGCTAAGTGCTTCGATTCGCCAATACGATAATGTATTTTGATGAGCATGACCTTTGATATTGTCGAGTCGCTCAGCCGAAGTCTGAATAAATATGGCATCGAATTTATGAACCGAGGGACTAAGGTTGAATCTCATAATCATACCACATTGGTATGTCGTCTGCGATCCTCCACGTAATATAGCTCCAGAAAGCTCTTTAGTTACTACTGTCACGTGCTTATATGATGTATAAATTGCAGATCTTGCGGAAATGATGGCCGTAAATCGCCAAGGTAATTGCCAATGGAAACAATCCGGGGCGACGAAAGAGTGTCCATACCAAGATCTTCCAATACTGGAGCCTCTCCTTGCCAAAGATCCCCAAGCATACGCCGGAGCGAAACAAGGCCAGGAAGTGCTGGAAGT
>JAQYWG010000393.1 GCA_030145085.1 Thermodesulfobacteriota bacterium
ACAAATAAATTTTAGCGTAATGCAGGGGCTATGTCAAGAGTGCAAGCGCGGAGCTTTTAATGGTCTGATCGTCCCTACCTGTCATTGCGAGGGGCATAGCTCCGAAGCAATCTCGCGAGATTAATCGCTCACGCTTAGAACAAAGATTGCCACGCTTCGCTCGCAATGACAATGTGGATTCGTTCATCAAGCTGATGTTATTATAAGTGAAAAAGTAGCCATCGATATGGACATTTGTGAGCGGTTAAGGAGTAGGCTTAAGGAAGCTGTGGAGAGGAGCAGAGCCGATGGCATGCTCCTGTCCGGAGGGCTAGATACTGGCATTCTGGCTTTTATAGCCAGGCCGAGCACAGGCTTCACAGTGGCATTAAAGGATGCCCCGGCATCTGACCTTGTCTATTCAGAGAAGATTGCCAAGCTCCTGGGAATACAGCATAAGAAAATGGAGTTCACTACGGAAGAAGCGCTTAGCACGCTTCCCGAGGTTATAAGAATACTAAAAACGTTTGACCTCGCTTTGCCCAACGACCTTTCCCTGTATTTTGCCTTAAAGCTGGCTAAAGAAAATGGAATTAGTTCTATAATGGCGGGCGATGGCGCAGATGAGCTCTTCGCCGGCTATTCTTATATGGCGGAGCTTCCTCCTCAAGACCTGGAAAGATATATAAGAAGGCTCTCACAAAACTGGC
>JAQYWG010000394.1 GCA_030145085.1 Thermodesulfobacteriota bacterium
GTCCTGGCTGAGGTACTCCCTGAGCATAAGGCTGGAGAGGTCAAGAAATTGCAGGAGAAGGGAAAGGTGGTGGCAATGGTGGGCGATGGCATTAACGACGCTCCGGCATTGGCCCAGGCAGATATAGGTATTGCTATTGGCACAGGTACTGATATTGCCATGGAGACTGGCGATATTACTTTGATTAGCGGTGACTTGATGGGAGTGGTAACCGCTATATCCCTGAGCAAGCGGACCATGAGGACCATCAAGCAGAACCTCTTCTGGGCCTTTGCTTACAATACTGCCCTCATTCCGGTAGCAGCCGGGTTATTGTATCTCGCCTTCGGGAAGACTGGTGTCCCTTCTGGACTTCATTTCATTCTAGGTGAGTATGGTTTCTTGAATCCCATGCTAGCCGCAGCAGCCATGGCGGCTAGCTCCATCACTGTCGTGTCCAATTCACTGCGTTTAAGAGGGTTCAAGCCAGCGAAGCCTGGCAATTAAGGAAAGGAGGTGCTCAATGGCAATAGACCCAGTTTGCAAGATGGAGGTACAGGAAACTCAGGCAGCAGCTACTTCCGAGTATAAGGGGAAGAAATACTACTTCTGTGCTGTTGGTTGTAAGAAGGCTTTCGACCAGAACCCTGAGAAATACCTCGCTACGGGGAAAAATTGAATTTACAAGGGGTAAATAACATGT
>JAQYWG010000395.1 GCA_030145085.1 Thermodesulfobacteriota bacterium
GCTCAAGCGATCTCCCGCAAGGCGTGGGAGAGCGGGCGAGATAAATTCTTTGGCTTTGCCGCAAAGCAAGGCTTGGACCATCAGCAAGGTTAAAGGTTCAAGGGATTAATTAATTTATTTGCAAATAATTTTTTACTATAGTATCAATTTATTTGTAGGTATATATTCGGGCGGTTAACTCAGCGGGAGAGTGCCATCTTCACACGGTGGAAGTCGCGGGTTCAAACCCCGCACCGCCCACCATTCAATAAACGCGGCCAGCCTGAGGCTGGTAAAGCAATCCCAATGAGGGCTTGTGTGCCTACGGCACATTCAAACCCCGCACCGCCCACCATGTAAAAAAAGAGGCCTACCGGCTTTACCGGTAAGGCCTTTTTTTATTGCTTTAATCTTAGGTTAGATACATTATTGAAAAGTTAATTTCTTATCACTTTATAATTCATGCTGCTCCAGGACTATTCTCTATAGTGTGGAAATTCTTGAGCCACCGCTCATACAATTCTTGTCATAGAAATAGAATAAGATTACTAATGTGATAAATTTGTATTTAAACATTAGCATTCAAAGATTACATAATAAATGATACTATTAAACTATCTGTTCACTTCAATAAGCACTTGAAACCCCAAACCATTAATGAATTCTTAGGGGATATCAGGCTAAAGGATTTGACAAGTTCAT
>JAQYWG010000396.1 GCA_030145085.1 Thermodesulfobacteriota bacterium
GGTAAGTATGTAAGCCAAAAGGGAAAGCAAGTTAAGATCCCTGTCTCTCTGAAGGGAGTTCAAGATTTGTTGGTCCTGCACTCAGATAATGTAAAATTAGTGCCTCTTATGCACTGGCACTATTTCCCCATCGCCGGTTGGCATATGTTTCTTCAATAGGGCAAAGACATTATCCTTGATGTCTTCCCCAAATAAACTGGATAAGGTTTTGACATCAAAAGGATATCTTTTCCACTGTGATAGGGATAACTTAAAATGGTTGCTGGTCATATCTTCAGCAATATCCAGCGCATCCCGAAGAACACCCAAGTGCGTTTTATTAAAATATGTCAGCCCCATAAAGAACACATTAAAAGTTAAAACAGAAAATCAATATGTCAAGAGTATTTTGAGACCTTATATCTGGTGGCGGTGCAGGGAATCGAACCCCGGACACTACGGATATGAGCCGTATGCTCTAACCACCTGAGCTACACCGCCACGATTTATCAATTATTGTTAAAAATCAATTTTTGTCAATGAAATAATAGTATTTTTTAGTGCCTCCCTTGCGGGCCATCAATAATTGACAAGAGGCCTCAGATGGATTACATAAGCAATAGTTCTAATAGTATAATTAAAATCATGAGGTAGCGTATATGAGATGCTCACATTGTCATAAGGAAATTCCAGGCATTG
>JAQYWG010000397.1 GCA_030145085.1 Thermodesulfobacteriota bacterium
GGATGGCAAACTCCAGGGTGCCTGGAACGATCTGATCTTCCAGAGAAACAGAAAGCATGACCATCTGCTTATAGCTGTATTGCTTGTACTTTGCCATGGTTTATTTGCCCTCGCTCAGCTGTTTTTGAATCCCCTTGAGCATAATCATTGTATAGCACAAAAACGTCAATTATTGAAGTAAAAACAGCAACTTATATAAAAAATTCCTTTATACATAAAACTTCAATTGTAAACAACCTAGATGTGTAAGAAATAGGACGGGATAGAGCAGAATCCGGGGGCTTTTTCGACAGTCTCAGATGAAGTAGATAGGCTGGGGTCCATCACGATCATTACATATTTCATTCGCTAATCGATAAGATCCAGTGATGGAGAAGGCGTTTGATTCAGTTAGAAACATTCGATTTGCATGTGTGCTGCAATGCGGTATAATAGTGGCCAGTTTCGAGTTGCCAAGAGGCTTGAATGCTGAACATATCATTCTGATATCAGAAGAAATCGGGAATTACAGATAGTGGCAAGAAGTCAGAAGGTAGGATTCCAGCGAAAAGAGTTTCAGGATTGGTTATGGGTCGGAATGGGGTCAAATCCGTTTAATCGGTTCTTTTTTCCAGTCTTCCATCAAAGCCTTGAATGTAATCTGTGCGCCAACCATCAAAGGCAAATATCCGCCA
>JAQYWG010000398.1 GCA_030145085.1 Thermodesulfobacteriota bacterium
ATCGAGGACATAGTATCGGTAGTTGTGATAGTTTATCCCCTCCCGTAATTCCTCAATCCTGTGTATGACTTTTTTGTCAGGCCTGGACATGGTCTCGCTCGGTGGGCAAATTCTTATCTAAGTCACTTATTATATGCTATTTTTAATAAACAGTCTATGGCAGAAAAAGATCATCACACAATAATCCTGGTATCATTTCATTTTTCATGTGGATTACCATGTCTAGCCCTGGCTTCATTCTGATGGCCATCTCCGGGCACATTTCATGGCAGCAGAGCTAGTCTTACGTCCCAGAGATAAGTTACATAATTTAGCCAATGGCTTTGTGTCTCGAAAAACTACTTTTAAATCCGAAATTCGAATATCGAAACTCGAAATGGTTCGGCCAGCTCACCACCCTGAGCAAAGTCGAAGGGCAAATTCCAATTCGAAATGACCAAAATTGAAAACATGTTTAGAACATTTGATATTTGAATTTCGTTATTGTTTCGGATTTAGGATTTCATGCTTAGAATTTGTCATCCTAAAAGCTGGAAAACGATAATACAATCTGATTGATTTTTATAATTTACTTTTGGGACATGATGCTAGCACCCCTGTCCTCAGGCGGGAAAGACATAAATTAAGGTGTTAATAGATAGTTGTTTATTGTAAGGCTGTCAATTGATAATTA
>JAQYWG010000399.1 GCA_030145085.1 Thermodesulfobacteriota bacterium
AGAGTGTCGTGCGATAATCATTACTGCACGGGGAAATCGAAGCGATTTCGTCTCACGGTTCTTCGCACCGAGGATGGGTATACCAGAGGACCCGGTAACAGGCGCTGCACATTGTGTGCTGATACCCTACTGGTCAACGGTCTTGGGCAAGAAGGAACTTCACGCTCTTCAGGTCTCGAAACGGGGCGGGGAGTTGTGGTGCAGGGATGCCGGTGAGCGCGTCATGATTTCCGGTAAGGCCGCACTCTACATGGAAGGCGCAATAACGATATGAACCGTCGAACAAGCTTGATGCACGCGACGGCTTACAGCCGCACGTGATCCGCACCGTTCGGCTACTCGAGGCATTGATATTGGAGGAAAATGAATGCTTAAAGCAAATTGCTGCCGCTATCAATTACTGGTAATATTCCTCATTATTTTCGCAACAAACGTGATGGGACAGAACACCGACGATTTCGCACAGAAAGCTCTCAATGATTCAACTTTCACTTGGCTGTCTTCTTCATCGAACGGATTAAGTATATTTTATCAAGAGGATTCATTTGCTGAAAAACATAGGATGATGTTGCTTCGCAGTGCCAAAACCACAGTTGATGAGATACTAGACCTTCTAGAAGAACCTGCGTTCAATCCATTGCTAAACGTATTCTACCTCGAATCACGGGATG
>JAQYWG010000039.1 GCA_030145085.1 Thermodesulfobacteriota bacterium
CGTCCCGGGTTGGCGAAATGGAATCGTCACCATAAGGCAGGCCAAAAAGGGAGTAGCCCCTGCTCGGCCAGTTGTACCTAAAGAGAAGAAGGAAGAGGCTAAGAGGAAAGAGGTTGAGGCTGAGGCTAAGGTTGAGGGTAAGGCTGAGGAAGAGGTTAAGGTTGAGGCTAAGGCTGAGGAAGAGGTTAAGGAACAGGCTCAAGGAAAGGCCAAAGAAGAATCTAAGAAGGAAGAACCGTAATTCCTCCGACGGGGGAGAGGATGTCTCTGGTCAAAGTTTACAGTACGGGTAAAAAGAAAGTCTCGGAGATAAAATTAGACGAGCAGATCTTCAACACGGAGATCAAGGATTACCTGCTTCATGATGTTGTCCGAATGCAGCTGGCAAAAAGGAGGGCTGGAACGGCCTCGACCAAAAATCGGTCCGCGGTCAGGGGGGGGGGCAGAAAACCGTATAGGCAAAAAGGGACTGGAAGAGCCAGGGCTGGTACGATCCGATCTCCTCTCTGGAAAGGAGGAGGGGTTATCTTCGGTCCTACCCCGAGGGATTTTGGTTTTAGCGTTCCCAAAAAGGTGAGGAAACAGGCTCTGCGGATTGCCTTAAGTGTGAGGGCTGGGGAGGGGAAATTGCTGGTTCTCAACCAGTTCCAATTAAAGGAGATTAAGACGAAATCTTTCTTAGAGATCCTCAGTCGTTTCGGCATGGAAAAGGCCCTTATCGTCATCGGGGGGGAAAATTTCAACCTTGAACGGTCGGCCAGAAATGTACCAGGGGTCAAAATATTGAGGGTTGAAGGGTTAAATGTTTACGACATCTTGCATCATGAAAATCTGATTGTCGTCAAAGATGCCGTTGAGAAAATCCAAGAGAGATTAGCATCATGAGGGAAGTCCACGATATCATTATCAGCCCACTGGTAACGGAGAAGAGCACGACCCAACGGGAAAGCCAAAGTCAATACAGCTTTAAGGTAAACAAGAGGGCTAATAAGATTGAGATCAAGGAGGCCGTTGAACGCCTATTCAAGGTAAAGGTGAGGGAAGTGAGGACTGCTACGATCAGGGGGAAAGTGAAGAGGCTGGGAAGACGGTTTGGTAAAAGGCCCGATTGGAAAAAGGCCGTCGTCACCGTGAAGGAGGGGGATCGGATCGACTTCTTTGAGGGAGCCTAGCTCCGATTCCTTGTTTGGGAGCTTAATCCATGGGAAATGTGAAATATAGACCTACTTCACCGGGGAGGAGATTTCAGACCGTCTCCACATTTGAGGAAATCACCCGGGGCAAGCCCGAAAAGGGACTCCTAAAGCCCCTGAAGAAGAGTGGCGGTAGGAACAGCTATGGAAGGATGACCGTCCGCCATGTGGGGAGGGGGCACAAGAGAAGATATAGGATTATCGACTTCAGAAGGGATAAGAGGGGTATACCGGCGAAGGTGGCCTCCATTGAATACGATCCAAATCGGTCTGCTCGAATTGCCCTCTTGCAGTATGTGGACGGGGAAAAGAGATATATCATCGCTCCTGTGGACTTGAAAGTGGGGGAGACCATCGTCGCGAGTGAATCGGCCGACATCAAACCCGGCAATGCCCTTCCCTTGCGAAATATCCCCTCTGGGAGTGTTATTCACAACGTCGAATTGAAACCGGGAAAGGGGGGGCAGATTATTCGGAGCGCCGGCTCCAATGGTCAGCTCTTGGCGAAGGAGGGGAAATACGCGCGCATTCGCCTTCCTTCCGGAGAGGTCCGCCTTGTATTGTTGGACTGTTTTGCCACTGTTGGACAAGTCGGCAATATCGATCATGAAAATATTTCCCTGGGAAAGGCGGGTCGGCGAAGGTGGTTGGGAAGGAGGCCTCGGGTTAGAGGGGTAGCCATGAATCCAGTCGATCATCCCATGGGTGGTGGCGAAGGCAAGAGCTCCGGAGGAAGGCATCCGGTTACCCCTTGGGGTGTTCCGACCAAGGGCTTCAAGACGAGGAAAAATAAGGCTACGGAGAAGTATATCGTCAAGAAGAGAAAATGAGTCTGCTCAGATGGCGGAGGTGGAAGGATGGGACGGTCAGTTAAGAAGGGTCCCTTTGTTGATGAAAGTCTGTTGAGGAAGGTCAGAGAGGAACAGGGTGGGAAAATTATCAAAACGTGGTCGAGACGCTCTACCATCTTGCCCGAGATGGTTGGCATTACCATTGGTGTTCATAACGGGAAGAAATTTTTCCCTATCTTCATCAGCGAAGAGATGGTGGGCCATAAATTGGGAGATTTTTCCCCCACGCGGACCTTTCACAGCCATGCCGGGGATAAGAAAACGAGGATAGCGGGAAAGAAGTAGCGGAACTGAGGAGAGGAGAGCCGTGGAGGTTAAAGCGAAGGCGAAATTCATTAGGACCGCACCCAGGAAAGCCCGCATGGTGACCGAGCTGGTAAAGGGGAGGGGGGTTGGAGAGGCCTTAAACATCCTGGCCTTTACGAAAAAGGCCCCCGCAAAAATCGTTGCCAAACTGCTTAGATCCGCCGTTGCAAATGCAGACCAAATGAAAAATATTGATGTCGACACCCTTTTCATAAAACAGATCACCGTTGATCAGGGGCCGACTATGAAGCGGTATCGGCCAAGGGCCATGGGGAGGGCCACCATTATTCGAAAGAGGATGAGCCACATTACGGTGGTCTTGGAGGAAAGTTATTAGACCAATTTCGGGAGGATGGAATAGTGGGCCAAAAAGTTCACCCCACGGGTTTTCGATTGGGAATTATTAAGACCTGGGATTCACGATGGTATGCCAGTAAGAGTTTCCCCCAGTTGTTGGAAGAGGATATTCGAATTCGCGATTTTCTCAAAGAAAGACTCTACCATGCGGGGGTCTCCAAGATTGAAATCGAAAGGGCTGCCGATAAGGGAAAAAAGGCGAAAATCAATATTTTTACGGCCCGCCCCGGAATTATCATCGGGAAAAAAGGGGTCGAAGTGGAGAATTTGAGGAGGGAGCTTCAAAGGAAGACCCAAAAGGAGATGATTATCAACATCAAGGAGATCAAGAAGGCTGAAATGGACGCTCAACTCGTGGCGGAAAACGTGGCCCTTCAACTGCAAAGAAGGGTTTCATTTCGCAGAGCCATGAAAAGGGCGGTGACTTCGGCCCTTAAGGTGGGAGCAAAAGGAATCAGAATCGCTTGTGCTGGAAGGCTTGGAGGCGCGGAGATGGCTCGAAGGGAATGGTATAGGGAGGGACGGGTTCCCCTCCACACACTTCGGGCTGATATTGATTACGGGCTTGCCGAAGCGAAGACGACATACGGAGTCATCGGCGTCAAGGTTTGGATATTCAGAGGCGAGGTCTTCGGTTCCGGGGAAGAAGACGCAACAGCGGCCTAATTCCATCAAGGGAAAGATGAACTGCGATGTTAACGCCCAAAAAGGTTAAATACAGGAAGATGCAAAAAGGGAGGATGAAGGGGAGGTCTCCTCGAGGAAGTAGCATCAATTTTGGCGACTATGCGCTCCAGGCGACCCAGTGTGGGTGGTTAACAACACGGCAAATAGAAGCCGCCCGTATCGCCATAACGCGATTCGTTAAAAGGACGGGGAAAGTGTGGATTCGAGTCTTCGCCGATAAGCCCGTCACCAAGAAGCCCGCGGAGACCAGGATGGGGAAGGGAAAGGGGGCTCCTGAGGACTGGGTCGTGGTGATTAGACCAGGGCGCATCCTTTATGAAATGGAGGGCGTTGCGGAGGATAGAGCGAAGGAGGCCTTTCGGCTGGCCTCCCAGAAACTCCCCATAGCCACCCGATTTATCAGTCGAGGAAAGGGCCATGAAGGCTAGTCAATTAAGGGATAAGAGCGATAGCGAACTGATCGAACAGGAGAGGGAACTGAGGGAAGAGCTATTCAATTTGAGGTTCCAGTATTCGACGGGTCAGCTGGAAAATACCATGGCCATCGTTCGGGTTAAGAAAGACATCGCTCGGGTGAAGACCGTCCTAAGAGAGAGGACATTGGGAGGGGAGGGAAAACCCGAGGCCTCGGATGTCCCTACGGATAGTTGATCATATGTGGGGTTAACCAAATGAAGGAGAGGGGTATTCGGAAGATGCTGGTCGGTACCGTATGCAGCGACAAAATGGATAAAACCGTGGTGGTCAGGATAGAACGGTTGGTCAAACATCCCCGCTATAAGAAATATGTGAAGAAGGGGGCGAAGTATAAGGCCCATGATGAGAAGAATGAGTGCCATACAGGCGATACCGTATCGATCATTGAAACTCGTCCACTGAGCCGAGAGAAGAGGTGGAGGGTTAAGGAAATCATCAAGAGAGCCATGTGAACCCTGCTTATGGAACGGCGAGGCATAGATGATTCAGATGCAGACTATTCTCGATGTTGCGGACAATTCGGGTGCCAAGAAAGTGGGTTGCGTAAAAATTCTCGGCGGAACGAGGAGAAGGTACGCCAGCCTCGGGGATGTAATTGTGGTATCCGTTAAAGATGCCATCCCCAATTCCAAGATCAGAAAGGGAGAGGTGGTGAGGGCGGTGATCGTGCGCACCAGGAAAGAAGTGGGACGACCGGACGGATCTTTCATCAAATTTGACGATAATTCCGCCGTTTTGATCAATCCCCAAGGAGATCCTATCGGAACTCGAATTTTCGGTCCTGTGGCGCGCGAGTTAAGGGCCAAGAGATTTATGAAGATCGTATCATTGGCCCCCGAAGTTTTGTGACGGGGGAAGACGGAAGGAATGATGAGAGGCAGATTTTCCTTGAAAAAGAACGATTTAGTAATGGTTATAGCGGGGAGGGAAAAGGGCAAGAGCGGTCGTATTTTGAAGGTATTTCCCCAGAAAAATCGAGCCCTTATTGAAAAGATCAATTTTATCAAGAGGCATACTCGTCCTGGTGGGCAGACAAGGCAAGGAGGAATCGTCGAGAAAGAAGCTCCCATTCACGTCTCCAATGTGATGGTCATCTGTGAAAAGTGTAACCTTCCCATTCGGGTTGGGAAGAAGATCTTGGATGATGGGAGAAAAGTCCGGATATGCAAGAAGTGTGGAGAATTATTGGATAAATAGTCATCAGGCGGAATCTTTGATGGGAGGATGCATTGGGGATTTTGAGGGAAAAGTATGAAAGGGAGATCATCCCCCAGTTAATGAAGCGGTTTGGATACAAGAACATTATGCAAGCGCCCAGGCTGAAGAGGATCATCATCAATATGGGCTTGGGAGAGGCCATACAGAACATCAAGGTATTGGATTCCGCCGTTGAGGAAATTAGCCTAATAACCGGCCAAAGGCCAGTTATTACCAAGGCGAGGAAATCCATTGCTCAATTTAAGCTCAGGAAGGGGATGCCAATCGGTTGTATGGTTACCCTGAGGAGAGATCGGATGTACGAATTCTTCAATCGGTTGATGAATATCGCCCTCCCTCGGGTAAGGGATTTCAGAGGTGTCTCCGGGAAATCCTTTGACGGAAGGGGTAACTATGCCCTCGGAATCCGGGAGCAGCTCATCTTTCCGGAAATTGACTACGATAAGGTCGATAAGGTAAAGGGAATGAACATCATCATCGTTACCACGGCCAAAACTGACGAGGAGGGAAAGGAGTTGCTGAGATTGTTGGGCATGCCCTTCAGAAATTGATAGGGATGGTTTACGGAGGGAACATTGGCGAAAAGGGCGTTGGTAGAGAAGGCCAAAAGGCCGAAAAAATTTAAGGTAAGAGAGTATAATCGGTGCCCGCTATGCGGCAGACCACGGGCATTTTATCGAAAATTTAATATGTGTCGAATATGCCTGAGAAAATACGCCTTGAGGGGGGAGATCCCAGGAATGATCAAATCAAGCTGGTAACCGATACGATCGAAAGGCAGGAGGGAGAGGGGGTCAAGTATGTCCGTAACGGATCCTTTGGCTGATATGGTAACGCGGATTCGAAATGCCAGTTCGGCGAGACACGATAAAGTAGATATCCCTGCTTCCCGCCTTAAGGAGGCTATAGCTAAGATCCTCAAGGATGAAGGCTATATCAAGAACTTTAAGGTAATCGCGGATGAGAGGAAGCATGGCATCTTAAGGATTTTCCTCAAATATGACGCCGACCGCAGAGGGATCATCAAATTAAAACGGGTTAGTAAACCCAGTAGAAGGGTATACGTAGGGAGGGATGAGATTCCATCCGTGTTGAAAGGATTAGGGATTTCAATCCTTTCCACTTCAAAGGGCGTCCTTACCGATAAGGGGGCCAGAAGGGCCAATGTGGGGGGCGAAGTCCTCTGCTATATCTGGTAATGAGCGGGAGATACCGTGTCTCGAATTGGCAAGGTTCCCATTCCTATTCCAAAGGACGTGAAGGTCAAACGAACCGATTCGATCCTGGAGGCCGTAGGGCCCACGGGTCGGCTGACCCATCGGATTCCACCGGAAATCCAGATCTCCATCGAGCCCGAACAGATAGTGGTGAAGAGGCCTAATGACCATCGTACGACCCGGTGCTTGCATGGGTTGACCAGGGCCTTGATTGCCAATATGATTACTGGAGTGACACAGGGTTTCGAGAAAAGGCTGGAAATCCAGGGAATTGGATATCGGGCTGACCTGCAGGGAAACGTCCTCCGATTGACCCTTGGTTTTTCACATCCTGTATTGTTTCCTCTACCCGAAGGGGTTAAGGTTGAAGTTGAAAGGCAGACCAGCATAAAGGTAAAGGGCATCGATAAGCAATTGGTGGGCTCTGTGGCTGCCCAAATTAGATCCCTTAAGCCACCCGAGCCATACAAGGGCAAGGGAATTCGTTACGTCGGTGAATACGTGAAACTGAAGGTGGGCAAGACAAAGGCCTAGAGGGAGTTGGAGTGGTTACCGTTAATCGGAAGGTTGAGGCTCGTGTGAGGAGAAGAAAAAGGGTGAGAAAGAGGGTTAAGGGGACTCCTGAGCGCCCAAGACTCAGCGTCTTCCGGAGCCTGAGGCATACCTATGCCCAGGTAATTGTGGATACAACGGGACAGACGATGGCCAGTGCTTCAACTTTAAGCAAGGAGATTCGAGGAGAATTGAAGCGAACTGGCAATACCGAGGCTGCAAAAAAGGTGGGCGAATTAATAGCCAAAAAATCCATCGAGAGGGGAATCAAGATGGTCGTATTCGATCGCGATGGATATTTATATCATGGCAGGGTAAAGGCCCTGGGGGAAGCGGCCCGGGAAAACGGCTTGATCTTTTAGGGGAGGAAAGACATTGTCTCAGATTGATCCCGACGAGCAGGAATTGGTCGATAAGGTGGTTCACATCAATCGGGTCGCGAAGGTGGTTAAAGGGGGCAGGAGGTTCAGTTTCAGTGCATTGGTGGTGGTCGGAGATCGGGGTGGTATTGTAGGGAGCGGTCTAGGGAAGGCCAACGAAGTTCCCGAGGCCATCAGAAAGGGCATCCAGCAAGCTAAGCGCGGTTTGATTGAAATACCGATCATTGATCAAACCATACCCTACCAGGTTATAGGCCGATATGGCGCCGCAAGGGTCCTCTTAAAACCGGCATCACAAGGGACCGGTGTGATCGCCGGCGCGGCTGTCAGGGCGATCATGGAATGCGGAGGGGTCCAGAATATTTTGACCAAGTGCTTGGGTTCGCACAATCCCTACAACGTGGTTAAAGCCACCTTGCAGGGATTGAGACAACTCCGCACCCCCGAGGAAGTTGCCCAAAAGAGGGGAAAAAAAGTTGCGGAAATCCTTTAGCAAAGAGAAAAGAAATCCGATGGACAAATCTTCCAATACCCTTAGCATTAGGCTGATCAAAAGCGGAATTGGCAAACCCTTAAAACAGAGGAAAGTCCTCAAGGGGCTCAACCTCAATAGGGTGAACAAAATGGTCACCCTGAAGGATACGCGAGAAATCCGAGGGATGATCAAGAAAGTTTTCCATCTAGTGGAGATTATTGGAGAATGAAGCTGGGAACCTTGAAGCCCCCTAGAGGCTCCAAGAGCAAGGAAAAGAGGGTTGGGCGAGGGATCGGTTCGGGGCATGGCAAGACCGCCTGTCGTGGGACGAAGGGACAGAGATCCAGATCGGGAAGGGGGATTCCTCCCGGTTTTGAGGGGGGGCAGATGCCCTTGCAACGACGTATACCCAAAAGGGGGTTTACCAACATCTTCAAGAAAAAATTCGCCTTAGTGAATGTAAAGGATTTGAACCGATTCGAAGCCAACAGCATCGTTGATGTCGAGGCTCTGCAGAAGGCCGGATTGGTCAAAAAGGTCCATGATGGGGTGAAGATATTGGGAAAGGGGGAGGTTACCGTTCCCCTCACCTTGCGGGTCCATCGGGTGAGCAAAGGAGCTGCCGAGAAGATAGTGGCAGCTGAAGGAAAGATAGAGGGCCTTTAAATTGATCGGTACTTTTTCGAATATCCTCAAAATTCCTGAGCTCAAGAAGCGCATCATTATCACCTTTCTGCTCTTGGCCGTTTATAGGATAGGGGTGCATGTTCCCACACCTGGGATCAATGCCGATGCCCTCGCCGCCTTCTTCGAACAAGCGAGGGGGACCCTGTTCGGCTTATTCGACATGTTTACTGGGGGGGCGTTGCAACGATTTTCGGTCTTTGCCCTCGGAATTATGCCCTATATCAGTGCTTCCATTATCATGGAACTTCTGTCCGTGGTTATTCCCTATATCGATCGGCTGAAGAAGGAGGGGGAATCGGGAAGAAAGAAGATCGTTCAATATACCCGTTATGGAACGGTGCTTTTGAGTCTCATCCAGAGTTTTGGTATCGCGATGGGCCTGATGCGGATGGAATCTGGGGGCATGCCTGTTGTTACCGAAACCAGTTGGACATTCATCCCTATGACGATGATTACCCTCACGGCCGGAACCGCCTTCATCATGTGGCTGGGAGAGCAGATTACGGAAAGGGGAATCGGCAACGGGATTTCCCTCATCATCTTTGCGGGAATTGTGGCGAGACTGCCTGGTGCCTTCGGCAATACCGTTCGGTTGTTGAGGACGGGGGAACTACAAATCTTCTTAATGCTGGTCATCTTTGCCTTCATGGTGGTGGTGGTAGGGTTTATCATTTTCATGGAGACGGGCCAGAGGCGGTTGCCCGTTCAATATGCGAAACGGATCGTGGGACGGAGGATTTACGGGGGGCAAAGCACTCATCTTCCCTTAAAGATCAATACCTCAGGGGTTATTCCCCCCATCTTCGCCTCGTCAATACTGATGTTCCCCTTGACCATAGGTCAGTTCATGCCTAAAGCATGGATGGAAACTTACCCTTGGCTCAATAAGGCCATCAATAGTTTGGGCGGGGGGACCATCTTATACAACGTCCTTTATATCGCCTTCATCATCTTCTTCTGTTACTTCTATACGGCTATCGTCTTTAACCCTGATGACGTCGCCGAAAACATGAAGAAGTTCGGGGGATATATACCGGGGATCCGGCCCGGAAAAAAGACGGCGGAACATATAGACCGAATCCTGTCCCGGATTACCCTAGGTGGAGCCCTCTATATTTCGGCGGTTTGTGTTCTTCCAACCCTTTTGATTCGAAGATTCAACGTTCCCTTCTATTTCGGAGGAACGGCCTTGCTCATTGTGGTAGGAGTTGCCCTTGATACGGTCCAACAGATCGAATCCCATCTGTTGACGCGGCAATATGAGGGGTTGATGAGGAAAGGAAGATTGAGGGGTAGGCGTCGTTGATGGGAAAAGGGCAAAAACCATGAACCTGATAATCATGGGCCCTCCTGGATCGGGCAAGGGAACTCAAGGGAAGCTTATTGCGGAGAAGTACCATATTCCACAAATATCAACGGGGGATATCCTCAGGGAAGCAGTTAGCAATGGGTTGGCTCTGGGTCTAAAGGCCAAGGCCTATATGGCTCGGGGAGAGTTCGTTCCCGATGAAGTGGTTAACGGGATCGTTGAAGATCGGCTCATGCAACGGAATTACGAAAAGGGGTTCCTTCTGGACGGTTTCCCCAGAACCGTGGCCCAGGCTGAAGCATTGCAAAGGATGCTGGGGAAAAGGGGATTGGCCATTGATCATGTGATCAATATCGAGATTGAAATGGAGGAATTGATAAACCGGTTGAAGGGAAGGAGGACGTGTAGCAGATGTGGCGTCATGTATCATCTTCTCTTCAACCCCCCAAAGAAGGAGGGAATCTGCGATACATGTGGGGGTTCCCTTTATCAAAGGGATGATGACAAGGAGGAAACCATTCGATCCAGACTTGACATTTACTCGCAGCAAACCAGACCGGTCATTCAATACTACGCCTCTCAGAGGTTAGTAAGGTCCATAGACGGGGTCGGGAACATAGGCGATATTTTTCATCGAATTTTGGAAGAAATCGGAGACAGGGAGACGTATGCCAAAAGAGGAAGCTATCCCAGTTGAAGGTACGGTTTTAGAAACCCTTCCCAACGCCATGTTTAGGGTGGAATTGGAAAATGGACATAAAGTCCTGGCCCATATTTCCGGGAAGATGAGGATGCATTTCATCAAGATCCTTCCGGGGGACAAGGTGACGGTAGAACTTTCCCCTTACGACTTGTCCAGGGGAAGGATCATTTACAGGGCAAAATGAGGAGTTTTCTCGGGAGATGAAGGTAAGGTCTTCAGTCAAAAAGATCTGTGATAAGTGCAAAATTCTGAAACGTAAGGGCGTTGTCAGGATTATATGCAGTAATCCAAAACACAAGCAGAGGCAAGGCTAAAGGGGGGATCGAGTTGGCACGAATAGCGGGCGTAGATCTACCAAGGGGTAAACGGATCGAGATTGCATTGACCTATATCTATGGTATTGGCAGGTCTTTATCGGGTAAAATCCTGGCGGAAACTCAGGTGAGTGTGGATACAAAAGTGAGCCAACTCGCCGAGTCTGATGTCGTGAAGATCAGGGAGGCCATCGACCGGCAGTATAAAGTAGAAGGGGACCTCAGGCGAGAGGTGGCCATGAATATCAAGAGGTTGATGGATATCGGCTCTTACAGGGGTCTTCGCCACCGAAAGTCCCTTCCCGTTCGAGGACAGAGAACCCACACCAATGCCCGAACTCGGAAGGGACCGCGAAGGGCGGTCATGGGTAAGAGGAAAAGGTAGGAGGATTTATGGCAAAAGCTAAGGGTAAAGGAACGAAGAAAAGGAGAGTGAAGAAAAATGTCCCAAGCGGTATTGCCCATATTCAGGCCACCTTTAACAACACCATTGTGACCATAACCGATCCCGACGGAAATGTTATCTCATGGGCCAGCGCCGGGACCCAGGGTTTCAAGGGATCGAGAAAAAGTACCCCCTTCGCGGCACAATTGGCCGCCGGAGATGCCGCTAAGAAGGCAATGGAACACGGTATGCGGAGCATTGATGTTTATGTAAAGGGGCCTGGAGGGGGCAGGGAGGCCGCGTTGAGGTCGCTTCAAGCAGCTGGATTTAAGGTCAATCTCATCAAGGATGTCACCCCAATTCCCCACAATGGCTGTCGGCCTCCCAAGAGAAGAAGGGTTTAAGGAGGTATATCTTGGCTCGATATACAGATTCGCAATGTAGGCTATGTCGGAGGGAAAGCCTCAAGCTCTTCCTCAAGGGGGATCGGTGCTATTCCGATAAGTGTGCCATCGACCGGAGACCCTATGTCCCTGGGCAGCACGGAAAATCGAGGCGTGAATTTTCGGAATATGGAAATCAACTCAGAGAAAAACAGAAGGTCAAAAGGATTTATGGGGTTTTGGAGCAGCAATTCCGCAATTATTTCAAGAAGGCGGAGCGGAAAAAGGGGATTACGGGCGAGAACTTGCTCATCTTTTTGGAAAGACGGCTGGATAGTGTCATTTATCGCCTCGGTTTTGCCAACTCCAGGAATGAGGCGAGGCAACTAGTGCGACATTCCCACTTCTTGGTCAACGACAAGAAGGTGAATGTACCATCATACCTCATCAAACCGGGAGATGTGATTCGATTGAGGGATAAAAGCAAGAATATCTCCAGAATATCGGAGGCCGTCGATTCCGTCGCTCGACGCGGAATTCCCCAGTGGCTCGAATTGGACAAGACCAACCTAAGGGGAACGGTGAAGGGCCTTCCCTCGAGAGAAGATCTGACGATGCCCATTCAAGAACAACTCATCGTCGAACTCTATTCGAAATAGACAGTTTATGGCGGAATGGGGAGGCCATGATTACCTTCCATTGCATGGGGTAAAGATCGCCATTGGCTTTTCCCGTGGCCTCTATTCGAGGAGGAAAATATGCAGAGGAATTGGAAGGAGCTCATAAAACCGAAGAAATTGGAGGTCGAAAAGGAAACCCTGACTCCATTTTATGGGAAATTTTACGCCGAACCCTTTGAGCGTGGATTTGGCATTACTATATGCAACTCCCTTAGGAGAATTTTGCTATCATCTCTTCAAGGGGCCGCCATCACCTCGGTAAAGATAGATGGCGTCCTCCATGAATTCACCAGTATCCCTGGCGTCACGGAGGATGTTACAGATATTATCCTAAACCTGAAAGAGGTTAAGATTAAACTCCACGCTGATGGTCCGAAGACCGTACGAATTGAAGCGAAAGGAAAGGGGGTGGTTAGGGCAGGTGATATTATCACCGATGATACAATTGAGATCACGAACCCAGATCATCCCATCGCTACCTTGTCCCCTGATGGAAAGTTGAAAATGGAGATGGTGGTTAAACGGGGGAAGGGGTATGTATCCTCTGAGAAGAACAAGGAAGAGGGGCAGGCCATTGGTACGATTCCCATCGATGCCATATTCTCACCCATTACCAAGGTAAATTATACGGTGACCCATGCGCGGGTAGGACAGATCACCGACTACGATAAGTTAACCCTGGAGGTGTGGACCAACGGATGTGTGCACCCGGAAGATGCCGTCGCCTATGCCGCCAAGATATTGAAGGACCAGCTCAGCATATTGGTCAACTTCGAGGAAGAGGATGAGACGGATGGGGAGGAAATAGAGGAGGAACAGGAGCATTTGAACGAGAACCTCTTCAAGAGCGTGGATGAGTTGGAGCTTTCGGTCAGGTCTGCCAATTGTCTTAAACACGCAGACATTAAATTGATCGGAGAGCTCGTCCAAAAGACGGAAGCGGAGATCCTAGCGACCAAGAACTTCGGGAGAAAATCCCTCAACGAGATCAAGGTGATACTGGAGGAAATGGGCCTCAGTTTAGGCATGAAATTGGAAAATTTCCCCGCTCAACCCGAGGAAAAGGCCGAAGAGGAGTCCACAACCCCGAATGGATAAGGAGAGATCCCCTCATGCGACATCAAAAAGCGGGGAGAAAGCTCAACCGTGACTCTAGCCATAGGGTCTCGATGTTGAGAAATATGGTAACCTCGTTTCTCGGCGATGAAAGGATAGAGACTACCGATGCTAAGGCAAAGGAACTTCGGAAACTCGCCGAAAAAATGATCACCCTTGGAAAACAAGGTAGCCTCCATGCAAGGAGGAATGCCCTAGCCGTCATCAAAGACAGGAAAATCGTGAAAAAACTCTTTGAAGATATTGCCCCCCGCTTTCAAGACCGACAGGGAGGATATACACGAATCTTCAAGGCGGGTCATCGCCCTGGAGACGGGGCTCTTTTGAGTGTTATTGAGTTGACTACCAAAGCATCTTCCACCGATAAGGGAAAGTCGAAGACAAAGGGGAAAGCTTCCAAATCCAAATCGGTCTCCAAAAAGAGAGGACCCAGCAGGGAATCATCCCCTACGGAGGGAGAAAAGGGGGGTAAATTATCGAGAAAAGAACGCCCTAAGAAAGGGGAAGAGAAGAAGTGATCTCGGGTTCCCCCAGGTAGAGGGCAATGCTGACCTCTCGCCTTTTTCATCCCGTGGACATCAAAACTATGCTTGAATTAAGAAAGGTTGGTTTTCGCTATACCGATAAAAAGAGAGGTGGTTCCTTCGTTATAAATGGCTTTGACCTCATGGTTGGAGAGGGGGAATATGTGGCCATCTTGGGGAGAAATGCAGCGGGTAAGACCACCTTGGCCAAATTGATCAAAGGCCTGCTCCATCCCTCATCGGGGGAAATCTTGGTTGATGGGCAAACGATCTCCCCAGGTGAGGGAGGATCTCATGTCGGGCTGATCCTTTCCAACCCCGACGAGCAACTCCTTTTCCCCATAGTGGAGGAAGAGATGGCCTTTGGGTTGGAATGTATCGGGGTGGGAAGGGAGATGATACGAAAGAGGATAACGGAATATCTGGGTCTGCTTGGAATGGAACAATTCCTCAGCTTCCCCCTACACTTCCTCTCCAAATGCCAGCAGCAAAGGGTAGCCATTGCGGCAGTCCTGGTCTTGGAACCGAATTACCTCATCATCGACGAGGCTACCTCCGTCCTCGATCCCCGCTGGAAAGGCCGATTCATGTCCATTTTGTCGGAGCTGAATGTTACAAGGAAGATGGCCGTCATCCACTTCACCACCTCCGTTGAGGACGCCAGCTATGCTCATCACATTCTCATCTTGGAGAGTGGGGAGGTAACTACCAAATATATCCCCGCTGAAATTTCCTCCCTGAGAAGTAGTTTAACCGAAAAGGGATACTGCCTTCCCCCGGTTGCCGAGCTATCCCTCCTCCTTGAACAAATGGGTCACCCCATCCCCCAGGGGATCCTGACGATTGAGGAGATGGAGATGTTTCTCTTGAGTGCGATGAGGGATTAAGCCTTTCTCGGCTATCGGCAGTCTTGAGAGAGGAGAAAGCCATTGGCCGTCCAGATGAAGGGCAAGAGGGTCCTCCACGCTGTCATTTTCATCCTCCTTGGCGTTTTCCTCTTCATTTTTTTTCTCTATATCGGTTTTCCCTATGAGACCCTTGAGAGGAGAATCATAGGGGAGTTGGAGGCCAAAACTCCCTTCCGTTACGAAATTGAGGAGGTTCGTCCTCATCTTTTATCGGGTTTAATATTTAAGAACGTGGTCATCTCCGCTTTGGTGGATTCGAAAAAGGTTGAGGTGATAGGTATCGAGCGATTTAGGATTACCCTTTCCCTCCTTCCACTTCTGTGGAGAAAAGTCTCCCTTCGATTATGGGGAGAGGTGTTGGATGGCACCGTAGAAGGGGAGTTTTTCAAAAACGGAGGAGGGGGCGAGTTAACGCTTTTGGGAAGAGATGTGAATCTCCAGCGCATCCACGTTCTTCGGGATGTGATGGGGATGGAGATGGCGGGAATCCTGAAGGGAAAAACGACGATTGCCTTTAGGGAGGGAGATCTCTCCGGGCAGTCCGGATCAGCTGAATTTGAGATAAGCGGGGCGATGCTGAGCAGATTGTCCTTACCCGGGATAGCTCCTCTCCGCGTGGGGCGTATTAAAGGCAGCATAGAACTAAAACGTGGAAAAATCATTATCAAGCGCCTTGCCTCCTCAGGAGGGGATCTCAATGGCCAGGTGCTCGGAAATATCCTCCTCAATTCCCATCTTCCCCAGAGCCGACTCAACCTGAGGATTACAGTTAAACCCTCGGCGAAATTCGATCCCAGGTATCAGGTGCTTCTCTCCCTTCTCGGCCGGCAAGGTAAGGTCAAGGGAATTTACCCCTTCTCCTTGAGGGGAACATTACTTCAGCCTCGTCTAGTAACGAAATGACAATTGGTTGCTGCTGGAAAAGGAGCTCTCCCTCAGATCGTGGGGAGAGGCCAACCGTGGGATTGAATGGAACTAAACGGATAGGAGATAGGCCAGGTTATCCAATACGGTCGTGAAGAAGACGTTCTTCACAATATACCCCTCCGGAACCTCTATTTGGGCGGGGGCGAAGTTGAGGATTCCCTTGACATCGGCCTCCACCAGTTGATCGGCTACCTTCTGGGCTTGATCCGCCGGGGTCGTGATAATCCCGATTTCGATGTTTCTCTCCCTCACCACTTCCCTTAAAGTATCAGAGTGAAGGATTTCCATGGGCTTGCCCAGCTTTTCCGATACCCTCCCAATGATCCTATGGGGATCGATATCGAAAGCGGCTACGATTTTATAGTTTTGTTTCAGGAAATCCTTATAGGAAAAGAGGGCTGAACCCAGATTTCCCATCCCGACAATCGCCATTCTCCATTCTTTATCCGATCCGAGAATTCGTTTAATGTCGAACAACAAATCCCTGACGTAATATCCAACCCCCCTGATACCAAACTCACCGAAGTAGGCCAAGTCCTTTCTCACTTGGGCCGCATTAACTGCGCACTTGGCAGCCAGTTGGGCGGAAGAAATAACTTTTTCTCGCTTAGCCTGCAGTTGCTCCAAACACCTTGAATATCTTGATAACCGCCTAATGGTCGCCTCTGGAACCTTCGAGAACTTCAACTCTCAATCCCCTTCACCAAAAATTCAAGGTATTTCTACGGAGTTTGGAATCCTTAACCTGCAAACTATATAGCACGTTGAAGGGATAATGCAAGGAAAAAGATATTTTTTTCACAAGGCTATTCAACCACCAAATCCTGATCCTTGGGACAAGCTGCCCCCATGAAAATTCTCCTTCTCCTGGATCTATCCGGGCTATTCGTTCAGTATATATTGACAGTGCGCTTGTTCTCATGGTACATATGACTTGTTTCAATAAGTAACAGGTTTTAGCTAAATACCGCATTTCCTTCAGTAAGTGAGAGTGGATTTAGGCAAAAGCCCATCCATACGGAGAAATCCTAAAACCTTCACATGGGATTAAAGCCATGAATATCGGTGTTCGCTTAAAGGGAGTGAGGAGGTTGAGGGGAATGTCGCTTCGCAATCTGGCAAAAAAAGTGGGGGTTTCGGCAAGCTTCATTTCACAAGTCGAACAGAATAAATGTCAGCCTTCATTGGACACCCTCCAGAGGATTTCCGAGGCACTGGATGTCGCCACAAGCTATCTCCTTGAATCAGAAAGCAATGAGATGTTCCCTCCAAAAGAAGTCGTGGAAATCAGACTGCCAAACCAGTTAAAATACCTATCCACCGTAGCGGATTTTTTGAAGAGCGTTTGCCAAAATCAGGAGGTACCCTCAAAAGACATCGAGAATATCTTATTGGCTGTCGATGAAGCTTCCACCAACGTCATTAAGTATGCCTATCAAGTCGGTCCCATCAATTATTTCAAGGTGAGGGTATCGGTCGACCGCGAGTTGGTCCAAATAGACCTCCTCGACCAGGGGAAAAGGTTTAACCCCTTGGAAATTCCGCTGCTCGATATGAAAGATATCACGGAAGACGGCAAGGAGAAGAATATCGGCCTAGGAGTCTACTTCATGAAGAAGGTAATGGATGATATTCGTTACCATTATTCGCCAAACGAAGGGAACCATTTAATTTTGATTAAACGGATCTCTCAATCAAAGGGGAATGGTCAATGAAGATCGAGGTCATCGACACTCAAAGAAATGGTATCCAATTAGTTAAAGTAGAGGGGAGATTGGATGCCAGTTTCTCTTCCCAATTGGAAGATGAAATTGATAAGGTTTTGGAACAAAAGACCAAGAGTATCATTCTGGATTTCTCGGAGGTGACTTACCTGAGCAGCAGTGGCTTGAGGGTTTTGCTTTCCATCAATAAGGAAACGGAGGGCGACGGAGGTCTCGTGCTGATAAACCTCCGGGATATCGTTAAGAAAGTCATCGAAGTCGCCGAATTGCATGATTATCTGACCCAAGCGGATACGGTAGAGGAGGCTATGGCGATACTGGAGGCCAAAAGGAAGGCGAAATGAACGAACTCATAGGGCCTCAAACATGAATCTAAACCCTTTTCGAACGAAATTTCGTTTTACCATTTCCAGAAAGTTGCTCATCTTTTTCGTTATCGTGGCCCTTGTTCCCCTGGGTTTTGTTACGGCCATGACGTTGAGACGGTTGCGGGAAACGATGAGCTTATACAATCAGGCCACAATTTCCACCAACCTGAAGACGGCCTGGGGGATCTATAACGCCGAGCTGGAAAAAATCGCCGATGGCATTCGGATCCTCTCCTCCCTGCCGGAAATCAAGGAAAAGATCCTTGAGAGAGACGTTGGTGGATTAAAGAAAAAGATCATCATCTCCAAGCGAATCCTCAACATCGACGTCATCAATATGATCGACCGTTTCGGAGACGTCCTGTGCAAAACCAACAACGATCTTGACGAGTATGCCCTCAAGCATCTGATAAGAGAAGGCCTGAAGGGAAGGGAGATTGTTTCCACAGAGGTCTTTGCCCCCAAGGAGGTGGATATCGAGGACGATGTGAGGCAAACCTATGCCCATCAGTTGACCGTTAAATACCGCTTTACACCGAAGGCTAGGCCCCTCAACATCGAGAAAAACCTGATGGGCATGGCATTGGTGGCTCTTATTCCCGTAATGGACGAAGAAAAAGTGATCGGGGTGGTGGTGGGAGCTAAATTTCTGGTGAGAAATTATAAGATCGTGGATAAGATCGTCGACAGCGTGGGGGAGGGAACCGCGACCATATTCCAAGATGATGTTCGTATTTCGACCAACGTCAGGGACTTCGAAGGCCAGAGGGCAGTTGGTACGCGAGTGTCCGAAGAGGTCTACGATCAGGTGATCAAGGAAGGAAAACCCTGGAACTTCAGGGCGTTTGTGGTGACGGACTGGTACATCTCCTCCTATGAACCCATCAAAAACTATTGGGGCGATCGTATCGGCATCCTGTATGTGGGGACCAAGGAGGCCTTCTTCATCCCCCTGAGCGAATCAATATTGAGGCGCATCTATCTCATCGTGATAGGGGCCCTTCTGTTTACCGTCCTCCTCTCTTTGAAGATTTCCAGAACCTTTACTCGACCCATCCTGGAGATTATCGAAAAGACCAAGCTCATGGCCCAGGGGAAATTGGACACCAAGATCGACGTCCGGAGCAAAGACGAGTTGGGGGAATTGGGAGAAGCCCTCAACACCATGAGCGAAAGATTACTGGAGAGCAGGGAAGAGATCCTCACCAAACAGAGGATGGAGAGGGAACTGGAGATAGCCTACCAGGTACAGAAGAGGCTCCTGATCGAAAAATTCCCCGAGGTGAAGGGGCTGGAGATCGCTGGGGAGTGTATTCCCGCATTGGAAGTGGGGGGAGATTTCTATGACCTCCTCCAGGTCGGCGATGGCTACAGCAACATCGTGATCGGCGACGTGGCGGGTAAGGGGATGCCCGCTGCCATGTTCATGGGGATCGTGAGGAGTATCATCAGAGCCGAGGGGTTTGAGAGCCTCAGTGCCTCTGAGGTCATGAG
>JAQYWG010000003.1 GCA_030145085.1 Thermodesulfobacteriota bacterium
GGGAGTAATCACCATCAAAAGGGTTTTTGGTCATTCAGCAGGCCTTAAGTCCAGCCAGATAAAGAGATTAGAGCGTATATATCGAAGAAAGATCCCTCCACGGAAGGTCATAAACCCCGAAATAGCCAGGTATCTCTCCGAGATTTCCCATGAGATCAAACGGCAAGTGGGAATTTTGGTCAACCGCAAGGGCACGATTGAATATGTCATCGTAGGAGATCATCAAGGGATTGTCATTCCACCCCTGCCAAGGTATAGGAGGGGGTTGTTAAGGCTTCGGGGCCTCAGATGCATCCATACTCACCTTAGGGATGAACCCCTTACTCAAGACGACATCACTGACCTTGCCCTTTTGAGGTTCGACATGATGGGCGCTTTGTCCGTTGATGGTTCTGGATCACCCGACCGTATTTATTTGGGATACCTGCTTCCGGAGAATCCCATGGAAAAAAAATGGGAGCTCCTCTCGCCTCATCGTCCATGGGGGCTGGATATCGATTTCCTTAGCTTCATTCAATCCCTGGAGGATGAATTTGAACGGACTCAGCGAGTAAAAGTCTTTGAAAATGGGAGGGAAAATGCACTTTTGGTGACCGTGGTGGATTCCAATCAGGGGGACATCGAGGAATCCGTCCAAGAGTTAAAGGAGTTGGTGAAAACGAGCGGTGGGGTGACAGTGGATTCCATCATTCAGCGTCCAAAAAAGTTGCACCCCAGGCTTCTGATCGGAAGGGGTAAACTGACCGAGATCACGATACGATGCATGCAATTGGGAGTTGACCTTATCATTTTTAACCAGGATTTGTCTCCCCCCCAAATGGCCTCCATTAGCGATTTTACGGAGTTGAGGGTGATCGATCGGACACAGTTGATTTTGGATATTTTTGCCCAGAGGGCTCATAGCCGAGATGGCAAAGTCCAGGTTGAATTGGCTCAGCTACGGTACCTATTACCAAGGCTTACGGCTAAAAATACGGCTATGTCCCGTTTGACCGGGGGGATTGGAGGTCGTGGTCCAGGGGAGACGAAACTCGAGATAAACCGTAGACGGGTGAGGGATAAGATTACTCGTTTGGAGAAGGAAATCAATAATTTGGGCAAGGAGCGGGAACGGAGGAGGGAAGGGAGAATAAAGAGAGGGATTCCCATCCTATCCATCGTTGGTTATACAAATGCTGGGAAATCCACCCTCTTCAACGCATTGACAAAAAGCCACGTAAACGTTGAGGAGAAGCTCTTCGCCACCTTGGATACCGCGACTCGGAGGCTCCGCTTTCAAAGGGATCGAGAGGTTATTATTTCGGATACGGTGGGATTCATACGGGATTTACCCAAGGATCTCATGGGGGCCTTTCGAGCTACGCTCGGTGAACTGAGGGATGCCGATCTTCTCATACACTTGGTCGATATGACTAACCCCGCTTTCGAAGAGCATATCCTTACCGTTGAAACGATCCTGAATGAATTGGAACTGAACACAATTCCCAAGCTTTTGGTCTTCAATAAGGAGGATAAGGTGGATTCGAGCTTCATCCCCCAGGCCTGTCGGCGATACAATGCCATCTCCATATCGGCCCTCAAGGGGAGACATCTGGATAATCTCTTGTTAAGAATAGAAGGGATGCTTTGTAAGGATATGGATCCAATCGCTGAACTGGGCACCGATCACGGTAAGACCGCCAGTTGACAAAAGGAGAATGCTTTGCTATTAAATACTAAAACCCTTCCATTTTATTTCCTCGTTTATCTTCTATCTCCAACATAGAGCCGTCACCTCGGAAGTGGCTCCGATGAAGGGGGAAATCCATTTGCATATGTTATTCAATTTCAGGAAGGAGTAATCATGTTAGAGGAATCTCTCCAAGAATATCTAACCTTTGATGATGTCTTACTCGTGCCCGCCAAGTCGGATGTGGTCCCGAAGAACGTTGATACCAGCACCATTTTTACCAATAGCATTACCTTGAATATCCCCCTTTTGAGTGCAGCGATGGATACTGTTACCGAAGCCAATACAGCAATCACCATGGCCCGGGAGGGGGGTATTGGGATTATACACCGAAACCTGTCCATCGAGGCTCAGGCCATGGAAGTGGATAAGGTGAAGAAATCGGAAAGCGGTATGATCAGGGAGCCCATCACCATGGACCCCGACCAAAAGATTTACGAGGCTCAGGAAATTATGAGGAAATATCGCATTTCCGGTGTTCCCGTTACCAAAAATGGTAAGCTGGTTGGCATATTGACCAATCGGGATTTGCGGTTTGTGGTTCAATTGGATGAAAAAATTTCCACCGTAATGACGAAGAATAACCTCATTACGGTGCCCGAAGGAACAACATTAGAGCAGTCGAAGGCTTTGCTTCACAAAAATCGTATTGAAAAGCTCCTCGTCGTCGATGAGAGGAATAACCTCAAGGGCCTCATTACCATTAAGGATATCGAAAAAATCCGGAAATACCCCAATTCGTGCAAGGACGATCTGGGCCGGTTGCGAGTTGGAGCGGCCATCGGAACCGATAAGGATAGGGAGGAGAGGACCGATGCCCTCCTGAAGTCCGGGGCGGATGTCCTGGTTATCGATACGGCCCACGGACATACCAAGGATGTAATGGAAGCGGTAAGGGACACAAAGGAGAACTTCCCGGGTTGTCAGCTCATCGCGGGAAACGTTGCCACGGGGGAAGCAACGGAGGATCTGATAAAAGCCGGTGCGGATGTAATCAAGGTTGGGGTGGGGCCAGGCTCCATTTGTACTACCCGTGTGATTGCCGGGATAGGCATTCCTCAGATATCCGCCATAATGGCCACTGTTCGAGCCGCCCGGAAATTCGACATTCCCATTATCGCCGATGGGGGAATCAAATTTTCCGGGGACATCACCAAGGCCATCGCCGCTGGAGCCCATTCGGTTATGGTGGGAAACTTATTCGCGGGGACCGACGAAAGCCCCGGGGAGATTGTACTCTTTCAGGGAAGGAGTTACAAGGTTTATAGGGGGATGGGTTCTGTAGAGGCCATGAAGGAGGGAAGCCGGGATCGGTACCTTCAACAGGACGTCGATGTGGAAACCAAATTAGTACCCGAGGGCATTGAGGGCCGCGTTCCCTATAGAGGGGCTCTATCCTTTTGCGTACAACAGCTTGTCGGAGGGTTGAAGGCCGGAATGGGATATGTTGGCTGTTGGAATATAGAGGAGTTGCGTTCAAAGGCCAAATTTATCAGAATAACATCGGCTGGACTGCGGGAAGGGCATGTCCATGATGTGATCATAACCAAGGAGGCTCCCAACTACCGGTTGGAGTGAGGGATGGAGTAGAAGGTTGGGTCGATCAATGAGGCGGACATTCAGGATTTTCCTTTTTTCCGTATTCTGTTTCATCGTGTGGAATGGTGGTCAAATCTATCCTTCAGAGGATTCTGTACAGTCCGGAAAGGTCACTTCCATCAATATCTTCACCGGTCCCCCGGAAATCCAACGCTATTGGCTTCAGCGAAGAGACCTCATCAATAGTGGAAAGACGATCGTCGGCAAGAAGGAGTTGGAGCAGATTCATCGAGTTCAATTGGATAGGGGTATTCGCAATCTGCCCATATTCGCTACATTGCTGATTAGAGAAGCCTTGGAGGTCTCGGCAAGGGGGGGCCACCAAGAGGCATTGGCGCTCTGTAGCGGGGCGAAAATGCTCGCTCCGAGATCGCCGTATGGATATTTTGGCCTTGCGAGGGTCCACTGGAATCGGTCTAAACTTCGACTAGACAGAGTTTTGGCGGAATACCTGAAAGGTTTCGTTGTCTCAATGAAGAATTTCGAGCTCACCTTCATAAGGTTCACGGATTTCCTCTTCCTCATTGGCCAGTCGATTCTCTTGGCTTTTTTGCTCTATTCATTCATCTTGTTCCTCAAGTATTTTCCCTCCTTTGTTGAGGGTTTAGCAAGGAATTTCAAAGCTCAGGTTTTTCAGATTATCCAAGCACTGATAAAGGTCGTGGCCATTCTCCTTCCCTTCTTCTTACAACTGAGTCTCATATGGGCCTTTATGTATTGGTCCCTTCTCGTCTGGTTCTTCCTCCAGAAGCGGGAGAGGATCGTGCTCTGCGTTTTCCTCATCTTGCTAATCTATATCCCCTGGACGATGGATGTCTTCTCCAACTTTTTGGATCATTCGGCGAAGGCCCCTTTGAACATCTATAAGGCGAACGAGGAGATATGGAGCCAAGATATTAAGGAGGATCTAATCCAACGACTTAAGGGGAACCCCGGAGATACGAAGATCCTCTTCACGTTGGGGTTGATTAATAAGAGGGAGGGGAACTATCCAAAGGCTGAATACTATCTAAAGCAGGCTATATCCAATGATTCCTCGGCTGCCGAGGCCATGACGAATCTGGCAAACGTTTGGCTGGCAATGGGCAATGTCGATCGAGCCATCGAATGGAATCAGAAGGCCATCGACTTGAAACCCCGAAAGGCTTCCTTTTATTTTAACCTCCACAGGGCGAATTCGAAAAAGTCCACGAACGTAGTCAAGGCGGATCCATCCATTCAAAGGGCCACTGAACTAAACCCCCAATTAATTCATTACTACCTGAAAATTGAAACGGGAAATATGAATCGTTACGTCATCGACGAGACCCTCTCGACTCTGAGCCTGTGGAAAGGTGTCATGTATCATCTCATGGACAAATGGATAGATCCCGAAGGGCTTGTTTCAGTATGGGTGAGACCGCTAAGCGACCGGTGGGGATTCGTTTCCCCCCTATTATTCTTGGGCATGGTGGTAGTTTTCTCGATACTGGCCAAACGGAAGGGGGGCATGAGGAAGTGTTCCCTCTGCGGTAGTCCCAGCCGTCGGGTCTTTCCAAGAAAAATGGGGGGCGATTTTATCTGCCTCGGTTGCCATCGTCTTTTCGTGAAAAAAGAGGGTCTCAACCCCAAGATAAAGGGGAAGAAGATGGCTCAGGTCAGGGGATACCGAAAGAGGGAAGAGATCATTTCGAGGATCCTTTCCCTTTTCTCCTTGGGAGGGGGGCACGTATGGAGAAATTACACGGTAAGGGGGGGGCTCCTGCTCTTTATCTTTTCCATGTTCATTCTGAGAATATACCACTGGCATGGATTCATCAGGAATTCTGAGGTCGTTGCGGCATCCTCACCGTTGTCGAGCATGGCCTTCCTTATTGGACTTTTCGCTTGCTTCTATCTGCCTTCCCTCATGAGTATATCCCGTTTTGAGAGACAAAAACGGGCCCTTGAGAAGATCAGAATCCCATTATAAGGAGAAGGGGTGGCCCTACAGGGTGATTTAAAAGATTTCAGCATTACGGAGATCATTCAGCTCATCGGCCAACAGTTTAAGACCGGGATTTTGAATGTTCAGCATGGCAGGAAGAAGGTTGAGATCTACTTCCTGGATGGCATGATCGTCCACGTCTTCTCCACCTATCGGGCCAAGAAGGACCACTTGGGAGAAATTCTCGTCAAGGCCGGGGTAATCACCCAACAGCAATTGGACCAAGCCCTTAAGGTTCAGGAGGAAACATTACAGTATTTGGGGGAAGTGCTCATCGATTTGCAGTGGCTGAAACGGGAGGAAGTGCTTAGGGTTATCGAGAATCAAATCTATGAGACCATTTACGATCTCTTCCAATGGGGAGATGGGAATTTTCGGTTTGACCTGCGGCTCGTTGAGAAATATCGAAGGATCCCATTGGCGTTGAGCCCGGAGAACGTCCTGCTCAACGTGCTTCGGATGTTGGACGAATGGTCAGAAATCGAGAAGAAGATCTCTTCACCCTATACCATCTTTGAAAAGGTTTCCGCCGAGGAGATGGGGGACGGATACGATATCGGAGAATTGGGCGAGAAGATATCCGCGGAAGGGGAAGTGATCCATGGCTTGGTCAATGGGGAACTCACTGTCCAAGAGATCGTGGATCGAAGTCTCTTGGGGAAATTTCAGGTTTATGACTCCTTGGCGAAATTGGAGGAAGGAGGGCTCATCCGAAGCGTAGCCATAGAGAGGCCAAGCCTTAGGGATTTTGTGACCGGGAAGACCTTCAGAAATATTTCCTCAGTCATGCGCTTGGGAATCCTCTTCGCAATAATCTTCCTCTTGATCATCTTCCTTAAACCCTTTCTTAAGGATGTGGTGGTCAACTCCCGAATCGAGAAGTGGGAGGTGAATTTACCACGAGCCTATTCGGGCGGTTTGCATAGGACGAAGATATTGAAGGCGCTGAAAATCTACCTATTGGAAAAGGGCGAATATCCCGAGGATTTACAACAATTAGTCTCCGCGGGGATTTTGGCCGATTGGGATCTCCTTTCTGAAGATGGCCAACCGTATCGGTACAAGGTGGGGAGCGATGGCCGAATAAGGCTGAGTCCTTGACCCGCTTTTTCCAGTGAATACTTTGCTCCCATAGAGAGGTCAAAGCCATGGGGGACATGTATCGTGAGAAAATTCTCATACTGGACTTCGGTTCTCAGTACACTCAGCTGATTGCCAGGCGCATCAGGACGTGCCAGGTCTATTGTGAAATTCACCCCTTCAATATGAATTTGAAAGATATAGAGGCATTTCATCCCCGTGGAATTGTATTCTCCGGCGGTCCGTCGAGTATCCATGACGATGATGCGCCGGTGGTGCAGCGCGAGTTGTTGGATTTAGGTATTCCAATCCTTGGAATATGTTATGGAATGCAGCTAATGGCCCATCTCTTGGGGGGTAAGGTAATCAAATCCCCCGAAAGGGAGTATGGGAAGGTCCAGATCGTGGTTGATGATCCTACTGACATCTTTGAGGGGTTTGGAAAAGGGGGGAAAAGACATCACGTGTGGATGAGCCATGGAGACCGAGTAGAGGTGGTGCCCGACGGATTCGAAAGGATAGCTCATTCGAAGAATTCTCCTATCGCTGCTATGAAGGGCAGAGGAGGAACGCTTTTCGGCCTTCAATTTCATCCGGAAGTAGTACATACGCCCAGGGGGATCGAAATCTTGAAGAATTTTCTCTATAAGGTATGCGGCTGCTCGGCCTCCTGGACCATGAAATCCTTTATTCAGGAAGGCATGAGCGACATCAGAAGAGAGGTGGGAAGGGAGAAGGTTCTCTGTGCCATCAGCGGGGGGGTCGATTCTTCAGTGGTGGCTGTCCTCTTGCATAGGGCTATAGGTGAACGATCGATTTGCCTCTTTGTAGATAACGGACTTTTAAGGAAAGATGAAGCCGATGAGGTTGAAGCAGTCTTCAGGAACCATTTCAAGATCAACTTAGTCCGCGTTGATGCGCAGGAGCACTTCTTGGGAAAATTAGAGGAGGTCGTTGACCCGGAGGAGAAGAGACGGGTTATCGGAAATGAATTCATCTATCTCTTCGAACGATGGGCGAGGGAATCAGGGAGGATTAAGTATCTCGCCCAAGGAACCCTCTACCCCGACGTTATAGAGTCGACTTCCTTTAAGGGATCTTCTGCCACGATTAAGTCTCACCATAATGTGGGAGGACTTCCGGATAGAATGGGGCTCACACTGATTGAGCCCCTCCGGGAATTGTTTAAGGATGAAGTTAGATTGGTGGGCAAGGAGTTGGGTATCCCCGATAGGATTATCAGCCGCCAGCCCTTTCCCGGGCCGGGGTTGGCCGTTCGGATTATCGGCGAGGTGACTCAGGAAAGGCTTTCCCTGATTAGGCAAGCGGATGATATTTTGCTCCAGGAGATATCTCGGACGGGAGTTTACCGAGAGATTTGGCAATCCTTTGCCGTTCTGCTCCCAGTAAAAACAGTGGGGGTGATGGGAGATGAGAGGACCTATGAGAATGTCCTCGCCATCAGGGCGGTCAAAAGTATTGATGGAATGACGGCTGACTGGGTTCGGATTCCCTATGACATGCTTGAAAGAATTTCAAGCCGGGTAACCAATGAGGTGAAGGGGATCAATAGGGTGGTATACGATATCAGTTCAAAACCTCCCAGTACCATTGAATGGGAATAGCTCTGTTCCCAAGGTATGGCTCTTCGTGGTCGTTCAGGTTTCTGATTTAAAGACACATGGCCATAGGGCCATCCCGAAGTCCACTCGTCCTCGAAGGGTACCCCACTTCTCCGGCAGATTACGCTCAGGACCAACGGAACCCCCAAAAAAATCAAAAAGCTTCAGATAATTTTTGTCTTGACAGGACCTATATATTGTGTTATTAAAAACAAATAATACAATATATAGTTGAAAAACGGCCCATTTTCTCGCCCACATTCGACCATGTAGACGAGGAACTTCACAGGTCAATTCGCGGTTTATTCCCGTATCAATGAGGAGGAGGAATGAATAGAGGACAATTCGTTCATCTGCATCTTCACAGCCAATATAGCCTTTTGGATGGGGCCATTCGATTCGAAGAACTCTTCGAATTGGCCAAGAAATATGAGATGTCGGCAGTAGCCTTGACGGACCATGGCAATATGTTCGGAGCTATAGAATTTTACCAGAAGGCGATAAAGAATGGAATTAAGCCCATCATAGGATGTGAGATATATGTGGCACCCAAGAGCCGATTTGAAAAGAAGACGGGGAATGTGAGCGAGGGGCCGTACCACATCACCTTATTGGCTATGAATAAGCCGGGATATTACAATTTGATCAAATTGGTCAGCCTGGGCCACCTCGAGGGGTTCTATTATAAACCGCGGACCGATAAAGACCTTTTAAGACAATATAACGAGGGATTGATCGCCCTGAGCGGTTGCTTAAAGGGGGAGATTCCTTTTTTGCTCAACAAAGGAGAAGAGCACGAAGCGGAAAAAGTAGCCCGCGAATACTCGGAGATATTCGACCATGATCGATTCTTCTTGGAGATCATGGAAAACGGTGTGGAGAATCAAGGCGAGATAAACGAAAAATTATGCTCCGTGGCGGATAAGCTTTCCTTACCCCTGGTAGCGACCAACGACTGCCACTACCTGAGGAGCGAGGATGCCAGGGCCCACGAAGTTTTGTTGTGTATTCAGACGGGAAAGACCATCAATGACAAGGATCGGATGCGATTCTCAACGGATCAGTTCTATTTCAGGTCCCACGACGAGATGAAAGCCCTATTTGCCGGTCGGGAAGAGGCGATTACCAATACCATGCTGATCGCAGATCAGTGTAACCTGGAATTGAAATTCGGGGAATACCATTTTCCCAGGTTCGCCGTTCTGCCAGGTGAATCATTGGATTCCTATCTTGAGAATCTCGCAAGGGAGGGTTTGGAGAAGAGGTTATCCGAAATGGAGGGCAGCGAGGGAACCATTACACGAGGCCGTGAGGAATATTTCACAAGGCTGGGGAAAGAGCTCGCAACCATTAAATCCATGGGTTTCTCCGGCTACTTCCTCATCGTCTCCGATTTCATCAATTACGCGAAAAAGAGGGAAATTCCCGTTGGCCCCGGAAGGGGATCTGCTGCCGGGAGCCTCGTTGCCTTTTCTCTGGGGATTACCGATCTTGACCCTCTTCGCTATGGACTCTTATTCGAGAGGTTCTTAAACCCCGAACGGATCAGCATGCCGGACGTGGATGTCGATTTTTGTATGAAGGGAAGGGATGAGGTGATTCGGTACGTCACCGAAAAATACGGAAATGACAGCGTCGCGCAAATCATTACCTTCGGTAAGATGCAGGCCAAGGCGGTGATCAGGGATGTAGGGAGGGCCTTGGATATGCCATATAACGAAGCAGACCGGATTGCAAAGCTCATCCCAAATACCCTAAATATTGCGCTGGATCAAGCCCTGCTCCAAGAGCCAAAGCTCCGGGAGTTGATGGAGTCCGAAGAGAGGGTGAGGTCATTGATTACCACCGCCAAGTCCCTGGAAGGTTTGGTCCGACACGCCTCCACCCATGCAGCTGGCGTGGTCATATCCAATAAGCCCTTAATAGAGTATCTTCCCCTTTACCGCGGGCAGAACGGCGAAATCATCACCCAGTATGCCATGAAGGATGTTGAAAAGATTGGATTGATCAAATTCGATTTTCTCGGCCTCAAGACCTTGACCGTCCTAGATAAGGCGGTGGGGATGGTCAATCAAAAAGGAGATGGCGGGATCGATATCCGGCATCTAGATTTAGGGGACAAGAAGACCTTTGAGCTTTTAGGTTCCGGTTCAACGACGGGCATATTTCAGTTGGAAAGCTCGGGAATGAAAGAGCTTTTGGTAAAACTCAAACCCGAGTCCTTCGATGATATCATCGCCTTAGTGGCCCTCCATCGTCCCGGTCCTCTGGGAAGCGGGATGGTCGATGATTTTATTAAACGGAAACACCGAAAAGTGCCCGTCCACTTTGAAATTTCCCAGATGGAGGAGATCCTTCGGGAGACCCATGGGGTGATCGTTTACCAGGAACAGGTTATGAAGATTGCCGGCTCCCTGGCCAATTTCTCCCTCGGGGATGCTGATGTCCTCAGGTGGGCCATGAGCAAGAAGAATCCCAAGGAGATGGAGAGACAGAAAGAGAAATTCCTGGAGGGTGCGAGGAAGAAGGGGATCAATTCCCAAAAGGCTGAGAGGGTCTTTGATCTCATGGCAAAGTTTGCCGAATATGGGTTTAATAAATCCCATAGTGCTGCATATGCCCTCATAGCCTATCAAACGGCTTACCTAAAAGCCCATTACCGAGTAGAATTCATGGCGGCACTGCTCACCTGTGAAATGGAGAACACGGATAAGATCGTCAAATATATCGGCGAGTGTCAGGATATGGGGATCGAGATTCTTCCTCCCGATATCAATGAAAGCTACAGGGATTTCACGGCCATCGGAAAAAAAATTCGCTTCGGTTTGGCAGCGGTTAAGAACGTGGGGAGCGGTGCAGTGGATTCCATTATCTCGGAGAGGGGAAAAAATGGATTGTTCAATGATATCTTCGATTTCTGCCAAAGGGTGGACCTCAGAAAGGTGAACAAGAGGGTGTTGGAAAGTTTGATCAAGTGTGGCGCATTCGATTTCACCGGGGCACATCGTTCACAGATGATGGCCACACTGAATGAGGCCATTGAAATGGCCCAATTACGGCAGAGGGAGAGGGTAAGCAAGCAGGTCGGCCTTTTTTCCACTTACGGGGAGGGGGGGGCGACTGGAAGGGGACATCACCAATTACCGGATATCGAGGAATGGCACGAAAATCAGTTGCTGAGCTTCGAAAAGGAGACCCTGGGTTTTTATATCACCAGCCATCCGTTAGCCCGATACGAGGAGGATATCAAGCGGTTCACCAGCGAGAATACGGCGAGTGTGGCCCAAATTGAAAGTGGTAGGGAAGTCAAAGTATGCGGGGTGGTGAGCACGTTCAAGGAGATCACCACGCGAAAAGGGGAACGAATGGCCTTTGCCACGCTGGAGGACTTAAAGGGAGTTATTGAGGTCATCCTATTCCCGGATGTCTTCATCTCATCTCTGCCCTATCTGAAGGGAGATGATCCAATCTTGGTCAAGGGGATCTTGGATACGGGGGAGGACAGCCCCAAAATCAAGGCCAACGAGGTGACTCCCCTTTCCAAAATAAAGGAAACTTCCTTTTCCAGGGTCCACATTAAACTCACGACCCCCGGGCTGACCGGGGAGCTCTTGGAGAGGTTGAAGTCCATCCTCTTGGGGGAAAATGGACAATGCAGGGTTTTCCTCCACATCGTCATCCCAAGTCGCAGCGAGACGGTGATCTCGCTTCCCGGCCAGTTCAATGTGGCCCCTTCTGACAATATGGCGAAGGAGGTTGAGGAGGTATTCGGATATAATATCGTCCGATTTGAGTAAGGGAAGTACTGAAGACATTGGGAAATGAGTTCTGGGCGCGAATTCATCACGTAGTTGAACTAAAAAGTGGACTACCCTGGTCGCAACACCGCAGCACCAGTGTTTCAGCCAGTAAGGCGAGAAGATTGCGCCCCGTTATAGGAGGGGGTATGTCCTCGAAGATTAGAATCCTTTCGGAGGATTTGATCGTCAAAATTGCGGCGGGGGAGGTAGTGGAGAGGCCAGCTTCGGTGGTAAAGGAGCTTATAGAGAACTCCATTGATGCCGAGGCTAGTTCGATCCTCTGCGATATCAAAGCGGGTGGAATGGAATCCATTCGGGTCATGGACAACGGATGTGGTATGTCCAAGGAGGACGCCCTTCTGGCAACGGAGCGATATGCAACCAGCAAGGTACGAGGAGAAGAGGATCTGTATACCATTCAGACCCTTGGATTTAGGGGAGAGGCCTTGCCAAGCATTGCCTCGGTTTCCAAAATGAGGCTCATAACCCGAGATGGCACATCTCAGGTGGGAACAGAGGTATATAGAGAGGCCGGCACAAAGGTCCGCGTCTCCGAGGCCGGCTCGCCTGTGGGAACAAGCGTGGAGGTTAGAAACCTCTTTTACAATACCCCTGTTCGGCGAAGATTTTTGAAGTCAGTAGGCACGGAATTTTTTCACATCCATAGGGTCATGGACCAGGTAGCCCTGTCCAAGCCCGAAATCCAGTTTAGGCTGATTCACGATGGAAGGGAGGCCTTAAATGTCCCCAAGACCGACGACCCGTCAATCCGCATAGAAGCGATCCTCGGAAGGGATATCTATGAGGGGTTAATCCCGGTAGAATTTCGAGATGAAACCATCTCCCTTCAGGGTTATATCGGGAGACCTACCTTGACCCTTTCAACGGCCAAGTCCATCTTCACTTATGTAAACGGGCGCTTCGTAAGGGATAGGACTGTAAATCGTTCCATTTTCGACGCTTACCGGACTCTCATCCCCAGGGATCGCTACCCCGTTGCCATTTTCTTTATCGATCTTTCACCCCATCGGGTGGACGTTAACGTCCACCCCACCAAGAGGGAGGTCAGGTTCAGGGATCAGGAGAAGGTTTACCGCTCAATTCACCTGGCCCTTCAGTCCCAGCTGAAGGCGGTCCCAAGTGATGCGAGGGTCTCTCGGGCTGTAGAGACCTACTGGCGAGAAAAAGGGGTTCAGAGTGGAATTCGAGAGGGGACGGCGGGGGAATATCGGCCTGCGGAGGGTGAACTGGCCGAAAGGAGTCTCGCATTTCCGGAATTTTCCCGTGAGGTCCAACCAGGGGGCTTCTATTCCTCCCTTTTCCCGTTGGGTCAGATCGGGGGCACCTATATCGTATGCCAGGGACCTGAGGGATTGGTATTAATCGACCAACACGCGGCACATGAAAGGGTCATCTTCGAGAAGTTAAGACACCAGTTTGGAAATGCCGCCGTTGTTCAACAAATACTCCTTTTTCCCCACATGATGGAATTACCCCCTGCTGAAGAGCATATATTGAGCGTTCATAGGGAAGAACTGGAGAAGCTGGGCATGGAAATTGAGGCGTTCGGTGGTACCACTTTCGTGGTCAAATCGGTTCCTCAAGTTGTGGCGGGAGAGGACATTGAAACTCTGGTCAAGGATATTATCGGAGAGTTGGCATCGGAGGGGAGAGCTTCTGACGTGGAGGCCCTGACGGAGAGGATCTTAATTATTATGGCCTGCCATGGGGCAATCAGGGGAAGCCGGGCTTTGAAGAATGAGGAGGTGCAGGCACTGCTCCATGATCTGGAGCAGATTGACTTCGCTTCCACCTGTCCCCATGGAAGACCCATCTTTTGGGAGATGGATTACCCACAACTGGATAAGGTGTTCAAGAGGAAATAGGCGGATATATGCGGTGCTGCGGTCGTGCAGTGCTGCAGTGTTGCGGTCAAGGCAGTCCAGATCTTAATTCAACTACGGGATAAATTTGCGCTCAGAGCTTCTTTTTTGGTTTTCATGAGACCTTAACGGGGTATCGACATGGAGAAGACGATTGCGCTTCCGGGGCCGAGGTTAAAGGGGGAACTCTCCCTCGAGGAGGTCATCTTGAGGAGAAGGAGCACCAGGGAATTTTCCAGCAGAACCATTACCAAGAGCCAGTTATCTCAACTCCTATGGGCTTGCCAGGGCATAAGGAAGGGGTATTACAGAACCGTTCCCTCGGCTGGGGCCACCTATCCCCTTGAAGTCTTCTTGCTTCTGGGGGAGGGCGGGGTCGAATCCTTGGATGGAGGGGTTTATCGGTATGTGCCTAAGGAACATTTCATAATCCATCATCTCCCGGGAGACTTAAGGAAGAGGTTGTGCTCCGCCTGCCTGGAGCAGAATTTCATCAGAAGGGCTCCATTGTCCCTCGTTGTGTGTTCAGAGTATTCGAGGACCACTGCCAGCTATGGAGAACGAGGGGTGAGATATGTGCACATGGAGGTAGGTCACCTGGGACAGAATTTAGCCTTGCAGGGGGAAGCCTTGGGGCTTTGCTCCGTTATGGTTGGTGCCTTTCGCGATGAAGATGTATCCCGAGTGCTCAATCTTCCCGTAGAGTTGAAGCCCCTCTATGTGGTTCCGGTGGGGTATTCAAGGGAGTAAGAGGCGGAATGCCCCTTCGACTTTACTCAGGGCCATGAGCCTGTCGAATGGCAGATGGACTTTTTACGAAGCTGTCACTTTTGGGACGTGACACTAGTCCCTGGTATTGAGGCCATACTTCTCAAGACGATATCGCATCGATCGAAAATTGATATTCAACAATTCGGCCGCCTTCTTCTTAACCCCCTTTGCCCTCTCCAATGCCTTAATCAACAAACTCCTTTCCAAATCCCCCACGACCATTTCCAGATCGATCCCCTCGGTTGGAATATCGAAGAGGGCATCATCAATCCTCTTGACTCCTCGCTGTTCATCCATATAAGATTTGAGGTTCTCAACCGTCAGAGTAGTACTGGTCTCCAGGGCAACACCCCTCTCGATGATGTTTTGAAGTTCTCTGACATTTCCGGGGTAGTCGTAATTGACGAGCAGTTTCATGGCATCGGGGGAGATTTCCCGTATGTCCTTGTCCAATTCTTGGCTGTATTTCTTGAAAAAGTGTTCGGCCAGAAGGGGGATATCCTCCCTCCGTTCTCGAAGCAACGGCAACTTGGTCTGGATAACATTAAGGCGGTAATAAAGGTCTTCCCGAAATTTTTTCTCCCTGACGGCCTCCTCTAGATCCTTATTGGAGGCCGATATGATTCGAACATCGACCTTGATCTGTTCCGTTCCCCCGACACGGGTGAACTCCCTATCCTGTATCACCCTCAGGATCTTCACTTGCATTGAGAGGGGCAATTCGCCGATTTCGTCTAGGAAGATTGATCCACCATCAGCCACCTCGAAGAGACCCCGTTTATTGTACATCGCTCCAGTAAAAGCCCCCTTCATGTGGCCAAAGAGTTCGCTTTCCAGCAAATTTTCCGGTATGGCACCGCAGTTCAATGTAACGAAGGCCTTCCCCTTTCGGGGGCTGTTGAAATGGATAGCTTTGGCTACTAGTTCCTTTCCCGTTCCGCTTTCCCCGGTAATGAGGATGTTCGTTTTGGTCGGTGATATCTTCTCCATAAGTTCGTAAAGGGCTAGCATTTTAGGGCCTTGCCCGATGATTTCACCAAAACTATATTTGGTTTCAACCAGGCGTTTTAACAGGATGTTTTCCTTTTCCAGGGCCTTCTTTTCCAGCGCGTTGCGGATAATCAGTTTAATCTCATCGATCTTGAAGGGTTTTGTAATATAGTCATAGGCGCCTTTCTTCATCGCTCGAACTGCGGTATCGGTGGAGGCGAAAGCCGTTATCATGATGGCAATTGTCTCCGGGGTGATCTCCTTTATTCGTTCCAAAACGGTGATCCCATCCATCTTGGGCATTCGGATATCCATGATGACCAGGTCGAAAATATCTTCCTCGACCTGCCTCAAAGCCGTCTCTCCATCGGGGCATTGAGTCACACTATAACCCTCTTTGGTAAGCATGATACCGAGAAATTCCCTCATGCTCCGCTCATCGTCGACCACTAAGATTTTCTTTGTTTCCATGCCAATATCCCGCGGTTAAGATTTTGAAAGCCCTTGCAAGGACAGGAAGATCTCAAAAGTCGTTCCCTCATTCTGTTGACTATTGACGGAAATGAATCCATCGTGATTTTCCACGATACGATGGACAATGGCCAAGCCCAATCCCGTTCCACCCTCCTTCGTCGTGAAAAAGGGTTCGAAGATCTTCTCCTTCTTATCTGGATCAATACCGTTGCCGGTATCTGAAACGGATATCTTTGCAAAGGGGGTTATTTTCCCCTGTTTCGCTCCTTGAAAACGACCCGAGGTCCCGTCGGTGTTGACCGTTTCAAGCTTGACCCTCAATTCTCCTCCACTTGGCATTATTTGGGCGGCATTGATAAACAGGTTCCAAAACAATTGCTTTAATTGATGCTGATCGCCCAGGAGGAAAATCTCCTTCTTAAGCTCCTTGACAATCTTGATAGCTCGATTATGGCCTGGCGAATTGTTAAATAACTGTAGCGTTTCATCAATAACCCGACCAATATCCATCTTCTCCCTGTTGATCCTGGAGGGTTGGGCGAATAGGAGGAAATCCGTGATCAGATTATTGAGCCTCTCCGATTCCCTCAGGATGATATCCATAAGATGGCGATTCGCCCCCTTTAGTTTCAACTCCTCCTTCAGGACTTGGATAGAACCACTCAATGAGGTAAGGGGATTTCGGATTTCATGGGCTATGCCCGCCGCGAACTGTCCGATGGTTGCCATTCGGTCAGAGCGTTTAATTTGTTCCTCCATCTCCTTAAATGTGGTGATGTCCTGAAAGATGAAGGTTTTGCCGGTTACCCGATCGTTATTGTCCCTCAAGGGGGAGACGGAAAAACCCAAAAAGAGGGTTTTCCCCGTCTTATCGACAAAGGTGGTTTCATATCGCTGGTACGGGTTGGCCTTTGGGGAATTACCCTCCATGCTGAACAATGCTTCATCGATATCGGGAAAGAGCGGCTGGATATGGGTTTGTTCCATCTCATTGGGGTCCAACCTCAAAATTTTCTGGGCCGTCTTATTGAAGGAGGTAATCCTTCCACGGGAGTCAATGGTCAACAGTCCGCTATCCAGGGATTGGACGATATCCCGATTGAAAGCCTCCAGCTTATCGTAATCGTTCTGCTTTTGGATCAACTCACTCCTTTTTCTTCGGAGTTCCTCTGCAAGATGGCTACTCAAGAAGGCGACGACGAAGAAGGCAAGGACATACACGGAAATTCGATAGAGCACGTAGGTACTGCTGTAGTGATATCCACTGGATAGGCTGTTATACAAGGGATGGATAAATCCGTAATACTCCAAATCCAGAAAAGTTCCATAGGCAATGCTGCTTATGGAGGCAATGAAATAAGCCCCCCTTTTATAGAGAATGATGCTTCCGCTGATGATGGAAAAGATGTAAGCGATGACGAAGAAGCTCTCTATCCCCCCCGTTAAGTAAATCAACAGGGTGATCAGCAGGGCGTCCACGATGTGTTGGACGAAGGCGAACTTTTGGACGTCCCTTGTTCTGCTCAGCAAGGGGACATAAATGAGGGTGATAAGATAGGTGAGGCCGATGAAGTAATAGACGAGGTTATTGGGGGTAATAAAAAAGGTCACCCCTTTTTTTATTTGGATGAAGAGGATGATGCTGAGAAGGATGGTGATGATGACCACACGAAAAATCACCAGCACCTTCAGCTTCTTAATGCTATCTTCCCAAGATTCAGAGAGGCGTTGATAATTTTCCATGATGGCTATGGAGGAGGTTTCTCGTGTTCCTCAATGGACGCCCACGGATGCTATTTTGAATATTGGCATATACATGGCGATGACGACTCCCCCAACCGTCACTCCCAGAAAGATCATTAATAATGGTTCCAGAAGGGAAGTGAGGGTAGCGACGGCGACATCGACTTCTTCCTCATAGAAATCAGCGATCTTGCTTAACATCGAATCGAGGGATCCCGTGGATTCTCCAACGGCAATCATCTGGGTGACCATGGGTGGGAAAATGTTGCTCCTCGCCAGGGGTTCGGCAATGGTTTCTCCCTCGCTGATACTCGTGCGAGCTTTCATGATCGCGTATTCGATCGGTTTGTTCCCCGCAGTCTTCGAGGTGATCGTTAAACCATCCAAGATGGGAACCCCACTTGTGATTAAGGTGGAAAGGGTTCTCGAGAATCGGGCAACAGCCACCTTTCGGAACAGTGTACCGAATACCGGGGATTTGAGGACGAGGCTATCGATGGTCATTTTACCCTTTTCCGTGTTGTAATACCTCTTGAACATAATGACGAAGATGATGAGAGCAACGACGAACAAGAGGATAAATTTCTTCATTAGCTTACTGATGCCGATGACGATGAGAGTGGGGAGGGGGAGAGAATGCCCCATGGAGGAGAAGATCTTAGTAAAGACGGGGATGACGAAGATCATGAGGATAGCCACCACAATGATGGCTACACCCACGATGGTGGAGGGATAAACCATAGCCGACTTGATCTTCTTCTTCAAGGACTCGGCCTTCTCGATATAAATAGCCAGCCTGTTGAGGACGTTGTCCAAAATCCCCCCCTCTTCACCGGCGACTACGAGGTTGGTATACAGTTCGTCGAAGGTCTTGGGATGCTTTGCCAACGCCCCCGCAAATGTGGAACCACCTTCCACACTTTCCTTGATATTCTTGATGATTTCCTTAAAGGTTTTGTTCTCCTGTTGCATGGAAAGAATATCGAGGGATTGTACGAGGGGTAATCCCGCATCGATCATGGTGGCCAGTTGCCGGGTGAAAATGGCCACATCTTTCTGCTTAACCTTCTGTTTGCCCAGGCTGAAAGAGACTTCCTTTCCCTTTGCCACTACCTTGGTTGGAATTACATTCTGTTGTCTGAGGTGGGTTCTGACGCTTCCTTCATCAGGGGCTTCCATTTCCCCCTTCCTCTTCTCTCCTCTGAGCGTCTTCCCCTCCCATTTATATCTCGGCATGGTGTACTCCTCTTAGGCCATCCGGTTTGAACATTAGTAAGGTGTGGAGGCCCGGTTCACACTCCTGTCAATCACCTGTCCAGTTGCCTTCAACATCCCCATTAATTCGTCCAAATTATGGCTTCGTTCCAAGGCGTCATTCAGAGTGATCAACCCCCTCTGGTAGAGGGAGAAGAGGGATTGGTTCATGGTCTGCATCCCGAACTTTGCCTGGCCAACCTGCATCTGGGAGTAGATTTGGTGAATCTTATCCTCGCGTATCAGGTTCCGAATGGCAGGGTTGGGGATCATGATCTCAACGGCCAGGCATCTCCCCGGTTCCCTTGCCTTGGAGAGGAGCTGCTGAGTCATTACCCCTTCTAAGACAAAGGAGAGCTGGGCCCTGACTTGGGATTGCTGATGCGGGGGGAAGACATCGATAATACGATTGATGGTCTCCACGCAGGAGTTCGTATGGAGGGTGGCAAAGGTGAGGTGGCCGGTTTCAGCGACGACCAACGCGGTTTCGATAGTCTCTAGGTCCCTCATCTCGCCAATGAGGATGATATCCGGATCCTGCCTCAGGATGTGTTTTAAGGCCATAGTGAAGCTCTTGGTATCGGTATTTACCTCCCGCTGGTTGACGATGCATTTTTTATGGCGGTGGAGGTACTCGATGGGATCCTCGATGGTGATGATGTGGGCACTTCGTTCGCTGTTGAGTTTATTGATCATCGAGGCCAAGGTTGTGGATTTGCCCGTTCCCGTTGGCCCCGTCACCAAGACGAGCCCCTTGGGTTTTTTGAGCATTTCATTGGCGATGGGAGGGACTCCCAGTTCATCAAAACTCAGGATCTCATAGGGAATGGCCCTGAAAGCCCCAGCCACTGCTCCGCGTTGAATGAACACATTTCCCCTGAAGCGGCTCAGCCCCTTAATTCCGAAGGAGAAGTCCAACTCGCTTTCTTCCTCGAATAGATGGCGTTGGGCATCGGCCAAGACGCTATAGCAGAGCCTTTTTGTATCGGGAGCGCTAAGGACCGTTGAACCTACTTCGGACAATTTCCCATCGATCCTAAACTGGGGTGCTGCTCCCGTGGTTATGTGTAAATCCGATGCCTTCTTTTCGATCATCATTTGCAATAATTTCTGTAGATCTAACTGCTGTTGTTCCGGCATTTTCCCCCTCCCTCTCGAATCAAGCCTTCATGCTCATTTCTGATCATCCATGGTGGTTCTCAACACTTCTTCAATGGTCGTCATGCCCTCGGCGATTTTTTCGATGCCGGCCCTCCTGAGGGTTTTCATCCCCAACCGTATTGCTTCCTTTTTAATCTCTAAGACAGAAGCCCTGGACAGGATGAGTTCTTTCAGGCCATCCCAAAGGGGCATTACCTCATAAAGGCCGATCCTCCCCTTATAACCGGTGTTGCTGCATATGGAGCATCCTTTCCCCTTATAAGCGGAAAAGCCGTTTATCTCATCCTGAGGGACACCCAGTCCCAAGAGCATTTTTGGGTTTACTTGGATGGGTTCTCTGCATTCTGAGCAGACTTTCCTCGCCAACCTCTGAGCCAGGATCAGAAGGATGGATGAGGTGATGAGGAAAGGCTCAATCCCCATGTCGATGAGCCTGGTGACGGTTCCGGGGGCATCGTTGGTGTGGACGGTGCTCATAACGAGATGGCCCGTGAGGGCGGATTGGATGGCAATCTGGGCCGTTTCGAAGTCTCGAATCTCCCCCACCATAATGATATCGGGGTCCTGTCGCAGGAATGAGCGTAACGACGAGGCGAAGGTGAGGCCAATTTCCTCGTGCATCTGTACTTGATTAATCCCCATAAAGTTGAACTCGATGGGGTCCTCGGCAGTGATGATATTGTCCTTCTCCTTATTCAATTCCGAGAGGGCGGAGTAGAGGGTAGTCGTTTTCCCGCTTCCCGTTGGTCCAGTTACCAACACCATGCCCACGGGTTTATAGATGGCCTCTTTAAATTGTCTAAGGGCATCTTCTTCAAAACCCAATTTGGTCATATCCAACTGGAGGGCTGATTTGTCGAGGAGACGAAGGACTACTTTTTCCCCGAAGAGGGTGGGCAGGACGGATACCCTGAAATCCATTTCCCGCTTTCCCAATCTCAACTTAATACGACCGTCCTGGGGGAGCCTCTTTTCGGCAATATCCAGTCTGGACATGATCTTCAATCGGGAGACGGTAGCATTCTTTATCTGAATGGGCAGTCCCAATGCCTTCCTCATTACGCCGTCCACGCGGTACCGAACCCGGAATGTTCTCTCATAGGGTTCGAAGTGTATATCGCTCGCCCCTAATTTAATGGCGTTGATTAGAATCCCGTTGACCAGTTTGATGACCGGGGCGTCGATATCATCCGCTTTCATGTCAGCTTCATCGCTTCCTTCCACCACCTCCACCTTATCCACCGCTCCCGTGACGAGGGCGTCGAAATCGCCGACGTCGACCAAATCCGAATCATCGAATTCCTCAAGGGCGTTCATATCATCGTCTTCCAGGGTGTAATCCCTGGCATCGATGGAGACAGAGCCCTTTCCAGCGAGGCCTCCGCCGCCCCCATAATATTTCTTGATGCCATCGATGATATCGTAGTCGGAGGCCACCACGGGTTCCACATTGAAGCTCGTGATGAATTTAATTTCGTCGATGGCGAGGAAATTATTCGGATCCGCCATGGCTAAGGTCAGCTTCGCCCCCACCCTGCTGATGGGGATGATGAGATGTTTCTTTGCCATGCTGGCCGGAACCAATTCGACGGCTTTTTGATCCACTTGCATATTGGATATCCTGACCGACGGGACTTTATAATATCTACTGAGAAGGGAGAGGAGGTCATCTTCCTTCACCATGCCCATCCTAACGAGGTTCGCCCCAAAGCTTCCTCCCTTTACTTTCTGCTCTTCCGTGGCTTTTTGGCACTGCTGGGACGTAATCAGGTTTCCCTTAATGGCTATCTCGCCTATTTTTTCGTTCATGATTCAACCCTGTAAGAATGGAGTTTTATAGCGGCCTTAGTATTACAATGGCACGAAATAATAATGAAACTAAGAATAAAAATAAAAGGATGGGCAAAATTTGTCAAGAAAATTTGGTTCTTTCAACGTCAGGGGGGAAAAGAAGCAAAATAGATGCCAAAATTCGTCAGAGAGCTCAACCCTCGAAAACCCATTGAAATCATAATCAAATTTAAAAAAACCGGAAATTCTAAGTAGATAGAAAGGCCTGTAAAGGGGTGAAAAAAGTGAATGAAAACCGATCAATTGTGACTTTTTTGCATATTTGCTTTACCAGGGGTTCTCCAAAGAGAACTTGATGAATCTCAAGAGATCAATTTTTTGTGAGAAAATCCAGGGGTAAATTGAATAGAGGGATAGTGCTTGTGGCGGGATTTGAAACCGTGGAATAGGAGAATCTTGGATGAAATTGAAACAGTGATCGGATTTCGTCCAGATGTCTTAATGAATCCCTGGAAGGCATTACCCTCTTTCCACCACGACGAAAAAGGTATTTTCCTCCCTTTGAATCAACATGAGGATGTCGTTTTTCCCCTTCAATTTGGCCATGTGCCGTCTATATCCCTTCAAATCTTCAATGGGTTGACGGGCGATCTCCTTTATGATATCGCCCCTCCGGATACCCGCTTCATGGGCTGGACTGCCCGCCTTTACCTCTGACACCAAGACCCCGGCTTTTTCGGATATTCCCAAGTGCTTTGCAATCTCAGGGGTAAGTTCCTGGACGGTGAGCCCGAGTTCTTTTTCGGTGGTGAATTCCCCCGCCTTAGCAACTTTTTCCTCCTTCAGCTCTTCCACCTCAATCTTTAGTTTTTTCTCCCTCCCTTGCCTGATGATTTTCACCTCAACCTGCTTCCCAACGGGAGTATTGGCAACGATCCTCGGTAGTTCGCTCATCTTGTGGATTTTTTTGTGGTCGAATTCGATGATGATATCCTCTCGTTTTATCCCGGTTCTTTCCGCCGGGCTATCTTCGATTACCCGGGCCACCAAAGCCCCCTCGGATTTCTCCAGTCCGAACTGTTTCGCCAACTCCGGCGTTACCTGCTGAATCATAACCCCTAACCATCCCCTGGTAACCTCCCCTTTTTCCTTCAATTGGGGGAGGATCTGTTTGGCCATATTGATGGGGATGGCAAACCCGATTCCCTGGCCCCCTGCGATAATGGCGGTATTAATGCCAACAACTTCTCCCCTCATATTGATCAGGGGGCCGCCGCTATTTCCGGGGTTGATGGATGCATCCGTTTGAATAAAGTCATCGTATGGCCCTGAGCCGATCACTCGACCCTTTGCACTAGCGATCCCAGCAGTAACAGTATGCTCCAGGCCGAAGGGATTCCCGATAGCGATCAGCCATTCTCCCACCTGCAGTTTGTCGGAATCGCCCATCGTTACTGGTTGAAGGGATTTGGTCGATTCAATTTTTATGAGAGCAATATCGGTCTTCGGATCTCGCCCCACAACCTCGGCATCGAACTCCTGTTCGTCGGATAGTCGGACCTTGATCTTGTCCGCTTTCTCGATTACGTGGTTGTTGGTCAAGATATATCCCTCTTCATCTATGATGAATCCCGAACCAAGGCTGTTCTGAGGAATTTCCCTGGGAGGCATTTCCCCGAAGAAGCGCTCGGAAAATTCGTCCCCGAAAAAATCCCGAAACGGGCTTCTCGGGGCAAAGGGGCCCCAGGAACCCCTCCCCTGATGTTTGACTAATTTGGTGGATCTGATATTGATCACCGAGGGCTTCATCTTTTTTGCCAAATCGGTAAAGGACCTAGGGCGTTCCGCCTCAACCGTGGCCTTCTCTTTTTTCCCTTTGAAGAGCTCAAGGGACCTGAGGTCTTTGTGGGTGCCAATGAAAGCCAATCCAAGGCCAATGGCAATAAGGACGGAAAACGATTTTCTCCTCAAAGGTATCAGCCCCTTCATCATCCCCCTTCCCCTTGTCCGGTATACCCTTGGCCTCCATGGAGGCGTCGCTTGGACGGATTGAGATAGGGATCATTCTGCTCCTTCATTTTTCCCAACAGATACTCGCTTTTGCTGATTTCCTTGATCAACTTAACTCCCTTTCCGCTCTCCTTTTTCTTTGCCCTGGGAATATGAAATGCCCAATTGAGGACAGCTACAATATCCCTCCCTCTCAAATACTTGACGATATCGTAACTCTTGCCGGCCCCCAAATGTCCCCCCTCCAAGATCAGTTTAAAGAACATCTCCTCCCTCCCTCCGGTCTTCATCGATGACATACTAGATAATTATACAGAGGGAAGATTAAGAGGGGATTAAAACGAAATTAAAATCCTCTAATCTTGTGAAGGGGATTTCCTCGATGGGTTGGTTTTACTTCTGGTCGTTCCCCCATGGGGAGGGGCTAGTGGAAGAGTAACCGTAAATATGCTCCCCTTGCCAATCTCGCTGTCGACGGAGATTTCGCCGCCGTGGGCCTCTACAATCCACTTACATATGCTCAGGCCCAAACCGCTTCCCCCGGCCTCCCTCGACCTGGCCTTATCTACCCGGAAAAAGCGGTCAAAGATATGAGGTTGATCCTCGGGGGAGATCCCGATTCCATTATCCATAACCTGAAGTTTAAATCTACTATCGTTCCTCTCAAGGGAGATTCTCATCTCACCACCTTCGGGGGTGTATTTAACCCCGTTATCCACCAAATTCAGGAGCAGCGCCCTCAACTTGAGCCGATCCCCAATCACCACGCCATCCACATCGTTGCTCATATGTACGTTAATATCCTTGGTCGTGGCGATCATTTTCGCCTGGGCGTAGACTTCGGATACCAATTTTGTTAGGTTGATGCGGTGCCTTTGAAGATGAACTTCCCCCGTATCTGCCTTGGAGAGGAAGAGCAGATCATCGACGATTTGGGACATGTGGTTGACCTCTTCCAGGTTACTGTTCATTATCTTCCGGTATTCCTCGGGGTACCTCCTTCTCCTCAAACCCACTTCTATTTCTCCCTTGAGGATGGTTAAGGGGGTCCTCAATTCATGGGAGGCATCGGCGGTAAACTGCCGGATTTGATTAAAAGATCGGCCCAACCTGGATATCATATCATTGAAGGTTTCGGCCAATCGTCCGATTTCATCTTTGGTCTTTCTCAGTTTGATCCTTTGGTTCAAGCTCCTTGAAGTGATCATCCGGGCTGTTTTTGTGATTTCATCGACGGGCTTCAGTGCCTTGTTGGCCAAGAATAGTCCTCCTAAACTGGCAACAACCAGCGCTGAGGGAACGGTAATCCACAAAATGAGCAATAAGGTCTTGAGGACCTCCTCCACCGCTTCCAATGAAGTCGCTACCTGAACGATATTGACGATATGTCGGCGTCGAATGACGGGTACGGTGACCATTCTGAGGGGGTATTCCCCCAAGGCCTTTGTGGTTTCGAAGGTGACCTTTCCCTGGGATGCATTCTTGAGGGTACGCATGGAGATGGGTAATTGAAACTGTTGGAGGTTCTCCGATTTCCTTCCGATCCTTCCCGACTCATCCAAAACTTGGATAAATTTCGTTACCGGTTTCAAGCCTAAGGAATCTTTCCACATCCGATCAATATTACTGAAACTGTATTGGGAATAAGGGTCAGTAGAGGAAGAACCGATCACTTCGGCAATGGATTGAATCTTAGTATCGATACCCTTGTATAGGCTTCTCGAAAGGGTAAGGTAGAGAAATGTGCTGAAGGAAGTCAGTATGATTCCCAGTATGATTATATACCAGAGGGTCAGTTTAAACCGGATATTCCTAAAAATCATGGTTCACCCCTCATCATATAGCCGGAACCCCTAATGGTGTGGATCAGCTTCTTTTCAAATCCTTGGTCGATTTTCTTGCGAAGATAGTTTACATAAACATCGATCACATTGGTTTCGGGATCAAAATGGTAATCCCAGACGTGTTCGGTGATGAGGGTTCTTGTCAATATACGATTGGGATTTCTCATGAAATACTCAAGGAGGGCATATTCCTTCGGCGTCAATTCGATTTCCCTTTCCCCCCTTTTCACCCTATGGGTGGATGTCGACAGGCTCAGGTCACCGACCGTGAGGATATCTGTTTTCTCCCTCGCCTTCCTTCGAAGCAGGGACCTTACCCTCGCCACCAGTTCGGCAAAGGAAAAAGGTTTGGTCAGGTAATCATCTGACCCGCCATCCAACCCACTGACGATATCCTCTACCGAATCCTTGGCAGTGAGCATGAGGATAGGCATATTCGATCCGTTGCGGCGGATCTGCCTCAAGACCTCCATGCCATCTAATCTGGGGAGCATTATATCAAGAAGGATCAGATCATACTCGTTGATCTGGGCCAAGGCGAGACCTTCTTCACCATCATAGGCGATATCGACGGCGTAGTGCTCTTCCTCAAGGCCCTTCTTGATAAAACTGGCAACCTTCTTTTCGTCTTCGACAACGAGGATTCGCATCGATTCTGTAATCTCAATTATAGACTATGATGATTAGAGCAAGATTAAATCACCATTAAAATATTCTCATCTGGTTTACAGGTCGGCACCTGGAGTTACCATTATATTTCCTCCGTTCAAAAAAGCAAGGCAAAATTGGGAGCCCACTCCATTCAATCCTTTTCACTTTTTCTGGGTCTCGCTTCGAGGAAACTTACAGGTATCAGATCAGTTTTGAAAAAAATCTGTCCGCTAAAATTCCTGCCACGGGGGGAAAGAAGAAGGTACATGCGAGTCTGATAAGCGTTAATTTCCAGCCCAAGATGCCCACTTCCATCGGCAATCGGCCTACTGCCCATAATGACCAGCCAGTCAAAAATGCCACCATCGTTCCCACACTGGCCCCTGCTCGCAGGAGGCCTGCCACGATAGGGAGGCTTACATAGGGACCCCCAGGGGAAAAACCGCCAGCTATGGTGCCGATCATGATGCCCCGTATACCCGATTCCACTCCTACCCATTTGGCCAAAATATCATGGGGAATGAGAACCTGGGCCATGCCCGCAACCGTGAAAGCACATACCAAAAGGGGGAGGATTTGGATCGTCATATTCCCTGCTGTTCTCAGTCCAATAATATGCTGCCCTCCTCCCCTGAGGTAACCGATCACGATTAAGATACCGGCAATGAGCCCCATCGTTATTGTTGGAAATAACATTTTGAAGTCCCTTCTTTTCTGTTCCGTTGGCGTCCTGGGCGATCCTCCTTCAGCTCCATAACTCCCTTGGGAACCGCCTCGATTCTTAACGAGAGAGGTTTTTTGTGCTGCCATGTTATCCATTCGCCTTGTTGAATACCCTCAATATCTTTGGAAATTCATTGAGATCCCGCTTGGAGTCCGATTCAATCTTGAGGGTGAAATGATACAATGTAAAGCGTTACCGAAAATGAAAGAGAAGATTTCTTATGATATCAGAGGCCAACCGTATTCACAAGAAAAATTGGTAATCTCCATGGCAGAAAGTCCTTGTTCCTTCTCTTTAGCGGTCCCGTAGTGACCTTTTTCCGTCGCTGGCGGCCCAGGCGGGGAATACTTACCCTCCCAGCCGAGTTTGGTTGCTGCCGTTATGCGGTCGGAAGGAAGCAGGGATGAGGGTGGAGGTGAGAGGCAGGAGGAGGGGCAGGCAGTAAGCAATAGGCAGGGGAAGGAATAAGTGTGTTTTGGATTGCTTATTCTCTATGACCCTTGTTACTCAGATTACGGTCATGGAAAAGGGTGTTCTCCAGAAACTGGGGAAACTTCAGAGGGTAGTGTTCTTGACAGTGCGTTTATTAGTCTGTTAGAATTTCCGGTCAAGAACAGTTTGTGGAGATTTCTGGAAAAGTTACTCTTCGCTGCCCAAAATATTTTTTCGACCATTCTAAGATTTGCTCAACCGCAAGACTGCAGCACTGCAACACCGCAGAACCGTAACTCGCTCAGAACTCCTTTTCCGAGTTTTTTCAGAGCTCTCTTAATGAATGCTAAAAGCTGGTGATGGTAATACAATGGGGGGATATGGAAGATGCTGAGGATTTGTGGGATCCAGATGGCCTGCGTTGAGAACAAGGAGAAGAACCTTAAAAAAGCGGTGCAACTGGCTGAACTGGCTTCCGAGAAAGGGGCAAAGATTATCGGTTTCCAAGAGCTCTTTAACACCCATTGGTTCCCGAGGGACATCGACCGGAGGAATTTCAGTCTCGCAGAGACCATAGACGGGAAGTCCATCCAAACGATGCGTAAAGTGGCCAAGGAGAAATCAGCGGTTCTCATTTGCCCTCTATTCGAGGAGGGAATCGAAGGGGTCTATTACAACACGGCGGTGGTTATTAACGCTGATGGCAAGGTGCTGGGGTGGTATAGAAAGGTTCACATTCCCCAGATTCCCCTTTGGGAAGAGAAATCCTATTTTTCACCGGGAGATACCGGATTTCCCGTCTTCCATACCAAATATGGCAAGATAGGCGTTCAAATTTGTTGGGATAATTTCTTCCCCGAAGGAACGAGAATACTGGCCCTCAAGGGTGCCCAGGTTGTTTTCGCCCCTACTGCTGCCGCCTTTGCCTCGCAACAGAAATGGGAAACCGTCATGAGGGCTAATGCTATTACCAATGGCCTCTTCATCTTTCGGGTAAATCGGGTTGGAAGCGAAAAAAAACAGGATTTCTATGGGAAAAGTTTTTGCGTGACGCCGGAGGGTGAGCTTATCGATAAACCCAGCGGGATGCAAGAGGGGATCGTTTTTGCCAATATCGATTTCAAGGATATCGGCATGACCAGAAGGGAGTGGACCTTTCTAAGGGACAGACGCCCTGAGGTCTACTGGGAAATTGCCGGTTTGAGTCGGCAAAGGGAACGGAGGGTAGCTGGAGAAGCTCTCAGACCACGGGAGAGAAAGGGAGCCGCGAGAAAGAGCAAGGCGAGATGAAAAAAACGCTGACGGAATTGATGAGCGATTCCATTCGCCGTTGTATGGATAAGGGTTTGCTGAATAGCAGGGAGATTCCGCCTTTGATTCTCGAATCTCCAAGGGAGAAATCCCACGGCGATTATTCTACCAACATCGCCATGGTCATGACGCCCCGGGAGGGAAGGCCTTCCCAGGAAGTTGCCCGAATCATTTTGAGCCAATTAGCGGATGAAGATGAGGTCATCGAAAAAGCGGAAATCGCCGGCCCCGGTTTCATCAATTTTTTTCTGAAAGAAAAGGTCTGGTATTCCGTTTTGGAGGAGATCGAGGGTGAAGGGGAGGACTTTGGCAAGGGTAAGATAGGGGAGAGTAGGCGGGTTCAAATCGAATTCGTAAGCGCCAATCCGACGGGACCGCTACACGTTGGGCACGGGAGAGGAGCGGCAATAGGCGACGTCTTGGCCAATATTCTCGACGCATGTAATTATCGAGTCTTTAAGGAATACTACATTAACGACGTTGGGAGCCAGATGGATACCTTGGGCAAATCAGTGTTTCTCCGCTATCTCCATGCCTTGGGGAAGGACGTCGAATTTCCCGATTATTGCTATCAAGGGGATTACGTAGCGGAGATCGCCAAAAAAGCGGTCAAGGAGAGGGAGGATGCATATCTCAGTTATCCCCAGGAGGAATCGATCCGGTCATTGGCCTCTTTTGGCGCCGACGATATCTTGCGGGGAATAGAAAAGGACTTAGATCAATTTGGAGTCCATTTTGACGGTTGGTTTAGCGAAAAGGAACTCTACCGCGAAGAGAAAGTCTCAAGGGCCATTGGCGATTTGAAGGAGAGGGGACTTGTTTACGAGAAGGAGGGGGCTTTATGGCTTAAGACCTCCCAATTCGGAGATGAGAAGGATCGTGTTCTGATAAAGGCCAATGGGGAGACGACCTATTTCGCATCCGATGTCGCTTACCATAAGGATAAATTGGATCGGGGATTCGAGGTACTGATTAACATCTGGGGTGCCGATCACCATGGATATGTTCCCCGAATGAAAGCCTCCTTGATGGCAATGGGTAAGGACGAGGCGATTTTGAAGATAGTCCTTGTCCAATTGGTGAGCCTTATGCGAGGTGGGAAGATCGTTGCCATGTCAACTCGAGCGGGCGAGTTCACTACGCTGAGGGATGTGGTGGAGGAGGTAGGTCGGGATGCGGCGAGGTTTTTCTTCCTCATGAGGCGACCCGATAGCCAGCTCGACTTCGACCTCGAGTTGGCCAAAAGGCAAAGTGCCGAAAACCCCGTCTATTATGTCCAATATGCCCACGCCCGAATCTGCAGCATTATCAGGGAAGCCCAGAACAAGGGTATCGTTTTGCCGCAATTCGAGGATATCGATGTCCGTCTGCTCAATCTTTCGGAGGAATTGGATCTCCTGAAATGCCTTTCGGGATACCCCGAGGTTATCGAGGCAAGTGGTCTTTCCCTGGAGCCTCATCGAATTCCTTTTTACCTGATGGAGCTATCCAGTTTATTCCATAGCTACTACAATAAATACCGCGTGATTTCCTCCGAGGTGGAGCTGACCAAGGTGCGGCTGCTTTTGGTTAACTCGATAAAGCGGGTTATCAAGAGCGCTCTCAATGTATTGGGGATTTTGGCGCCTGAGAAGATGTAACACCCTTGGGATGGAAAACAGCAATGGATCACAAGGGGATGAATAAGGGAAAAGGTTCCGGTACCCGCAGAAGGTTGGGACGTATGCTTGTGAGCTACGGCATCGTTTTTTTCATCGGTCTTTGGTTGGGATATAAGTTCGCATCTACCGGAAAGACAGTGGCACCTGAAAGGAAGGAGATGTCGGAATCGGCCGCAAAGGTCGGAAGAGGGGAGCAGGGAAACGGGGAAGTACCGGAAGGGAATAATAGAGCAAGCGAGACATCATCCTTAGAAAGGGAGGTGGTTCAAAAGGACGATTTATCCCTAACCTTTTACGAGACCCTCTTGAAGAAAGAGTCATCTCCGGAGATACAGGGTGAAAGGGGGAATTCCAAGGGGACCCCGGCCGCACCTGGTCGAAAGGAGAGGAAAAGTCCTTCAAATGAGGGCACGTTATCCAGAAGGGCCCTTCCAGGGGGTGTTTCCTTTTCCATCCAGGTGGGTTCCTTTGCCCATAAGAAGCAAGCGGAGGATTTGATCCAACGTCTGAAAGAGAAGGGTTATCCAGCCTACATTACAAGCCAGATCATCTCAGGTATGGGGAAGATGTATCAGGTGAGGATTGGTCGTTATCGAACTTTGGAAGAGGCGAAGAGGGAGGCCAGAATCATCGGAAGAAAGGAGAAGTTGCCAACGTATATTCCTTCATCGCCTGATCGATAAGGGAAGAAAAGGGGGGCTTGTCGCTTTAGGAATCCACGGGAGATAAAATTATGGTAAAAAAGACCTCGATGAGAAAGGCCGGCAAGAAGGGGATAGTTCGCGAATATGCCGAGGCCTTTATTATTGCTTTTATCATCGCCCTGTTAATCAGGACTTTTTTGGTTCAGGCCTTTAAAATCCCCTCAAGTTCGATGGAACCCACCCTTTTAGTTGGGGATCATATCCTGGTCAGTAAGTTCATCTATGGCATCAGGATCCCCTACATCGGGAAAAAATTCCTGACTTTTTGTAAGCCGAAGAGGGGTGACATCATTGTTTTCATATATCCAAAGGATCGAAAAAAGGATTTCATCAAAAGGGTGATTGCAACGGAGGGGGAGGAGGTACAGATCAAGAAAAGGGAAATATTTATCAATGGGGCGGCAATCGAGGATCCGTGGGGGGTCTATAGGGAAAGGAACGGACCCTTAATCCCGAGCCATTTCCGGCCGAGGGACAATTATGGACCCAGAGTCGTTCCTCCCAACTCCCTTTTTGTTCTGGGGGACAACCGAGACAATAGCCAAGACAGTCGCTATTGGGGGTTCGTCGGTTTATCGGCAGTTAAAGGGAAGGCCTTTATCATTTACTTCTCCTACCATAAGAGGGCCACAAGCGTGCTGGACAAGGTGAGATGGAATCGGTTTGGGAAATTACTCCGGTGAGGGTAAAGGCAAGGAGCTCGTGATTCCAGGGCGTTATTGAACGATGGATTGGGGATATGAGACTGTTGATTAAGGGCGGCCGTGTAATTGATCCAGCCAACGGAGTAGATGAAATCTTGGATATTCTGGTCCGAGATGGCATCATCTCCGATTTGAAAAAGGTTTTCGGCCCCGTTGAACAGGGAATAAAAGCCATTGACGCCACGGGGAAAACCGTTGTCCCAGGATTTGTCGATATGCATGTCCATCTTCGGGAACCGGGTTATGAGGAGAAAGAGACCATTGAGACGGGATGTTTGGCAGCGGCTGCAGGGGGAATTACGACCGTTGCATGCATGGCCAATACCCTTCCCGTAAACGATAACGCTTCGGTTACCCGTTTTATTCTCGAAAGGGCAAAGGCAGTCGGAAGCATCGATGTACTTCCCGTAGGTGTCGTTTCAAAGGGACTTAGAGGAGAGGAGCTTGCCGAATGCGGCCCAATGAAGGAAGCTGGGGTAGTGGCCTTCTGCGATGATGGCAATCCGATAATGGATAGCGGGTTAATGCGAAGAGCCCTGGAATGTTCGAGAAAATGGGGCCTCCCGATTCTTTCCCACTGTGAGGATCTTGGCCTCACGAGGGGAGGGGTGATGAACGAGGGCGATCTCTCAAGGGAATTGGGCCTGAAGGGAATTCCTCATACCGCAGAAGAGGTTATGGTCGTCAGGGACATCATGCTGGCGGATTTGACCAAGGGGAAGCTTCATATCTGCCATGTAAGCACAGCCGGGTCGGTTGAGTTGATCCGAAGGGGCAAGTCGGCAGGTGTCCAGGTAACGGCCGAAACAGCCCCTCACTATTTTACCTTGACCGAAGAAGCCGTGAGGGAATACGGCACCAACGCCAAGATGAGTCCTCCCCTCAGGACCGTCCTTGACCAGAAAGCCATTAAGGAAGGTTTGAGGGACGGTACCATTGATGCCATCGCCACCGACCATGCTCCCCATGAGGCGGCCTCAAAGGATGTGGATTTCTCTCGGGCATCCAACGGAATCGCCGGGTTGGAAACGGCGTTGCCCTTGACCCTTGGGTTGGTGGATGAGGGGGTGCTTTCCATGGAGGCTGCTATTGCGAAATTTTCCATAAACCCCTCGAAAATCCTCGGCCTCAATAAGGGAACCTTATCCAAGGGTTCGTCGGCAGATATCACCATTTTCGATTCAAATCGGGGGTTCGTTGTCGAAAAGGCCAAGTTTCGATCAAAGGCCCGCAATACCCCCTTTGATGGTTGGAAATTAAAGGGCGTAGTGGAATTGACTATCGCCGGGGGCAGAATCGTTTATCAGGGGAAGGATTAAATCGGCTAGCTGAAACCCCAAGGGGTTCACGAAGGTCGGCGAAGGAGGATTTTCCTGGCCACATCGACGTCATTCCTCATTTGCCGGATTAAAGAGTCGGGGCTCTTGAAGGCCTTCTCATCCCTTATCCTTTCGTAGAAGACCAACTGGATCTCTTCCCCGTAGATATCCCGGGAGAAATCCAGGATATGGACCTCGACGGATAGGGGATTCTTCCCAAAGGTGGGATTGTAGCCCACATCGGCCACCCCTAAATAGGTTTTGTTTCCTGTGATTACCTCGACGGCATATACCCCTGTCTTGGGATACAGGCCGTTCAGGATTTCCAGGTTTGCCGTGGGAAACCCCAAATCTTTCCCCCTACCGGATGCCCAAATGACTTTCCCCATGAGCCGGTAGTTTCTCCCCAGCAACTGTGCGGCCTGTCCCATTTGGCCATCTTGAATGAGCTCCCTTATCTTCGAGCTGCTAACGGAGGTATCGTTCACTTTCAAAGCCTCTATGACCTTCACCTCGAAGTCGAATTGCCGCCCCAATCGTATGAGCATGTCCACGTTGCCCTTTCGGTCTTTGCCGAAGTAGTAATTATAGCCAACGAGGATTTTTTTGGGGCCTATCTTGTCCACTAAGATCTGCTTTACGAATGCCTCGGGCGTGATGTTGGCGATGCCGAGGTCGAATATGGCCACAATGATCACATCGATACCCAACATCTCCACCAGCATCAATTTTTTCTTAAAGGGCGTGATAAATGGGGGACACCTTTGAGGGGCCAAAACCTGGAGGGGATGTGGATCGAAGGTGAATATTATAGCTTCTCCATCTATTTTTCGCGCCTCTTCCTTTACTGCGTTGAAGATTTTTTGATGTCCCAGGTGCACACCGTCGAAATTCCCCAGGGTTAAAACGGGGTTGCGGAATTTGCGTCGTATAGTCTCGATCCCGACAATAATGTCCATAGATTATCACCAAATGGGCGTGAAAGGTTGGTTTCCGTTAACAGACCTCCGAAAAGGTCACTCTTCGCTGCTCAGAAATATTTTTTCGACTATTCTAAGGTCGGCTCAACCGCAAGACTGCAGCACTGCAACACCGCAGAACCGCAACTCGCTCAGAGCTTCCTTTTCCTCGTTTTTCAGAGTTCTCATTGATTTTTCTTGACTTTGTCCGAATGATAAATATAAGATAAGTTTAGTATCTTTACAATTTTTTCTCAAGAATCGCCGAAGTGGCGGAATTGGTAGACGCGCTAGGTTCAGGGTCTAGTAGGCGTTAGCCTGTGCGGGTTCGAGTCCCGCCTTCGGCACCAAAATCAATAAAAGGGCTGTAATTCCAATTGATTACAGTCCTTTTATTTTTCCTCGGGTGCGGATGAGGTACGTTTGGTTGCGGTAAGTTTGGCCTTTTCCTAAGAGGCGATCAAAGGAATCGGTATACGACTGAAATATGGTATGTGTCGAGTTCCAGAGAATCGGCATATTTCAGCTAAAATTCCAATTTTTTTGATTCCTCTGTTTGTCAGCTCTTAGAAATCTCCTTACACTATTTCATTCTTTAAAACATCGTAAGATTTTTGTTGACAGCCTTTTCAGAGTTTGAGAAGATAGGTTTTGTTCCCCGACAAAGCCAAACCATCCGCGAGTTCGGTAGGACCGTTCCTGAGTTATCAAATACGAACCAAAAAGTCAAATAAAGGAGGTGATACTGCAAATCTAAGCACATAAGCTCTTAATAAACATAAGAAAGGAGGTATGACGTGGGTTTAGCTGGAACACTTGCAGGAGTTGTTCTCAATCTCAATTACGAAGACCTTTCTGAAGAGGTTGTGAACAACGCAAAGCTCCACATCTTGGATGGTTTTGGTGTTGGTCTCCATGGGTCCACCCTACGACCCCTCTTCGATCCGCTCATCAAGATACTGAAAGATTGGGGAGGAAATGGTACGGCCTCAGTGTTCGGGGAGAAGTCGGGATTCCCGGCACGATATGCAGCGTTCCTCAATAGCATAATCATTACTGCATCCGCCTACCAGGAGACGCATAGAGCTTCAATCGGTCATCCCTACTCTCCGGTCATGTCAGCAGCGCTAGCTGTAGGGGAGGAGGGGGCTGCTAACGGGAAAGATTTCATAGCTGCTATTGTCGCTGGGTACGAGGTTTTTGTGCGAATCGCTGCTGCCGTTAATCCTTCACTTCTGAGCAGAGGAATACAGACCACAGGCGCAATCGGTCCTTTTGGCGCAGCCGTTGCGTGCGGTAAGCTCATAGGGTTAAATAAGGAACAGATGAAGGATGCGATTGCTCACGCCGCTAACTTGGGTGGCGGTGCACTTATAGAAGCGCATTGTGCAAGACCATATTTCGCCATTCAAGTTGGAACGAATGTCGAGAAAGGTATCCTGGCTGCATTGCTGGCTAAAGAAGGTGTTGTGGGTTGCGATACCAACCTTGAGGGCGGATCAGTAAATGAGAAAGGTTTCCTTCAAGCTTATTCAGACGAGTATGACGTGAACATCATCACAAAAGGTCTGGGTGAGAGGCTCGGGATTCAAGACACGGGGTTCAGCTTTTACTTGGCCGCCAGTTTCTCACGTACTCCGATAGATGCCACCTTAGCACTTGTCAAAGAGAATGGGATTGGAGTAAAAGACATAAAAAGCATAAAGGTTAAGCTCACTAAGACACTCTACAATTTTACTCAAAGAAAAGTTTTTACAGCCAAACAGTCTGCTAGGGAAGCGTATTACTATATTCCATTCCACATAGCCCTTGTTCTGTTGAAGGGTGGCGTTGACTCTGAAATGTACACCGATGATAATCTGAACGATCCGGAAATGCGGGGACTCATGGAGAAGGTCGAGTTTGTCGAAGACCCAAAGCTCGATGAGGAGTTCGCAAAAACCCAGGCCGTAACAACAGCAATCGTCGAACTCACGACCAACGGTGGTAAAACCTACACCAAGAAACTATCGCATTGGAAGGGAGATCCTGAAAATCCAGCAACGAAAGAGGAGGTACGAGATAAATTCAATAGATTAGCCTCAAGAGTAATTAAGCAGCATGAAGTAGAAAAGATCATGGACCTTATGGATAATCTGGAAACAGTCAAAAACATTCAAAGCCTGGGAGAGCTAGTTCGAGGACCGCGATGAAAAACCCTCGATCAAAGGATTCAGGAGATTATCAACTACACTAAGCGAATAACAACTAATAAGGAGGGAATTATGGAACGGCAGAGAAAAACAATATCTTGTTTCATGTGGCTTGCAATGGCCGGGATGATTTTTCTTGGAGTCCAAGCATCATCAGTGGCCCTTGCAGAGTACCCGGACCGCCCTGTGGAAATAATCGTAAAGGGAGGCCCAGGCTCCGGGATCAGTCAGCTCGGACATTTCGCCGCAAAACTTGCCCCCAAATATCTGGGCCAATCCATGGTATGCCTTTATAAGAAGGGAGGCTCCGGCGCAGTAGCACAGGCCTATATTCAGAAAAGGTCGGCTGACGGTTACCACGTGTTCATGGACACCACCACAACTGCCATCGTGCTTGCACGGGGGAAGGTTCCTTTTACGGAAAAGGACTGGCAGGGGGTAATCCGCCTTCAGGTGGACCCACAGGGAGTGGCCGTGCGTGCGGATTCGCCCTGGAAGAATTTTAAGGACTTGGCGGCGTGGATACGAAAGAATCCCGGTAAGCTGCGCTGGGCTGGGTCCCATGCCGTCGGGATAGATCCTTATACCGTGGCGCTGCTCTTGAAGGCGACTGGGCTCGACAGCACCGATATCAAATACGTTCCAGCTGAGGGCGCCAGTCACATGACAACCATGCTGCTGGGCAAACATATCGACGTCGCCACACTCAACCCCCGAGAGGTCAAGGAACAAGAGGCTGCGGGGAATTTTCGGGTTTTGGGTACGGGGCATCCAGAGCGCCTGAAGGATCATCCTAACTGGCCGACCTTCAAGGAGCAGGGATTCGATGTGGTGGTGGCCATATGGCGCGGAGCGCTGGTAAAAGCAGGTACCCCCGCGGCCGTTGTCAAGAAACTCCACGACACCTTCAATGCCATGAGGCAGGACCCGGCATTCGTTCAATTTTTGAAGAATGCGTCGCAAATTGATGGCTACATGGGTGGTCCGGATAAGTTCGATCCCTTCTTTAAGGAGCAGGTCCAGAAGATGAAGGCGTATTTTGCGAAGTAGAATAAGTAGCCGGGCACAAAAAGGAGGTAAGATTTCGTAGGAGACATTTGAAGTAGCATATTCGCAGAGCAATGAAGTTCCTGCGTGCGGGTGCCCTTCTGCGGGAGAGAAGCGTATAAAGAGAGAAGGTTTGTCGATGCGTCGTGGAGAGATTCTCATAGCGTTGTTTCTGATCGTCGTAAGCGTGGCCGCGTGGATCAGTTCGGCTGGTTTTGTGGCCGAAACGGCCATGGTCCGAACCCTGAGCCCGGCTTTTTACCCACGTTTGGTTGTAGGGGGGATAATCTTCTGTGCCCTTTTGATGCTGGTGCGCGCTCGACACGCGCGCACCAGAGAGGCTACCGTAGCGTGGGGTCAGTGGTATAAGGTACCACTCGCCGCCGGCGCGATGTTCTTGCAGGTGTTTAGCTTCGAGGAGCTAGGGGTTTTCCCCTCGGCATGGATCAGCCTCGTTTTGCTAATGTGGATAACGCGTGTGAGGTTGAGGATGAATCTTCTCATCTCCACGGGATTTTTGGTTTTTGTTTATCTCTTTTTCGTCTTGTTGCTTCAGCTCAAGTTCCCCACGGAATTTCTGCCGACCTTGTTAGGAAGAGACTGAGGGGGAAGAAACGAGCTGAAGGGAAATGAGACCTCAACATGCTAGAGAACTGGATTCTAGGGCTTAATCAGCTTACGCAATGGCAGGTCTTGGTTGCCATTATTTTCGGAGTGGGCATGGGAATCGTCGTGGGGGCGATGCCTGGGCTAAGTGGCGTAACAGGTGTGGCACTGATGATACCCTTCACGTACGTCCTCTCACCCATCGTCAGCGTGGTCCTACTGGTTTCGCTTTACAGCGCCGCCGAATACGGAGGTTCTATCACCGCCATCACCATAAACACCCCCGGGACGCCATCCGCGGCCATTACCGCATTGGACGGTTATCCCCTCACGCAAAAGGGACAGACGGGGCGAGCATTGAGCCTTTCCATTACATCGTCCGTATACGGGGGTCTCTTCAGCACGGTGATGCTCATCGTGTTCTCCATCCCACTCGCCCAGGTCGCTATTGCCTTCGGCCCTGTACAATATTTCGCCTTGGGCGTCTTTGGGCTTTCCATCATTGCCAGCCTCGCAGGTGGAAACTGGCTCAAGGGAGTGATTGCCGCCTTAATCGGCCTTTTGCTCAAAACCGTTGGCAGTGATCCTCTGACAGGCGCTTTTCGGTTCACCTTCGGGTGGCCACCGCTCTGGGACGGAGTGGCCTTCGTTCCGACAATGTTGGGCCTCTTCGCCATCACGGAGGTCCTTATTATCATCGAATCCGGGGCGAAAAGTCGGCTTATAAAAGGGGCTGCTTTCTCGACCGAACGTATGCCATGGCGGGAAATCCGAGGGCTCTGGAAGTGTATGCTCCGGTCCGGCGTGATCGGGACCGTGGTGGGCATCATTCCGGGCGCGGGGGCGGTCATGGGCAGCATCGTCTCATACAACGAAGCTCGCAGATTCTCCAAAAAACCCGAAGAGTTCGGCCATGGGTCTCTGGAGGGCGTGTGTGCCGCCGAGACGGCAAACAATGGTGTTGTGGGCGGAGCCCTGGTTCCCCTCCTGACTCTCGGAGTGCCGGGATCTGGTAGTACAGCAGTTCTCCTCGGTGCCCTTATGCTCCACAATGTTGCGCCGGGGCCTCTCCTTTTTAGCAAACATCCGGACATCGTTTACGGTATCTTCATATCCCTCTTTCTGGCCAACATCGTCATGTTGGTTTTTGGCTTGGTAGGTGTCCGTTTCTGGTTAAAGGTGGTCCAGGTATCCCCTGCCGTCCTGGCGCCGCTGATCTTTGGGGTGGCCTTTATAGGGGCTTACTGCGTAGGGGGGAGCGTCGGCGATATAGTTGTTATGGTGGTGATTGGGTTAATGGGCTACGTTATGCGCAAGTTCAAATTACCCCTGGTGCCCGTGGTCATTGCGCTGGTGCTGGGCGAAATGGTGGAAATCTCTTTCCGCCGGGCTCTCATCATCTCCGGTGGGAGCTTCCTCGTCTTTGTCAAGGATCCGATCAGCTTGGGGCTCCTTATCGTGGCAGTCCTCTCAATTGCATATGCCATTATTCGGGACGTACGTCCTTCTCAAACAAAACAGGCCCATTAGAAAACAGGGGAGCTTTTGGAGGAAGCCGAAATGCACCAAGAAAGATGAATGAAGGAAGACTTGGCAAAAGTTTCTCATGATGATTTGCTGAAGTTCTCCCTGGTCTGTGCCGTTGTTAAGATAAGGATATCTCAGTAATCCAAAAATCAAGTAATAAGGAGGAGAAACCCATGGATCACAAGGAGCTCGGGCTTGCGGTGGTGGGGTCGGGTCGTATCGGGACACTGCGCGCGAGCATGGCAGCAGCTCACCCGGCGGTTCGTTTCCTCGCTGTTTCGGATCTGGATCCCTCCCGTGCCCAAGCCCTTGCCGATAAAGTGGTTGCCAATTTTCTTCAGGTGACAACCTCGAGGTTATTTCCCGGCCCGAGGTGAACGCGGTGATTGTCTCCACGCCCGAGAACGAGCACATGCTCCCTGTTCTTCAGGCCCTGGAGTTGGGAAAGCCCGTCCTGGTCGAGAAGCCCATCGCCATGAGCCTCGAGGATGCCGACCGGATACTGGGCGCAGCCAAGGAGGCAGGGGTCGAGCTCCGCGTCGGATATAGTATGCGCTTCAAGCGGCGGTACCTTCTTGCTAAGGAGCAGATCCTCCAGGGTCGCTTGGGCCAGATCGTGGGGGGAACCGGTCGGGTCTATAACTCGCGCGCACAGGCATTTGAGATCTTAAAACGTTCTCCCAATGCCACGCCTGTCGTAGACGTCTTGACCTACTATGTGGGAATGTTCTGTTGGTGGTTAGAGGGTAATCCCCCGGTCGAGGTTGTGGCTCGTGGGCAAACAGGCATATTCAAGGCGGCGGGTTACAGTGCGCACGACGTGACCTGGGCCATCTTGACCTTCGCCGATGGCGCGGTGGTGAGCCTTGGCGTGGACTACGCTCTCCCGCAGAAATACCCGACACTCGGGCAGAGTGTCCGTTTGGAAATTCTCGGCACCGAAGGGGTGATGCTTTTTGATGCCGACTACAAGGATCAGGTCTTGTACACCGATCGGGGCATCCCGCGCAGCTATGTACCCGGGCTCGGCGTGAACATGGCTTTTTTGAGCAGTTCGTCCTCTGGGGACTGGGCTTTGGGTGATTTTTGGGGACCTCTTGCTAACGAGACCCGCGCCTGGCTCGACCACCTTTCGACGGGTCGATCTTGCGCCCTCGCCACTCCTGAGGAGGCTCGCGAGACCTTAGAGGTTACTCTCGCCATTGAGCGGTCTGTCCAAAGCAAGGAAGCGGTGAGGTTATCCCTGGGGGAGGGGGTTAGACAGTAAATATAACAAAATAGGTTATCTTTCCTTAAATTCTGGAGTGACCCATGCCGGTAGCTGGTGGGGGAATGACAGGTTAATATCAGATTTAATCCAAGCTTCAGGCTATTTGTGTCTGTGAAATGCTATAAGTCATTCATTTTGTTATTTCTGCTTCTTTTCCGTGCCTATGTGGTGGGGCATGAAAGAGCTCTTTTCAGCGGTGGAAAAGAGTAAGCCAAACTGGAGGATATAATCATGCAAAAGACCGCGGTCGATCTGAATTGTGATATGGGGGAGAGTTTTGGCCGGTACAAACTGGGGCTCGACGAAGAGGTCATCAAGCTGATTAGCTCGGCCAACGTGGGCTGTGGCTTTCACGGGGGCGATCCCCACGTCATGAGGGATACCGTAGCCCTGGCGAAAGAACATGGCGTAGGCGTGGGAGCACATCCGGGATTGCCCGATTTGCTCGGTTTTGGCCGGAGGGAGATGAAGGTTACCCCCGAGGAGGTGAAAGACTATTTCATCTATCAGACCGGTGCCTTAAAGGCCTTTGTCGAAGTTGCGGGCATGAAACTGCAGCACGTGAAGATGCACGGTGCCTTGGACACAATGGCCCGGGCCGATGAAGAATTGGCGGGGGCCATGTGCGAAGCCACGAGGGAGATCAGCCCCGACCTTATATGGTTGGCCCACTCCGGGATGCTGACAGGGGAAATCGCACGGAACACAGGCCTCAAGGTCGTTCAGGAGGTATACGCGGATCGGGCCTACAACGCGGACAAAACCCTGGTCTCCAGAAAGCTTCCCGGTGCAGTCCTCAAGGATCCCAAAGAGATCGGTGCGCGCATCAAGCAGTTAATGGAAAGTGGTACGATAACCACCATAGATGGGAAAACCTTGGAACTGGAGTTCGATTCCATCTGCGTGCACGGGGACACGCCCGGCGCCTTGGAAATGATCCGAACGATACGGGGCATCCTGGATGACCATAATGTAGCTGTTAAGCCCATGGCGGAATTTATTTGACGCGCGCCGTCGATACCCGGAATTGAAGCTGTCAAGCCAAAAGGATATTTCTCCGCTTTCCGGAATATTGAGGCTCTGGTTAGGACGACAGAGAAGCTAGTCTGGTATTTGCTGGATGAGGCCAAAACAGTTCGTTCATGACCCAGCGATGGATGATACATATCCCATAATCAGGCCGGTTGGTGAGGACTCCATCCTCGTCGAATACGAGGAGGAGGTAAGCCTCGAAGTGAACCGTAAGGCTCGACAACTGGCCTTTGGTCTGGAACAGGCCTCATGTCCGGGCTTGGAGGAAGTCATTCCCACCTATCGTTCGGTGGTGGTCTATTTTGACCCGCTTCGTGTGGATTCGGAGGTCGTTCGGGGCCTCATCGAGGAAGTCAACGCCCACCTGGTGGAGATCGAGTTGCCCTCGCCAAGGCTCTTTCGGATCCCGACGGTATATAACCGCACCCATGGGCCTGACTTGGACCGCGTAGCCGAGTACACCGGTCTCACTCCGGATGAAGTGATTCAGCTCTTCTCGGTCCATGCGTACCCGGTGTATTGTCTGGGCTTTATCTGCAGTTTGGCTTATCTGGGCGGAGTGCCCGAAGCCCTGCACGTATCTCGGCTTCCCACGCCGCGTCCTTTTGTGCCCGGCGGTTCCGTCGGTTTTGCCGGGCCGCAGGCCAACATCCTGCCCGTCGACTCGCCCTCGGGCTTCAACTACATTGGCCGCACGTTCGTAGCGGTCTATGATCCACGCGAGTTTCCTCCCACCCCCATCAGGCCGGGCGACTATATTCAGTGTCCGGCCGTATCCGAAGGGGAGGCCAGGATGGCGGGGGAAAAGCACCTGGGAGAGTTCGTTGAAGGCTTTCAGAGTACTTAATCCCGGTATTCAGACCACGATCCAGGATCTGGGCCGCTCGGATATGATGAAATACGGCATCCCCATATCCGGCGCCACGGACCGACGCTCTTTTCTGATCGCAAACCTCTTGCTGCGAAACCGGGACAATGTGGCAGCACTGGAAACCACCCTGCAGGGATTTAAGCTTCAGGCCTTAAGGACGATCACCATCTCCATTACCGGGGCCGATTTGGATCCCTGGCTGAATGACCAGCCCGCACACCAGTGGACCGCCTTTACGATGAAAGAGGATGAAGTGTTGCATTTTAGAAAACGGAGGAGGGGTCTTCGAGCTTACGTGGCGGTGCAGGGAGGATTTGATGTGCCGGTAATGTTGGGATCAAGATCGACGTACCTCAGGGGTCGCATCGGAACCCTTCTCCGCGAGGGGGAAACCTTGAATATTTGCCCCTCCGACTCGGAGGCATCTGAGGAGGGATTGACCATACCCCAGGAATATCGGCCCAATTTCGATTGGACCGATCCCATTCGAGTGCTGATGGGACCCCAGGATGATTGCTTTACGCCCTGGGGCATCGAAACCTTCCTGAATTCAACCTATCGTATTAGCCCTCAGTGCGATAGGCAGGGTTTTCGCACCGAAGGTCCGACGATTGAGATAGCCAAGGGACCAGACATTATTACCGATCCCATTCCTCCGGGTTCCATTCAAGTACCGGGGGATGGGAAACCGATCATCCTCCTGAGAGATGCGCAGGTGACCGGCGGTTACGCCAAAATAGCGGTTGTTGCCCGGGTTGAGATGGATCGTTTGGGGCAAGTGATGCCCGGTGATACAATTCGTTTCCAGCGCGTGGACCGGCAAACGGCACTAAATCTTCTGCGTGAAGAGGCTCACCACCTGGATGAACTGAAGGCACTCCTAAGGTGAAGGCGCTTTCAAGACCGGGGTGATGCGTCCCCCGCAACACGGCTAACTTTTCTAGAGGGGCATGATGTCCTGATTCATGCTTGCTCGTGTTAACTTTTGTGTCGTACCATGGCATCAATTAAGACCTTCTCCGTACTGAAATCTCGGGAGAAGAAGATGAAATGTCCTCAATGTCAATTTCAGACGAGAAAGGATGAGAAATTCTGTGGCCGCTGCGGGAACCGATTGATCCTTGTCTGCCCCGGCTGTCGGTTTGAAAATCCCCTAAATTACAAATTCTGCGGGGAATGCGGCCTCAATTTCTCCACGGGCGAAAAGCCCAGCCCCCTTCCTTGGATGGCGAGAGTGGCCCCGGGCAAGAGAAGAGGATTCAGACCCCAACAGGGGCTTCAGAGTGCCAAAGTCGAAGCTCCCGAAGCGGAAAAACCCCCGCAAGAAGATTCCATGCCACCTCCAACAGTTCCCGAAGAGGTCTCCATCTCTGCCGCAGAAGTGAAGGTTGAGATCGCTGAGAAAAAAGCGGAGGCCGAAGGCATTGAAGAAAGGATCAGAGGGGAGGCAGAAGAGGTGATGGAGCCCGAGGACATCTCCGAGGAGGAGACAGCAGAAAGGGTAGGTGGCCTCTCCTTCTGGAACAAGTTTGACCTGGGGGTCATCTCCCTTCTGACAATCATTTTGATGGTCATCTGCTATGCCGATGCCCGGAGCCTTTTAGGGAAGTCCTTTACGGGATTTCAATTGCTGAAGAACCGCGGCGTTGTGGGAGGGCTCCGATCGGGGATGAAGCCCTTTGATCTCATCGAGGCGGTGGAGGGCAAAGAGGTAACGTCCTCTGCCGAGATTATGGAAATAGTCCGAAGCGTACCGCTCGGAACCACCCTCCATTACACGGTGAAACGAAGGGCAGAGACGGTAAAGGTGCCGGTGAAGACGCACCCATTCAGCCCCCATGGCTTCTTCTGGACCATCGGGGTCCCCTTCATGATTGGGATCGGTTACCTCTTGATTGGGATGATTACCTTCGTAAGGCAGTCCGCTGAGAAGAACCGATGGATCTTTCTCGTCCTCTGTATCACGGTCTTTATAGTCCGCGTTACTAATTTCGATTTTTACTCGACTCATCGCTTCACCGAGCTGTTCCTCTTCTGCTGGGTTCTTATGACGGCCATCTTCTTTCATTTCGGGTTCACCTACCCCGAGGAGAAGGAATTCATCAAGAATAGGCGATGGTTTGTATCCCTTCCCTACTATGTTGCGGCCATTCTATTCATCGTCTTGATGGCCTTTTTCTACTCTCCGAGCGAGGAACTCATCCTCCTTATCGTTGCCATTTTCAGCTACCTCACGCTATCTTTTGTCGTATTGTTGGCTTCCCTCGTACATAGCTCTATCAGGGCTTCGTCTCCCATTAATCGGATGAGGGCGAAGGTGGTTTTCTTCGGTTGTTGCGGTCCCCTTATCCCCATCTTTTCAATCCTCATCTCCTATCTCTTCCGCGTGAACCTCGGCGTTTTCGCGGTCACCAGCCAAGCCTTTGCCCTCCTTTTTCCCCTCACCTTGGGATATGCCATAATCCGCCATCGGCTTTTCGGTGAGGGAGCGGAAGCCCCCACAGCAGGCACCTATAAATGTTCCTCTTGTGGCAATGAGATCCTGCTGAAGAAATCCCAGAAGATTCCCGTTTGTAACGCGTGCGGGGCAGGGGGTGCAAGGCTTTTCTGGTATAGGGTTGTCTGGAACATTATTGGAGTATAGTCCCTGGATCAATAACGACGTAAACCGAGGTCGAAGGGGCTACCCACCGGGATAGAGGTGACGGACCTCCCCGTTTTCCAGAAGGTCCTTCGCATTTCCCTCGAATCGATTGTTTCCCATTTCCAGGACATAGCCGCGATGGGAATTCTCCAGGGCCTTGGCCGCATCCCTTCCACCATGAGGATTGAAGTTCCCCCCGCGTTGATTTTGAGGATGCTCCCGAAGACCGAATCGACCAAGGCATGTCAATACTCGTTTTTACCCGAAGGAGAAACCGCAGGTTCAGTCATAAAGGCGGGAAATTGAATACAATTATCGGGTTTTTTCGGTTTTTCGCAAAAGACTTAAAAAAACCTAAAAATTCCGAATATTGAATGATTTTAATAAATCGAGGGCGATATTGATTCCATACAACCTTTTAGAGGATCTCATAACGCATCAGCGGGCTTGACAGGGGAATATGTTGTTGGATAGAGTTGATTGTATACAATTTTCAAATTTCATCACGTGAGTGTGCTTCAATGCATCGTTTTCTGAACAGGGGGTTTTCATGAAGGTCGACGAGAACAAGTGCATAGGCTGTAAGAGGTGCTTTCCCTACTGTCCTTTGGGGAGAATACAGATCCTCCATCGACATCCAACTGCTCCGGGGAGGGTGTATATCGAGATTGACCAGGACAAGTGCACCGACTGTGGGATGTGTTTTCGGGCCAATGTATGTGCCGTTGATGCCCTTTACCAACCGACCGAGCCGTGGCCTCGAGAGGTTCGTGCGGTCTTGAGCAATCCCCTCATCGAATATAAGGGGTCTCAGGTTCCGGGCCGTGGAACCGAGGAGATGAAGACCAATGACGTCACGGGACGCTTCCTTCCAGGGGAGGTTGGAATTGGCATTGAGTTGGGGAGGCCGGGAGTAGCGACATCCTTCAGGGATGTTGAGGTCGTTGCCATGGCTTTGACGCCCTTAGGGTATGAGATGGCGGAGGAAAATCCGGTCACGCATTTTATGTCGGACAGGAAAACGGGGAAGCTTCGGGAAGACGTCCTTGATGAAAGGGCGACCTCCGCCATCATCGAGGGGAAGTGCAAGTTGGAGAACCTTGCTGAGGTTTTGGAGGCCATCAAGAAGGCCGCTGAGAAGGTTGACACGGTCTTTTCGGTGGAGATCATCTCGAAGGTACCCCCGAAGGGGGAGATCCCCATTATTCCTATTTTGGAGAGGTTGGGATACGAGTATTCCATCAACAGCAAGAACAACATGGGGCTGGGAGAGCCGGTATTCAAATTCCCTGAATAGGGCAAAGAACGGAGGCGAGCTATGACGCACAGTTTACATCGAAGGGGTGACAGGGAGAGTCTCAAGGGGGATTTTGTGGTACTGGGTTGCCCCGCCACTGGCGTTAATAAGAAGGGATCGGCGCCCAAGACAAGGGAGTTCTTGCGTATCTGCTGGAAACATGGCCCGGTCAATTTGGGCGATATGAAGACGGGGAATACTCACAATACGACCATAGACGATATCCTGGACCGGGTAACCGATGGGACTATTGTCCAGTGCACCTTCGATAATCGGGAGAAGGTGGTTTCCTTGTTGAAGGAGTTGAAGGAGAAGAAGCCCGGGATTTCGGTGATTGTTTCCGGTGTTACCGATATTGTCCAGGGGATCATGGATGAGGCAGACCTGGGCCGGATTCACACGGTCGAGTACTCCATGGGCACATGGGGAAAGACCGAGAGGTTGCCCGATTTTGAGGTGTTGAAGCTTACGACCATGTGTGGCCATGCCATGATAGCCAATGATCTTGTGGGAAAGTTGGTTCGGGATATCAAGCGGGGACGCAGAACACCGGAGGAGGCATCCCTGGAGATCGCCAAGTGCTGTACCTGCGGTAATTTTAACGTAACTCGGGGGACACAACTATTACGGGAAATGTTGCCATTATACATGATGAACCGATATTGAGACGGCAATTGGTACCTTATATCCCAGGTAAATTCGGGAACGAAAGAAGGAGCTATATATGCGATACATCATTATCGGAGGAAGTGCTGCAGGAGTAAGCGCCATAGAGGCTATCCGATCCCTTGATCGCTCATCACCAATCGAGCTATTTACCGATGAAGAAACCCCCCTTTATTCGCGGGTCCTCCTTACCTATTTTATTGCGGGGGTAATTTCAAAGGATGAGTTGCACTTTAGACCGTTGGAGTTCTTCAAGGAGAACAATGTCACGCCCCATTTGGGAGAGATGGTCCAAGCGGTTTCCCCCGATTCCAAATCGATTCAGACGGAAGACGGGAAGAATCATACCTTTGATAAGCTCCTCATAGCCACGGGTTCCTCACCGAAGACGTTGGACATACCGGGCGTCGATAAGGAGGGCGTGTATGGACTGAGAAATATGGGCCACGCTCAAAAGATCATAAGTCGCTCGGGGAAGACCGACACTGTGACCATATTGGGGGGTGGCTTGATCGGTCTGAGGGATGGTTATGCGCTCGCTGCTCGGGGGTTGAAGGTTAAGATGATCGTCAAATCAAACCGCGTCCTCTCCCAGATGTTGGATGAAGAATCATCGGCGATGGTCCAGGAGCGGCTGCAAGAGCATGGCATTGGGATTAAAACCGGCCGAGATGCCGTTGAGATTCTGGGGAAGGGGTCAGTCGAGGGGATTGCGCTGGACAACGGGGAGAAGATCGACTGTCAAATGGTGATCGTCGGGAAAGGTGTCGATCCCAATATAGGACTGGTTTCCACAACCCCGATCGAAGTAAGGGAAGGAATCGTCGCCGATGAACACATGAGGACAAGTGCCCCGGACATCTATGTAGCCGGCGATGTTGCGGAGACATTCGACATCTCCCGAGGGAAGATGGCGATTAATGCCATTTGGCCCTGTGCTTTTGAACAGGGACGGATAGCCGGTTTGAATATGGCGGGCCAAGAGGCCAAGTATGTCGGGTCATTTCGGATGAACTCCCTGGACATCTACGGACTTCCCGCTGGCTCCATGGGCATAACTCGTCCTGATGGGGATGGATTCCAACAGGTCACAAGGAGAGGGAAGTATACCTACAGGAAGTTGGTCCTGAAAGATGGGCGCATCGTGGGAGCCATTCTCGTCGGGGAGATTCAAAAGGCAGGATTTTTGTCGACTCTCTTGAGGAAGAAGGTAAATGTATCCGACTATGTCCCCTTCTTAATGAGCGATCGGCTCAATGTTGCAGACCTTTTGCCATTGATGAGGCAAAATGCGGAAAAATTCACGGAAATTGAATACAGGGAACTTTTCGCCAGTACCTCTCAGTAAATTCTCCGAGCACTTTCCCGACCCCATGCTTATGTTCAGTCGGGGCAAAGGACCTCTCCAGGAGAGGGTTTACTCATATTTGAGGTCAGCCATCCTGATGGGGAAAATCCCCCCCGAAGGACATTTAGTGGAAGAGGTTGTTGGCAGAGAATTGGGGGTGAGCAGGACCCCAGTCCGCGAGGCACTGCACAAGTTGGAGAGGGAAGGGCTTATCGAACACTTTCAGAACCGAGGCTTTTCGGTCACAAGGGAAACGGAGAGCCAGGTCGCGGAGATATTCGAAATACGGGCTATCCTGGAGGGCTATATCCTTCGGATTGCCTGCGAGAACGCCACGGATGAATTTCTATCGGGGCTGAAGTCATTGTTGAAAAAGGCAGAGAGGTGTTTTGCCCAATCGAAGGTAGAAGAACTCCACCGCTTTAACACGATGTTCCACGACCGGATCATGCAACAGGTCTCAGAGAGGATACGCCTGAAGGACTTCGTCAAGGACCTCAGGGAATATGTCCTCCGTTATCGGTCGGCCACTTTGCGGTCTCCCGGTGGGGCCGAGAGGACGTTGCAAGGGCACAGAGGGATCATCCTTGGCCTGGAGACGGGGGATCCCGACCTCTGTGAACGGATCATGCGTGGCCATATTGAGAATGCCAAAGTCGATGCGATTAGGGAACTGACGGAAAAGAAAAAGTCTCCCATGGCCTCAATGACTTAGTCCTTCGATTAATAAGTTCGATGACGAACTTATTCAGACTTCGGCTGAGCGACTCGACATGAGCTCGTCGACATGTCTCAGTCGAAGCCCTCAGGACTTAGTGCTGAGTGAGCAATATTTTTGAAATAAGTCGCCAAAATACGTCACCGTAATTGCGAATCGAAGCACTTAGGAGGAAAAGATGGAAGTAATCATGGTTGATCCAGAAAAATGTACGCAATGTCATACGTGTGCGCTTTGGTGCGGGATTGAGATAGGCTCTGTGGCCAAAGAGCTTAATCAGGCCATTCACGAGGAACCCCAGCCAGTGCCTCGGGTCCACGTGGAGGGCAACAGTTTTCCTTTCCACTGTCGTCATTGCGAAGTAGCGCCGTGTATTGATGCGTGTCCCAATGGAAGCATGCGCAGGGATCCGAAGACCGGACTGGTGTATGTGTACGAGCCGACCTGCATTGCCTGTTGGATGTGTGTGATGGTTTGTCCCTTTGGGATCATTGCTCCATCAACGTCTCAGCACGGAGCGATCAAGTGCGACCGGTGTCGGAACAT
>JAQYWG010000400.1 GCA_030145085.1 Thermodesulfobacteriota bacterium
CCAGATGGGTCTCTGGTCTTCGGGAAGAACGCTGATCAGTTTCAGTAGCTGGTCTATCCCTGTTTTCACTTATACATCGCAGGTTCTTATCGCTTGTACGAGCGACTCGACCGGGTCGCGCACGGGGGTATACTCGTGGGCCACATAGCCCGTATATCCAGCCTCGACAATCGCCCTCATAACCGCCGGATAATATATCTCCTGGTTCTCGTCGAGTTCATGCCGACCCGGCACGCCCGCTGTATGGAAATGGCCGATGTACTTGATATTCTTACGGATGGTGGCTATAAGATCGCCCTCCATAATCTGCATGTGGTAGATATCATACAACATCTTGAAGCGCGGCGAGTCCACATGCCGACACAACTCAAAGCCCCACGTGGACTTGTCACACATGTAGCCGGGGTGATTTACTCTGCTGTTGAGCAATTCCATGCAGATTGTCACTTGATGATCCTCGGCGATTTTGACCGCCTCCTTGAGAATAGTGTGGCAGTTATCCATACCCTCTTCATCGCTGATTCCCTTCCTATCGCCGGCCATGCAGATAACATTGGGCCATTTGTACTCGGCCGCCGCTTTGATGTTGTTCTTGAAATCATCAAGAAACTTGGGATGCATCGATTTGTCGTTAAGGCCTTTCCTGATAGATCCCGCCCCGGAGACCATC
>JAQYWG010000401.1 GCA_030145085.1 Thermodesulfobacteriota bacterium
GCTAAGGTAGATATTAATAGGGCGGTTTTGGGGTCAATACTGATCATAAGGATTAAAGATATTTGGGGGGCGCAAAAAACCCTCTGGAATTGGGTCTCTTAACCATTTGATTTTATTGCGATTTTATTCTAGCAAAAAACACCACAAAAAACAACTCTGTTTTATGACCGCTGTCGCAAAATGCGCAGACTGAAAAGAGTGAAAAGAGAAATGAAAAGAGGGACGGCCATGATTTTATACATTTCCTTATCCTTCCAGACTATATCGGGTCTCCAGGGCAGGTCTTTCTCAAAAGGCGAATAGGAGACGTTGTTACCTACGTTGCAAAGCACTTGACAGCATGGCTGGAATTCAAGAGCGGAACAGGGTTATACCCCAAAGGGTACCGCAGAAAAAATCATTATGGGTCCCCAAATTACCTCGGGGTGCCGCTTCAAGGAGAAACCAAGCTAGGTACCAAAGCCCCCGAATGTTTCTCACAACACGTAAAAACGGCAGAAAATAAGGGAAATTCAAAGGAATTCTAAGATTCTACGAGATATTTTGGCCTTCAAGGTTCTCATGGGGAAAATGCAGTAAAAGGGAGTCATCTGGGGGACATGCTATATTTTTTGTGTGAAGAGTTTTATCGGACATGGGCTTTTAGCAAAAAAGGGTGGGTCATTTTT
>JAQYWG010000402.1 GCA_030145085.1 Thermodesulfobacteriota bacterium
TCGCTTGAAGATGAATTATAGGCTCAACCAGGATGTTCCCCTTGAGATATGCACATTAAGAAAAGAGGACATAATGGAGACAGTTAAGGAACTGGTAAGGTTGAGTGTTAAAGAGGGCGCCGTTGATGATATAGATCATCTGGGAAATCGGAGGGTCAGGTCAGTAGGAGAGTTATTGGAAGAAGGATATAGAGTTGGATTGATTAGGATGCAGAGGGCTATTAAAGAGAGAATGAGCCTGCAGGATGTTGATGCCTTGATGCCTCGCGATCTGATTAATTCTAAACCTGTTTCTGCTGTGATCAACGAGTTTTTTGGATCAAGCCAGCTATCCCAATTTATGGACCAAACCAATCCATTGTCAGAGATAACTCACAAAAGGCGCCTGAGCGCACTTGGCCCTGGAGGATTAACAAGGGAGAGGGCCGGCTTTGAGGTCAGAGACGTACACCCAAGCCACTATGGCCGGATATGCCCAATTGAAACACCTGAAGGACCAAATATTGGTCTGATTGTTTCTCTCAGCACCTATTCTCGTATAAACGATTTTGGTTTTATAGAGACACCCTACAGGAAAGTTGAAGATGGTGTTGTTTCGAACGACATAGAGTATTTAACAGCCATGGATGAGAGGGAAGACGCTATCGCGCAAGCTAATGAGCGACTTG
>JAQYWG010000403.1 GCA_030145085.1 Thermodesulfobacteriota bacterium
CAAAACCAGCAGTGAAAAAAGGGGTTATTCTGTTAACAGGAAGCTCGCAAAGGATATGTTTCCTGAACAATCCTGCCCAGGATTCATCCATGAGCTTACGCCGTTTGGGCCCAAGATGTTTCAATGGATCCAAAAGGGGGGCTGTTTTGCGATCTTTTGTATAAATCATGCCTTTCACCTGTAAGAGATTGATACTATGCTAACTTTTTAGCATAATACAGGGTGAAAAGCGAGCCAAAAATAGGAAGAATTCAAATTATTTCAAATAGTTAGCAAAAAAGACTTTTTACGAAATCATCAACTTTAGAGCGGTCAAAAATTCTTTTCAGAGAGCGAAAGGGGGTTTGGGCAACAAGCCCTTGATATTATAGAAAATGGAGAAATTAGAAAGAGATTTGGAGACTAGGAGACGGGGGTTATTTCGTTTATTTGGTTTGTTTCGTTCATTTGGCCTCTTGAGTATTCCACTTATCCCCGCTAATTCTTACCTCTTCATTCCTCATTCTTCATTCTTAATTCTTCATTCTCCCTCCTCCTTTCTCCCCTTCCCTATTGGATCACCCCCAGATCAACGTCCGCATTTCCTCTGATTGATTGAAAAGCAAATCAATAATTTTGTCTCGCCTCCTTATGCAATGACCCATCTGCTCTATACACAGTCAAGG
>JAQYWG010000404.1:0-393 GCA_030145085.1 Thermodesulfobacteriota bacterium
GCAGGGATACAGCAGCATATGGGATTGGTGCCGAGAAATTTCTCCCTCCCTCCAAAGGGAATCACATCACACTCCCCATCCGACATGACTAACCCGATGCAATCTTGTTTCGCACAGTACTCTGCGTAGTAGGCAGCCGCTCCGAAATGATTGGAATTTTTCACTGCAACAATACCAATACCAGCTTCCTGAGCAAGCCCCACAGCTTTTCGAGCAGCCTCGAGGGTCGATACCTGACCCAGGGAGAAATCCGCATCCAAAATTCCCACCCCTGCTCTCCTTCTCTCAAAGGAGAATTGGGGGGTTGGATTAATTAAACCCTGCTTCAATCGTCGCACGTACAGGTTGCTAAGATAGATGCCATGGGTATCAATGCCTCTGAGGTTGGACTCC
>JAQYWG010000404.1:403-664 GCA_030145085.1 Thermodesulfobacteriota bacterium
CACTTTCTGAAGCACTCCCTCGCCAAAGGCTCTCAATTTCTCAGCAGAAATCAAATAGTTCGCCATCACAAATCTCCCTTCTATGGGTTCATAATGAATGCCTAATAATGTGGGCGAAATAATACTGTTTTTGACATTCGCGTAAACCTTCCTTGCCTCTCATGTTATTCTCTGTGGAAAAGCCTTCCCCCCTTTACCCACGAGGTAGTGGTGAGCACTGAAAGAATTTCTCTTTAGCAGGGTACAATATTCTAACCGTCC
>JAQYWG010000405.1 GCA_030145085.1 Thermodesulfobacteriota bacterium
GGCAAGGGTCAGTGCCATCTCATGGCCCAAGCCCCGACTGGCCCCCGAGACGAAGGCCTTCTTTCCCTTCAGGGAAAATATCTCAAACATGGTTTATCTCTCCCAATGATTCCCCGGCACCGATCCCGAGGAAGATCGGCGTAACAACGATACCCAATTCCCCCTAAGACCCATGCTCATCGATTATATTGATAGGAATTGAGGGAAGTCAAGGATATTGTTCAGCTTTTGGCGAGGATTAACTGCCAATGCTGCCGAAATGAACCAAAGATGCAATACTTAGGGGTTCCCCGGTTTTCCCCCTTCGTTCGGCTGAGCCCTTCGGTCTGCCCTCGGCGTGAGCTCGGTCGAACGCTCGGACCAATACGAAGGAACTATGAAGGAGATATGGCAGAACGAGGAGGTCGTCTCAAAATACCTCGTCGTCGGATGAGCTCATAAAACATGAAAGTGCCTAACCCCATACTCCTATGCAGCGGTGACGGGATTAGGCACTTCCAATCCTAATTTTCTTGAATAAATTCCCACGACAGTGGTGCTATCCTTGGCGGGCTTTGCTGCGTGGCCTTGGGATGTAACGACCAAGACTGAATCCCCGGGCGCCGGAGCATGGATACCCACCCCCGTGCACGTAATGTTAAGCAAACTGAACCGCGAATGGGT
>JAQYWG010000406.1:0-293 GCA_030145085.1 Thermodesulfobacteriota bacterium
GTAAAGGGGAAGACCCAGCCGGTAAAGATTTATGGCCTGGCAGGATATAACGATCTGCCTGAAAACCAAAAGCTCATTTCAAACCAGTTCACTCAAGCGGTTAATAAGTACAAAAAGAGAAAATGGGATGAAGCAATCCATATCTTTCAGGATATAACCATCAAGGACCCCAACCTGTATGCAGCGCAGGTCTACATCGAAAGATGCCTTGATCTCAAAAAGAATCCGCCATCCGCTGACTGGGATGGGGTGTATGAAATGACCACCAAGTAACTTAGTCCTTCGATTCATAA
>JAQYWG010000406.1:302-636 GCA_030145085.1 Thermodesulfobacteriota bacterium
TCGGTAACGAATTTATTCAGACTTCGGCTGAGCTCAGTCGAAGCCCTCAGGACTTAGTGCTGCCCGCGACGAGCTCGGCCGAGCCGAGTGAGCAAGAACGGCCCCATAACTTTGCACAATACGTGAGCGTAATTGCGAATCGAAGCACTTAGCCGCACCATTCTTCTCTAAACATAAGGACTGAGGTTGGTAATGAGGGAACTGGGGCCTGTTTTAGCTGCCCTGATGGGCAATGGCAGGACAGGCTCTGGCATGCTTACAGAACCAGTGTCTACTTCCCTTATTCTTGCACCTTCTTTTTACGATGCTGGATATAGGCATTGCGGAACGCCAC
>JAQYWG010000407.1 GCA_030145085.1 Thermodesulfobacteriota bacterium
GGATTGATAGACTCTAAACTATCCATTAAGAAGGCTATTCTCATAACATCTTTCCTTAGGCCCGAACGACATAATGGACGATGTGGGTATCAATCTCCATGCACGCATGAGCCCCAACATTTGTTAGCCAAGAGTATACTTACCTTTGATAACCGAAGCATAGACTTCCAATTCTGAAATGTTTTTACAAAAATTGGTCAATCTTGTCTATTAAATAGTAATTAAAACCGTGATAAAATACCTCGGTGCTTCGATTCGCAAATACCGTGTCGTATTGTATCGAGTTCCTTCTGAGCAATTGTCTTCGAGCTTGAGCGACTCGACATGAGCTCGTCGACATGTCTCAATTCAAAGGGCTCATTAAGCATTACGTCATCAGCTTTTTGTGCAGCTTACGGATTCGTGCGCTCAATATCTTACAAATATTAAGGGCAATCTGAGGGTATTCCCTCACTATTTCTTTGAATTCCTGCTTGTGAAGAACTAAAAGACGAGACTCCTGCTCTGTACGAATTGTTGCTGATCGTAGCACATCTTCAAAAAGGGCCATCTCTCCAAAATAATCACCTGCACTGATTCGATCAAGTTCGATTTCATGGTCTTCTCCCTGACTTTTGATAACAGACACCTCTCCTTTGATAATCAGGTACTTGTTTTATGA
>JAQYWG010000408.1 GCA_030145085.1 Thermodesulfobacteriota bacterium
AAAGTGCTTGATGAGGCTCTCGGCAGTGATGATTTGACTGCTGGCCGGCTTTCGCGCTATCAGAAGCGGTGGAAAGCAAGAATGGGCAAGGAACTCTCCCGCGGTTACTGGGCAAGGTGGGTTTATGGCAAATTAAGCGACCACCGAATTGACGGGATGTTCAAAGCATTGAACTCTGGTGGCGTGGATGGGGGTTTGCTAAACTCAGACAGTTTTTCCTTCGATTGGCACAGCAGGTTAATCTTAGCTGTCCTAAGACATAGCTCCGCCTACCCTTTGCTGAAAATAGGGCATCTGTTTTCTCGTGAGGTCGGCTAATGGCTCAAACAGATTATCCTCCCCAGCACGTAGCCATCATCATGGATGGCAATGGCCGATGGGCAAGGAAACGCGGCTTGCTCAGGCTGGCCGGACACAATGCTGGCGGTGACAATATTCGTCCGGTGGTGAAGATTTTCGCTGACCATGGAGTAAAATACCTCACCGTTTATATGTTCTCCACCGAGAACTGGAACCGCCCGAGGATAGAGGTGGCAGGCTTGCTCGGTCTCTTGGCAAAGAAGATTGACCGGGAGACTCGGGCTTTTCATCAAGATAATATTCGACTGCTACACCTGGGCAGGCTGGACAGGTTATCCCAGAAACTGAGAAAGAAGGTGCA
>JAQYWG010000409.1 GCA_030145085.1 Thermodesulfobacteriota bacterium
TGGCGAATTTTATACAGGTAGCCGCCTGCTCACGGGAACTGCCACAGCCGAAGTTTTTCCCGGCAACGATGATATCATCTTCCCGGACATTTCCGGCAAAATGAGGATCCAGACCCTCCAAGGCATGTTTTGCCATCTCGTTGGGATCGTTGATGGTATAGGTATATTTGCCGGGGAAAATGACGTCGGTATTAACGTCATCTCCGTATTTCCAGACCTTCCCCTGTATTGCCATCCTCTTTCCCCTTCCTATCCAATATAGAATGAAAATGTTCTCTTAATGGTTAACGACCTAACCCAACTGGAAAAGCCAAAGGGTTTAATCGGGAATCTCTGAAAAAGTGGAGAAAGGAGCTCTGAGCGCAAAATTGTGTAGTGTTGCAGTGCTGCAGTCATGCAATGTACATTCTCATTCAAGCGCGAGCAGAACCGCAACTGCAATGTTTGAGCAGCACAAAGCGACTTTTTCAGGCCTCTCTTTGAAAGAACACACGTTTCAAAAAAATGTTAAACGAACCTGGTAACCGACGGGGCAAAAAACAATTTCTCCTGCCGATCTCATGAGGTTTGAGCGATTTCCCTCGCTAATCTTTTCAGATTATCACAAGCATTCCTTATATGCGCTTCTTTTCCCTCAATCCATCGCCCTTCCTGCTCCAAT
>JAQYWG010000040.1 GCA_030145085.1 Thermodesulfobacteriota bacterium
AGCGAGGTTAGATTTCTTGTATTTTAGCACAATTTGTTCTTCGGGAGCACGGAGACCCTTTCAACTGAGGGAAAACTATCATGCGAGTTTTTCTTTTGTTGGGAAAAAACGCTCTAGGTGGTTAATTGCATGACTGCAGCACCGCAGCACCTCGCAACGAGCGATCTCCTTGTATTCAGCGCACAAAAAAGGGGGCTCCATGGAAACGAATGAGAACTTCAATAAAGCTACCGCATAGGGTTGAAGGGCCTAGCTATTCGATCCAACCTCTTTTTTCCACCGGATACCCTCGTCGCAGAGATCCACAATCTTGCATTCCCCGTGCTTCGGTCTCCGGGCAATGCAGATGGCACGGCCATGGAGGATGAGGAGGTTTGAGAATCGAATCCATTGATCCCTGGGCACCACCTCCATGAGATCGAACTCGACCTTGGTTGCATCGGTATTCTTGGTCAGCCCTATGAGCCTTGACAACCTGAGGACATGGGTATCCACCACGATTCCGGGAATGCCAAAGACCTCCCCCAGGACCAGGTTAGCGGTCTTCCTCCCAATTCCCGAAAGGGAGACCAGATCCTCAAGGTTGCCCGGGATTTTACCGTTGAATTTCTCCACAAGGTCGTTACAGAAGCTTTTGATGGCCTTGGCCTTATTTCGGAAAAATCCCGTCGGGCGAATATCCTCTTCCAACTCCCCCAAATCGACCCGAGCATAGTCTTCGACGGACCTGTACTTCCTGAACAGATCCTGGGTCACCTTGTTGACCCTCTCGTCCGTACACTGGGCGGAAAGGACCGTGGCCACCAGGAGCTCCACCGGATTGGTGAAGTGAAGGGCCGTTTTGGCATTGGGATACTCGCTCTCCAAGATTTCTATAATTTGCTCCACCCTCTTTTCATCCAACCCTTTTCCCATTTTCCTTTTTCTCTTCAAAAAAATATCCCTCCTTACACGTATAGCAAAGGAGGACGATATTCACAAGGGTGGAGTTTCCTCTGAGTCCCCGGGGAGACTCCGTTGTTCCTGAGCGTAATCTCCTGAAGGAGTGGAATGGTGGAATGTCTCATCTGGAGTATTGGAATAGTGGAATACTGGAATGATGGGTTCATGGATAGGTATTACCCTGATAAAGGTTGGAGGAGCGTCCGCCTGCAGCGGACTTGAGGCTGAAGGCCAAGAATCCTTTGCCTCGTGCCTCAGGTCTTTCGTTCCTCAGGATAAACTCACCGATCCTCAAACGAAGCGCTGCTAAACCAAAAGTAACGCTTTTTCCTTTTTGATAGGCAATATTCCATCATTCCAACATTCCATCAATCCATCGGCCCACTGTTCCGGTTGGGATGTTCCAGCTGGGGCAGAACCTCTGAATTTCCATATAATCAGGTTACAAAAATAGTTCCCCTAAAACTCAGGAAACTGGTTTATCCAAGGTCAAGAATTCCCCTGTTGACTTTTTTCGAACATATATGAGATAGTTTAAAGCGAACGTATATTCTCCGAGCCAATCTTCCTAAACCCCTAAGGATAGGGTATGGGGGAGGGCCGATAGGGCATGGCTGGAAACGGCTGTACCTCCCGTGTTTGGAAAGGAGATGCTTACCTCCTAAGTGGGGAAAAACCAGCGCCCAAACGCGGGGGTTGGTTTTTTTATTAAGCGCATTGGTTCTTTATTGGGAAAAGGCCAGATTATATATACTCCAAAGAGGGCAATGAGGGGAGATGGCCATGGCGAAATCGAAGATTTTCCTGAGGGAGAACGGGAGTGGTAGATATCGGTACGGCATCATCGCGGTTCAAGGCGGGGACATCCATTTCTATAAAGACCGCCTTTCCAAAGCGGAATTGGAGGCAATTGTGAGGGAAATAGACGCTGAACTTGTCTCCATCAAAGCAGAAGAAGATATCGAGATTGACGAGGGAGAGCAGGCGGCAGAACAGGGGGAGGAAGAGTATGAAGATGTCGAATGAGGCCTTCAAGTGAGCTTGATGGAAAACCGCCCTGAGGAGAACTTCGAGGAAACAAAGGTGAAGGTAATGGTGGAGGCATCATGAGCAACTGGTCTGAAGGAACGGTGGGGAAAATGGGAGGCTCTCATCTCCGCAGATGGGAAGCGAGTTGAAACGATGCTGATGGATAACTTCGCAAGAAGGATAAATTACCTCCGAATCTCCGTCACCGATCGGTGTAATTTGAGATGCAGGTACTGTATGCCCGAAGAGGGTATCCCCCTGATCTCCCACCAAGAGATCCTCAGATATGAAGAAATCCTTCGGGTGACAAGGCTGTTCGGCCAATTAGGCATCGACAAAATCCGGCTGACGGGGGGGGAACCATTGGCCAGAAAGGAAGTCCTAGATCTCATCCGTGGGATTTCACAAATCCAAGAAATCGGGGATCTGAGCCTGACCACGAATGGAATTCTCTTGGAGGAATTCGTCGCGGATCTCTCCAGGGTTGGGCTCAAAAGAATTAACATCAGCCTTGATACGTTAGATAGGGAAAAATTCGCCTACATCACCAGAAGGGATCGGTTTCCCGAAGTACGAACTGGGATCGAAAAGGCCATTGATGTCGGACTCTCCCCCGTGAAGCTCAACGTAGTGGCCATTAAGGGGTTCAATGACGACGAAATCCTCCAGTTTACGAGGTTGACCATGGAGAAACCCCTGACCGTCCGCTTCATCGAGTTTATGCCTACTGCCGGGGTGGATTTCTGGAACCGCGATCATGTGTTGACCGTCGATAGGATCAAAGAAAAGATCGGCAAAATGGGAACCTTGATCCCCGTGAACGGCGACGAAAGGGATGGTCCTGCTGCGCGATTTCGCCTCCAGGGGGCTGTCGGAGAACTCGGCTTCATCAGCCCCATCAGCAACCATTTCTGCAAAAATTGCAACCGCTTGAGGTTGACGTCCGACGGGAAGTTAAGGGCGTGCCTCTTCTCCGACAACGAAATCGACCTAAGGTCCCATTTAAGGAATCGTTGCAGCGATGAAAAGTTGAAAGATCTCCTCACCACGGCTTTGCACAACAAGCCGCAAAGACACAGGATGGATACGTCTCAATTCAGAAAATGTCAACGAAACATGGCAGCTATTGGGGGATGAACGAAGGACAGCAGGGAATCGATATGAAGGGGAAGAAGCGCTTTACCCATTTCGATGAGGAGGGAAAGGCCAGGATGGTGGATGTTAGTCAAAAAGAGGCCACCTTGAGGGAGGCCATTGCCCGCGGGTCCATCTCCATGAATCGGGAAACCTTCCGGATGATCATGGATAAAAGGATCGAGAAGGGGGATGTCCTGGCGGTAGCCCAAGTGGCGGGAATCATGGGGGCAAAGCGAACCGCTGACCTCATCCCAATGTGTCACCCCCTGAACATCACCAACGTGGAGATAACCTTCTTTCCCTCCCCAGGAGAGAACAAAATCGAGATCGAGGCCAGGGTCAAAACAAAGGGTCAAACAGGAGTAGAAATGGAGGCATTTCTGGCCGTCTCCACGGCAGCTCTGACCATCTATGACATGTGTAAGGCGGTGGATCGAGGCATGATCATCTCGGATATCCACCTGGTTGAAAAGAAAGGCGGCAAAAGCGGCACCTTTCGGTGGAAAGGGGAAAGGAAGGATGGGCAGCAAGGGTAAAGTAGTGGCGGTGAACATTAGCCGGGATAAGGGGACCAAGAAACGAAATGTCCGCAGATGTGAACTCCTGATGGCTTTTGGACTCAAGGGGGATGCCCATGGCGGCCATTGGCACCGTCAGGTGAGCCTTCTCGCCAACGAAAGCATTGACAAAATGAGGCAAAAAGGACTGGAAGCGGCCTATGGGGACTTCGCGGAGAACATTACAACGGAGGACATCGACCTCCTGAACCTGCCCATTGGGACCACGTTGAGGGTCGGGCAGGAGGTGATCCTCAGAATGACTCAGAAGGGAAAAGAGTGCCACGACCGCTGTGCCATCTACTATCAGATGGGAGACTGTGTTATGCCCCGAGAGGGAGTTTTCGCCGAAGTCGTCCATCCGGGCCAAATCGCAGTGGGCGATTCCATAGAGGTGACCGAGGAATGAGGATCAAGGTCTCCATCTTGACCATCAGCGACAAGGGGGCACGAGGGGAAAGGGAGGATTCCAGCGGAAGCACCATTCAGGACCTCCTGAAAGGGCTTCCCTCCGAAGTAATCCACTATGAGGTCCTCCCGGACGAGAGGGATATGATCAAAGAGGCTCTCATTCGATGTGTGGATTCCCTCCATTCGGACCTCGTCTTGACTACGGGGGGAACGGGTCTGAGCCCCAGGGATCTCACCCCGGATGCGACCCTGGAGGTAATCGATAAGGAAGTCCCGGGCTTCTCGGAAACCATGAGGGCAGAGGGACTTAAGAAGACTCCCCACGCCATGATCTCCAGGGCCATCTGCGGAATCAGGAAACAAACCCTCATCGTCAACCTGCCCGGTAGCCCAAAAGCCGTAAGGGAGTGCCTAAAGGCGATTCTCCCCGCCCTACCCCATGCTCTATCAAAGCTCAAGGGCAGTCAGGAGGAATGCGGACAGGAAGATTAAGGATAATCCAGGTACTCAGCCTTGAGAAGCCTCTTTGACCCTTCCGTGGACTTGAAGCGTTCGCTGATCCGATACCCTACTACCCAAACGATGTCGCCTGCTGAAACCAACAGTGGGATTCGTCGGCGAAGGGCTTTGGGAACTTTGGAATCTATAAAAAAATCCTTTAGTTTCTTGTGGCCCTTCATCCCCAAGGGAATGAATCGATCTCCCTCCTCCAAACTCCTCAGGATCAAGGGGTGGAGCAGTTTATCATCGTCTAAGTGGGCGACCTTGGAATCGACATCCATCGAGATACCCTGTTTTGCCCTCTCTATTCGGGTAACGAGCTTCTTCCCCAAGCCCTCCAGTATGGTGACCCCAGGGGCTTCGACGATGTATTCGAAGGGAAAAACGGTAGGAAGCCTCCCCCTCCTGATAAAGAGCTCCGTATAGCGCTTTTCGGCGTAGATTCCCTGGGGAAGGCACAGCACCTTATTGGGTGCCCGATGGGCCAGAAGGCGACAAATCCCGTCCAGATGAACTGTTTTAATACTCCTCAGATCTCCTCCGAGCACTCTGGCCAAAGCCTTTTGGAGCACCCGGAACCACAGTGCCTCGTGAAATGCCGTGAGCCTCGGGATATCGAGGCTGAACTCCTCACCATTCCCCTTCATCAGCCCGGCCATCGCTTCTTCTGCTTTTCGGTCCAAATAGTCATCCTCTCGGGAGAGAATCGTGGCCATTCTGTTCAAACCTACCCTGATACTGGGGTTATATTCCCTTTCCAAATGGGGAATGAGGTCATGCCGAACCTTATTTCTCAGATAGATGTCCTTGATATTGGAGCTATCGGTCACAAAAGAAAGCCCCTCGCTACTGGCGAACCTCTCCACCTCCTGCCTCGATGTCTCAATGAGTGGACGAATATAGACGCCCCCGCGGACAGGCGGGATTCCCTTTAACCCTCTCAAACCCGCCCCACGAATCACTCGTATCAGAATCGTCTCCGCCTGATCGTCAGCTGTCTGCCCCGTGGCGACCCTTTGTGCGTTGTATTTTTTCCTTATCTCCTCGTAATAACGATAGCGCGCTTCCCTGGCCGCCTCCTGCAGGGTAATGCGTTTCTTTTTCGCCAGGACCGGAACATCGGCCACCGCTGCTTCGAAGGGAAGGCTCATCCCCTGGGCCAAGTCCCGGACAAAATCCCCCTCCCGCCGCGACTCCTCCCCCCGAATGCCGTGATCCAGGTGTGCGACGACCAAGGATAGATCGTACTCATCCCGCAGGAGCATCAATACGTGGAGGAGGACCACCGAATCGACCCCTCCTGAGACCCCGACGATTACGGTATCCCCTTCTTCGAACATCCGATAGTTTTCCACCGTTGCCCTAACCTTACCGATGAAATCCAATCCTTTACTCCTTGTTAATGCACCACTATGAGATCGCTAAACAACTGGAAAAGGAAGCTCAAAGACCGAAAGAAGTTTTTTTTCGGAGAGACTCGGTTATCTCTTACCCTTAACCTCAACAACTGCAGCACCGCACAACCGCAACACCATTTTTTGACCGCAGCACTGCAACACTTGTATTTCGCCGCAACACCGTAGAACTGCGACTCCTATTCCCCCATTCTATCCATTTTTCGTAAGATTTCAAGGAGATACAGATCCCAGTTCCCAAGTTTCTGGAGAATACCGTTGCCCATGAGCGAATCTGCTGGAGAAGGTGGATACTTTTTAGGTTTCGCATTACCATCATTGGAGCTAATAATGGGGTTCTGCAGAAATGAGGGAAATATTTCGCGAGGAATTGACAAGATAAAAAAAGCGGGTTCATGTTCATGAACCCGAAAGGTTGATGGGAAGTTGATTGGAAAGGAGGTACCGAAGGATACCTCGATACATTTTCACATCAAAAGACATGCCAATCACCGGATTTTCCATAACTATTCGTTTTCATTAAGAACTCTTAATTCCTGACAATTGCTGTAAAATAGGTACCAACGGCGGAAAAATCGCGTAAAAACAATTTTTGTCTCAATACCTTTTAACTCCTTAAAATCAGGACTCTTTTAGATTAGATAGATTTGCCGGTACTATGAATCTTTTTCATACTGGGAAAGGAACAAAGAAGAGGCATTCCCTCAGGGCATCGGGAACACCTCTTGGTAAGTTCGGGGTAAATCAACTCACCCCTTAAGAGGCAGCAACTCTATCCTTCGACGCAGAGCACCACGGCTTTAGCCGTGGGTGAATGCTCTTTGCTCAGGATGTCGCCCGTCTGAGCGTAACAAGAGGTACCACAGGCTTGCCTGTGGGGCTCCATTTTTCAAGGAAAGTCTGGGAAGCATTCGAACCATTCCCTGACAATAAGCTTCCTCGAGTGCTGTTTCACACCCCGAAGAATTGGCAAATGCCACCACCCTCCTCCTATGACCCTTGGAATGTCAATGCCTTCCTCCGAAGATAAAGTTCGAATCCCAATCTCCTTCCCCGGGCAATTCAGCTTTCCCGCCCAACAGGACCCACCCAGACTTCCACAAGGGTATTGACGGGTTTGTCGTAGATGTTAACGGTACAATTCCGGTTCGATTTGGAGAAATTGAGCACCACATCCTTGAACCCGAATTTGTTGATCAACCTCCAGCCATCCTTCTCCATATTGTTAGTGAAGAAATTGGTCAAGGAAGATGCCTGAACCCTCCCTGAGAAGACCAATCTCCCTACCCTCATCGATGGGGTCTCATAGATAAAGGATTCGTCCATTTTCACCTTCAATTCACCGGGAATGAGGACATCCTCGAAATGATAATACCTTGCCTGTTCGCCAACTGCCGGCGGCTCCTTTGAGGTCTTCCTCTCCCGCCCAAGACGTGAACATCCCATAATGAGGGTTAAAACCATCAGCACTGAAAAAAAGAATACGGCAAATCGATTTCCCTTCATATCTCACCTCCAACATTTGTCTCGTCCATTTCTCATTTACAGAAAAGAAAACGGTTTGTCAACTGCAACCCCTATACACAGTGCTCTCGAAATCCTGATGGACTACATGAGCAACGAGGATGGATATTCATTTTTTGCATATTCTTTGTGCACTTTTTTCATAAACGACTCGTGGACACCGCATCATCTATTAAGGATGAAAGCCTCCCGCCAAAAGACGGGAGGCTTCACATGCCTTTGGTGGCGGTGCAGGGATTCGAACCCCGGACACTACGGATATGAGCCGTATGCTCTAACCAACTGAGCTACACCGCCAACATTATTATTCTATGTATCGAAAATTGGATTTGTCAATAGAAAATCTCGATATCGCTGAAAAACTGGGAAAACGAGCTCTGAGCACAAATTAAAGATTGTTTCAATAACCATTCTTAATGAAGCGAAACGGCCGCAAACTCAATGTTTGAGCCTGGAGGGCGAGTTTTGAGTTTGCAGTGAAGCGAGCTTTAGAATGGTCGAAAAAATATTTTGAGCAGCGAAGAGCGAGTTTTCCAGAGATGCTCATTTCCTATTATTGATCCACTCCTGGAGAGTCAAATGGCATAAAGTAAAGTAAAATGGCATAAAAATTGAATAAAATCATGATGTTTCCAATTTTTCGAAATTATAGAAGCACGGAATCCCTTTCAGAGGGAAAAATCAGTAAATTCACGTGATGAAAAAGTTAATTATTTCAATACTTTTTATCCTTTCCCTTGTCTGCAACCCTGCTACCTCCGTTCCTTCCCCCTATAGCAACGCTAAACTTATAACCCACGATAAAAACGACACTTTCGCTCCCGGTGAAGTCCTGGTCAAATTCAAAAAGGGGGTATCCTCAAGGATAAAAGCCGATACACATCTCCAATTGGGCGCATCCCACACCAAATCATTTCCTATGCTGGGGGTCCACCAACTCAGGCTTCCCTCTACGGTCTCGGTTGAGGAGGCACTCCGGGTTTATCGCCAAAATCCCGACGTCGAATACGCGGAGCCCAATTATATCATCTCTGCCTGCCAAATCTTCCCCAACGATCCCCCATTTGAACCAGGGGATCCTCATTATAGCATCCTCTGGGGATTACACAATTTCGGGCAGACCGTGGGGAGGACACCGGGTCTTCTTGGAGCCGATATCAACACGCCCGATGCCTGGGAAATCTCCACGGGAGGCGAAGAAGTTATCATAGCAGTCATCGACAGTGGGGTTGCATACAGCCATCCAGACCTTGCCTCTAACATGTGGACCAATCCCGGTGAAGACCCTTGGGCAGACCCCAACGATCCCACCACGGGAAATGGCACTGACGACGACGGTAATGGCAAAGTCGACGACTGGCGGGGCTGGGACTTCGTTGACGGAAACAATGACCCCATGGATTACTACGGCCATGGCACCCATGTTGCGGGAACTATTGGGGCCACGGGGAATAACGGGGAGGGAATTACGGGCGTAATGTGGAGGGCGAGAATGATGCCCCTCCGATTCCTGAATGCCCATGGGATAGGGTGGGTCAGCGATGCCGTCTACGCCATCGAATATGCCGTTGAAAAGGGGGCTCGGGTCATCAATGCCAGTTGGGGAACGAGCTCTTTCTCCCACTCCCTCCTGGGCGCCATCCAATTATGTCAGGACAATGATGTACTCGTAGTTGCCGCTGCGGGAAACAGCGCCGCCAACACCGATAGCAGCCCCTTCTACCCGGCCAGCTACGATCCTCCCAACATCATCTCCGTGTCCGCCACGGACCAAGGGGACAACCTAGCCTTCTTTTCCAATTGGGGACCATCCACGGTGGATGTAGCAGCTCCCGGAGTTGCCATTTACAGTACATGGCCCCCCTTCTGGCATTCGATAGGGGCAAGTTTTCCCGATGACGTTGAATCAGGGCCGGGGGACTGGACAACGGGAGGGACAACCCAGTGGGCCATCGCGGACCGAGGATACAGTAGCCCTACCCACTGTTGGACCGATAGTCTTTCAGGCGACTATGGCAACAACACCGATTCGTGGTTAATACTGCCAAGGATCGATCTCTCGAGAAAATGGCTGAGCAGGCTCACCTACTACCTCCGTATGGAGACCGAGGCATATAGGGACTTTCTCTATATCGAGGCCTCCGCCGATGGAATTAACTGGACCAATATTTCAGGGGCTGGATATACCGGGTCAAGGGCGGGGTTTTTCAGCAATGATATCTCCGCATACGATGGAGAGCCCACGGTGTATTTCAGGTTCCGCTTAGTCACCGACTCGCAAAATACCGCCGATGGGGTCTATATCGATGATGTGGATATTATCTCCATCTCCCATATATACGACGGGGATGAATTCCAATTCCTCCAGGGAACTTCCATGGCAGCACCCCACGTCGCGGGGCTTGCGGGGCTCATATTGACCAAGTACCCAATTCTACCATTGAACGACCTAAGATGGCGAATCCTAAACGGGACTGATGTCCTTGAAAGCCTGACGGCAAAGACGGCGACGGGAGGTAGAATCGACGCCAATAACTCCCTCAGGCTGCCTATGGCTCCCAATGATTTATCCATCTTACAGGTATCCGAAAGGGAAATCGAGCTCAATTGGGTCGACACCTCCCTTGATGAAAGAGGATTCACAATCGAAAGAAGGGAACAAGATGAAGGCTTTCAGGAAATCGCACGAGTCGATCCCGATACGACCAGCTATTCCGATACGGACCTTCCAGTGGAATCCTCCTATACTTACCGCGTGATAGCCCACAATAAATATGGAAACTCCGGTTATTCCAATGAAGCGGGGACAGGTCAATCGGGTGGAGGTATCGGCCTTGCGGGAGGGAGTGGCGGTGGAGGAGGTTGCTTTATCGCCACGGCGGCCTACGGCTCGCCCCTGGCAGAAGAGGTTTGGATTTTAAGAGAGTTGAGGGATACCTATCTCTTGAAAAATATCTGTGGGAAAACCATTGTGTTCTTATACTACAAGTATTCTCCTGCGTTAGCCCATCACATTTCCCGGCATCGTATGGCTCGAAAGGCCATAAGGATAGTCCTTTATCCCCTCGTCACCTTGAGCAAGTGGCTATTGGGTGCACAATCCACAACTAAGTGACTTGTCCTTTCCCGCTCCTGATGCTTAATAGTTGTAGTATTTAGCAAAGTTGGCATAAAATATGCTGTTACAATTCCATTGTGTAAAATACGAGGGGAAAAATGAACAAGAGATCCATTTACTCGATATCGGCCCTTTTGATCTTTATTTTTGTCTCTGGCCTCTTCCTCATGGCGATGGGAGAAATCCCCTCTTCCAGGGATTTGATCCATCTCAGGACTGGTACTATTGACACATCCCAGAAAGCCCCTGGTGTATCAGGTGGATTGAAATTGATGGGATTATCCCGAGAAGATCAGGCTTACTATATCGTACAGTTTAGGGGGCCTATCAAGGAACAGTGGAAGGTCAAGGTGAAAGATGCGGGCGGAACATTTTTCGATTACCTCCCCAACAATGCCTTCATCGTTAAAATGGATGGGAAAATTTTAGATACGGTGAAAGGATTTCGAGAAATTAAATGGATCGGGCTCTATCAACCCAACTATAAAGTGGATCCTCAATTAACTGCCAAAGCTCAAGGAATGGAGGAGGTGATTACCGTAACCGTCCAAACCTTTGAGGCACAGGAAATGGACGGGGTTCGGAATAGACTGCAGGAGCTCGGGGTGGAAATCCTAGCCTCCAGTGGGAACGAGTGGGGGGGCACGATCAGGGTGAACATAGTTTCGTCCTTGATACCTCAGATAATCAATCTTCCCTCAGTCAAATGGGTTGAGGAGTATATCCCTCCCAAACTGTTAAATGATAGAGCGGTGACCTCTGGAGAGATGAATGTTACCGAAGTCTGGAACACCCATGGACTAACCGGGACAGGGCAGATTGTAGCGGTTGCTGATACCGGATTGGATATGGGGATCAATGATCTAACGCTCCATCCCGATTTTCAGGGAGCAGTGTTAGCTACCTATGGTTTAGGTGCAGGGAGAGGGGGAGATTGGAGCGACCAGTATGGACACGGGACTCACGTTTCGGGATCCGTCTTGGGAAGGGGAACCGCGTCCGGGGGCACTTACAAGGGTGTGGCCTATGATGCAGGACTGGTTTTTCAGTCTATTTTGGATGCAAATGGCGGTCTGCTGGGAGGAGTTGCCAGTTTAGGTGATTTGTTTCTACCACCCTACAACGATGGTGCCCGGATTCATTCCAATAGCTGGGGAGCACCGGTAGCTGGAGCGTATACGACGGAATCTCAATCGGCTGATCAATTCATGTGGGACTATAAGGATATGTTGGTGGTCTTTGCAGCAGGGAACGATGGAGCGGATATAGACTCCGATGGGGTTATCGATACGGATTCAATGTATGCGCCGGCAACCGCGAAAAATGTGCTTACCGTCGGGGCCAATGAAAATGACCGTAATGTCGCTCCGTTTACTTCAGATCTTTGGAGCGGGTGGGGCTTTCCTGCTGATCCAATTGCCTCTGATCCAACAGCTGATAACCCATCTGGCATGGCCGCTTTCAGCAGTCGGGGACCCTGTGACGACGGAAGGATAAAACCGGATGTCGTTGCCCCGGGGACCTTTGTTGCCTCCGCGCGCTCCCGTAACCATGCCTTCAACGATATGATGACTTCGACCCCCAACCCGCTGTGGACGTTTGCTGCGCCGTGGAATTATATTCCCCATGGCCCGGACTATAAGTGGTCCACTGAGGGAAATGACCCAGGGTCCGAAGCTTCCCTCGTAGTCACAAGCCCTTTGGACTTAAGAATGGGCGGCGATACCCTCTTCTTCAGTACAACTTATAACCTAGGGGATGATGAGGCGTATATTGAAATCAGCGATGACAACTTCACAACCGGGATTCAGATGGGCCCATTGACGGGTTCGAGCGGTGGTTGGACAAATGTGCAAGCCTATTTCGGTATATTGCTCATGTTCTTCACCAATCCTGACCAGGTAAAATTCCGGTTCCGTATCGTCGACCCCATTCCCGGTGGCCTCCATGGAACGGGGTGGGAAATTCATCGGGTGAGAATCTATAGTATGGGGTGGGCGAGAATGCCCGAGATGTTAATAGGTGCCGATTGGGACATGACCGATGAAAACTACGTTTTCATGGGCGGAACCAGCATGGCAACGCCTCTTACGGCGGGTGCCGCGGCTTTGGTGAGGCAGCATTACGTAGATAATGAAATGATCTCGCCGAGCGCTGCCCTTATCAAGGCGACGTTAATCAGTGGGGCCACGGACATGCCGGGTCAATATGGCAGCTCTGAGATCGTCGATGGACCGAAGCCAAATGTCGCTGAAGGCTGGGGAAGGGTCAACCTAGAAAACGCCATCTTTCCAACGGCGCCGAACGTATTGGAATACCTGGATGAAACATCTGGTTTGTCAACCCTATGGAGAAGAACCGTCACGTTTCAAAACGACTCGGCTGCTAACCTCACCGTCACCATAGCCTGGACGGATTACCCTTCAACGCCGGCGGCAGGTGTCAATCTCGTAAACGATCTGGATCTCACCCTTACGGATCCAAGTTCGACCATCCACTATCCAAACGGCTTGGGCACGAATGACAGAGTTAACAACGTCGAAGTAATCGATATTTCAAGCCCAGCGACGGGGGAATATACCATTGCCGTTTCTGGACACAACATCCCCAATGGACCCCAGGCTTTCGCCCTGGTGGTATCTGGGGACATTAGCAATTTTACCGATCAGGGCAATGAGGTGATACCTTACACACTTCAACCTGGAGACTTTGGGAAAACCGGTGGCAGTGCTGGTGGCCCCTGCTTTATCGCTACAGCGGCCTACGGCTCACCGCATAGCAATTATATCGATTTCCTCCGCGCCTTTCGGGATAGATACCTCATGGGCCATTCCATCGGGAAAAAATGGGTTACCCTCTACTATCGATACAGTCCTCCCATTGCCGGATTCATAGCGGATCACCCGGAAATGAGGAAGGGGATTCGTCTGATCCTCTTCCCCTTTGTTGCCTTCAGCGCCGGAATGATCAAAACCACGACCCTTCAGAAAGGATTTATCCTCTGTCTCATCGTGGGTTTCCTCTTGGGGATGGCCTTGCTGTTCAAAGGGCGTAAAGCCGAAAGGTGGGTATCTTTAATCGACCCGTCCTAATGCAATGAGTCTGCTTGTCGCCATCTCGCTCACCACCACGATATCCTCCAGGGAGAGATATCCCTCCACTGATTTGTCGAAGAGGAGCTGAATCGTTGCGGGAAACTCCTCATCACCCTTCCAGACGATATAGGTCATGGGCATACGGGGCAAAGCCGGCAACACGAAGGAAGCATCCCCATATTCGGCCTTACGTCCTCCCAGGCGAAAGCCCGCATCGAGGAAGGCCTCGGGCGATTGGCCGAAAACGGGGATGAGGGGTTCAACTGCTCTCCTTGCGAACACCCCGGCATAGAGCATTCCCCCGGGGATCTCCTTGTAGGGGATTAATTGGTGGGATAATGGCCTCCCATCGGCCTTGATCAGGTAGTGGAGGAGGACGATCTTGGCCACCAGGGAAACCACCTTCTTGTCCGTAGAAGTGATAAGGACATCCGGGAAGTCAACGAAGTATCCAGCATTGAAAAGGTCCAGGGAGATTCGTCCTTTCTTTCCGTGAGGTCCTTTTTCGAAGTGGACCCCGCCCTTTTCAGCCCTTTCCCTCAGATCAAGGCCCTTTAGCTGCTGGCAGGCGAGATCAAAGGTTTGCCGGTAGTTTTTCTGTTTCTTCAAATGCGGCCTCATACCGAAGGTGCCTTCCTCATCATGCATGTTCTTACGCTTTTCCATCCATCACCAGGGTCAGCCTGGGGCTCTTCTTACGTAACAATTCACCCTGAGAATGTCAACCGATATTTTGGAGGAGTTTCCGGACTTTTGAGCTCTTCCCAACGCCCGATCGCCCAAATTCCTTTGAGCCACCCAAATAGCAATTCCAAATGTCAAAATTCAAATGTCAAATAAAATCCCAATGCTTACATGTCAAAGCTCTCAATTTCCCTCAATAGTTAAGCAGTTAACTTGTCAAACCAGTCGATAACTCAACGACTCGAACAATCAAGCTTCCCCATTTGTCACTTGACATTTGACATTCATTTGAACTTTGACCTTTGGCATTTGTTCATTCTAATTTTTGCAATTCTTTTAGCAAGTTAGAGTAATTACATGCTTTTTTCTGAGAAAACTCCAGTTAAATTGACAATTGACCCGAATATGGGTTTATGTTATTTGTAGCGTGAATTTTCCTTTCCTGCACTTGTTCCCTTGTTGAATGATGATATCCTTACGGTTGAATTATAAGAAGGTCCACGGAGATTTGGTGAAATTCATCCGCGATGAGGTTCATGGGGCGGGTTTTGAGAAAGCCGTGTTGGGATTGTCCGGGGGCGTTGATTCCTCGCTTTCTGCTTACTTGACCACAGAAGCATTGGGAAAGGGGAATGTATACGGTATTAACATGCCCTATAGGCATAGCAGCACCGATGGAATCCAGTATGCTCAGGAGGTAGCCAGCCAGCTAAAGATCCATTTTCTTTCCATCGAGATTACGCCCATGATCGATGCCTATTTCGAGTCGTTTCCCGATGCGGATCCGATCAGGAGAGGGAATAAGATGGCCCGGGAGAGGATGAGTATCCTCTACGATCAATCGGCCCAATTCAACGCGTTGGTAGTGGGCTCCAGCAATAAGACGGAAATCCTCCTGGGCTATGGGACTATTTACGGGGATATGGCCTGTGCCGTGAATCCATTGGGTGACCTGTACAAAACCCAGGTTTGGGACCTTGCTCGGGAAGTGGGGGTTCCGGAGGAGATCATTGAGAAGGCTCCCTCTGCAGACCTTTGGCATGGCCAGACCGACGAGGGGGAGTTGGGATTTCCCTATAGCGAGGTTGATCGGTTGCTAAACCTGATGATCGATAAGGGGTTGAACACAAGGGAACTGATCGAGAGGGGATTCAAGGAAGGTTTTATCGAAAGGGTAATGGCGAGGATTCGATCGTCGGATTTCAAGAGGCGGATGCCTATAGTCGCCGAGATTTCTCGGTATGGGAAGTGAGGAAACATACGGGGCAATAATCAACTGCCCTGTAGCGAGGATTTATATCCATTCACCCTTGAACGATATTATAAGGTGGCCGACTACCTGAGGATTGACCTGGGTATTCGTGAAAAACTGGCGGTCGTGCGAGTCCTTCAAATTACCAAAGATCGGGGTATCTACCCATGAAAGGGTGATCGACAAGGGAGTGGCGAAAGAATCGGAATGGAGGAGGTGGATATGCAAAAGGTTAAAAGGGCTTTGATCAGCGTTTCGGACAAATCGGGAGTCGTTGAGTTGGCCAGGTCGTTTGCCGATATGGAAGTTGAGATCCTTTCTACAGGGGGAACGGCGAGCACCCTGCGTCAAAACGGGATCGAAATCATGGACGTATCCGATTATACGGGCTTTCCGGAGATGTTGGACGGAAGGGTAAAGACGTTGCATCCCAAGATCCACGGAGGGATTTTGGGCCAGCGGGGAAATCCCCATCACGTCGAGACCATGGCCAAACACGGGATAGAGCCCATCGATATGGTGGTGGTGAACCTCTATCCCTTTGAGGCTACCGTTGCCAAACCGAGCTGCACCCTGGAGGAGGCCATCGAAAATATCGATATCGGTGGGCCCGCGATGATTCGATCGGCGGCGAAGAACTATCGGGATGTAGTGGTGGTAGTTGACCCGGGTGATTATGACGATCTTATCGCGGAAATGAAGAAAAATGGCGGGAAGATATCGGCCCAAACGAGATTTCGGCTCGCCAAGAAGGTCTTTCACATGACGGCCAAGTATGACTCCGCCATATCGAATTATTTGAACACCGTGGAAGGAGAGGGTTGAATCGGATTACCAACGAATAGAAAAGCGGGGGTTATGATGAAGGTATTGGTGGTGGGCAGCGGGGGCAGGGAGCACTCCTTGGTATGGAAAATCGGTCAAAGTTCCAAGGTTAAGGAGCTCTTTTGTGCACCCGGGAATGCGGGAATAGCCCAGATGGCCGAGTGTATCGACATATCGGCCACGGATTTGGACGATTTGGCCACGTTCGCCGATAGTAATGGGATAGATTTGACCGTAGTGGGTCCTGAACTTCCCCTCACCATGGGAATGGTCGACCTCTTCGAGGGAAGGGGGTTGAGGATTTTTGGGCCCAATAAGAAGGCGGCCGAGATTGAGGGAAGCAAGGTTTTCTGTAAGGATTTACTGAGTAAGTATGGGGTACCAACCGCCCACTATCGGGCCTTCGACAACCGGGATGAAGCGGCTGCATATGTCGAGTCCATCGGGGTGCCGGTCGTGGTGAAGGCGGACGGGTTAGCAGCCGGCAAAGGGGTCATCCCCAGCATGACAAAGGAGGATGCATTGAAGGCCTTGGATATGATAATGGTGGAGAAGGCCTTCGGAGATGCGGGAAACCGGGTAATCATTGAGGAATTTCTCATTGGAGAGGAGGCCTCTTTCATCGTACTGACCGATGGGGAGACCTTAGTACCATTGGCCTCTTCCCAGGATCACAAGCCCATTTACGACGGGGATAGGGGGCCAAACACGGGGGGAATGGGGGCTTATTCCCCAGCACCGGTGGTTACGGAAGGGGTTCACGAGAAGATCATGGATGAGATCATGATTCCCACCATCAAGGGAATGGCCTCTGAAGGGCGGCTCTACAGAGGAGTATTATACGCCGGTTTGATGATCGCAAACGGTCAGCCAAAAGTCTTGGAGTTCAATGCCCGATTCGGGGATCCGGAAAACCAGCCCATCATGATGAGAATGAGAGGGGATATCGTCCCCCTTCTGGAGGCATGTATTGATGGAAACCTCAGAGGTGGGCTCATTGATTGGGATCCGAGGTGGACCGTATGCGTGGTGATGGCCTCGAAGGGGTATCCCGGAAGCTATAAAAAAAACAAGGTCATCCGAGGTTTGAATCTTGTTACTGAGATGAAGGATGTCTTTGTATTCCATGCAGGAACGGCAGGAGCAGGAAAGAATATTGTAACCAACGGCGGGAGGGTTTTGGGGGTCACCGCACTAGGAGAGAACGCCCATGGGGCCATTGAACTGGCCTACTCTGTTGTGAAGAAGATCCAGTGGGACGGGGCATACTATCGAAGCGATATTGGGAAGAGGGCACTGGATCGCGTGGAATAGGCTGGACTTTCTTGAGTTTTATAGGGGTATTTTTGTAACCTGTTGATCATATATGAACTCAGAGGTTTTCCCCCAGCTGGGATATTGGAATAATGGAATACTGGAATGATGGGTATCCGATGCAGAAAGAACATCGATTATAATGACAAATGACAAAGCCCCAATTAGAAATAAATGCCAAATGTTAAAGCGCAAAGCTCAAATAAATACCAAATTACAAAATTCAAAGTTGAAATTTCATTTGATATTTGTATTTTGGCATTTGAAATTGATGGTTGAATTGAGGCATTTGAGATTGACAGTTTCGAGTTAACAACTTCTCCACCAATTTACGCTCATGGACAACGGTGTTCTCTAGAAGCTCAGGAGGCTTACGGCAATAGGTTATAGATGTTCGAAAAAGGTGAATGAAAGACACGGTTTGGAAATTCGGATAAAAACTGGATGAATTGGGGGATGTGGATATGGAGAACGAAAAAGGAAAAAACCCCTTGGTCGGTATTATCATGGGAAGTGATTCGGATCTTCCCGTGATGGAAGAGGCGGAAAAGGTCCTGAACCAATTCCAGGTTCCCTATGAAGTCACCATTTCCTCCGCGCACCGGTCGCCCGATCGCACCCATCGGTATGCTATATCCGCCGAGGAAAGGGGGCTTAAGGTCATCATCGTTGGTGCCGGGGCGGCGGCGCACCTTGCAGGGGTAATTGCATCGGAGACGATCCTTCCCGTAATTGGGGTCCCCATCGATTCTTCACCCCTCAAGGGCATGGATTCCCTCCTTTCCACCGTACAAATGCCGGGAGGAATCCCCGTTGCTACCATGGGCATCGGCAGGGCAGGGGCAAGAAATGCGGCCATTTTAGCCGTTCAAATTCTGGCCCTGAACTCTCCCCAAATGAGAGAGGCCCTCAAGGGGTACAAAAAGCGGTTGGAACAAGAGGTGGAGGAACAGGCAAAGCGAATTGAGAAAGGATCGGTTTGAATACACGGTTGATCAAGGTTGACCCCTTGGATCCCGAAGGGGCGCTCATTGAAAAGGCGGCTTATACCCTGAAAAATGGAGG
>JAQYWG010000410.1 GCA_030145085.1 Thermodesulfobacteriota bacterium
CTCCTACCGACATGGGGGTAAATCGGGCAGGTTTCGGCATCGTGGACGATGACGTAGTCCAGCAGGCTGCTCACCAGGAAGTTATCAGGAGATATTTCAGGTGTGCCTGCGAGTATGCAATGGGTTTGGTTGATAAGGATACGCTGAACAGGTCGGAACTGATTATGGAGAACATAGACGCCAGGGTTGAGGATAGAAGGGTCGTTGTGCCTGCCAGACAGGCAGCTTTGAGAGCAAAAGAGCTTGGAAAGGGCAATGAGGGGATTTACTGCGGTGCGGCAATAGAATTAGAAGACGGTAAAATCATTACGGGCGAGAATTCTCCGCTAATGCATGCAGCCTCAAGTCTTATTATAAACGCGACCAAGTACCTGGCGGCCCTACCTGAAAAAATGCACCTGCTGCCTAAGAATATAACTGACTCCGTAAGTCACTTGAAGAGTGAAGTTTTAAACGGGAAGATGGCAAGTTTGGATTTGGAAGAAACCCTAATCGCCCTGAGCATAAGTGCTATATCCAACCCTGCCGCTCAAATGGCGGTAGAAAATCTAAAAAAGCTGAAGGGTTGCGAAGTTCATTTAACCCATATGCCGACGCCGGGTGATGAGGCAGGATTGCGGAAACTCTGTGTCAACCTTACAAGTGACCCTGAATTT
>JAQYWG010000411.1 GCA_030145085.1 Thermodesulfobacteriota bacterium
ATGTTGTGGTTCTTTTTCCAGCACGTCTATGGCTGCAATACAAGCAGCAGCAACACCTGGTGGAACAGCGCCACTCAACAGCCAGGTTCTAGCCTTGTTATAAGCAAAGTTGCGAAGGTCTTCGCCACCGGTGATGTGGCCGCCTATGACACCAAACGCCTTAGAGAAGGTTCCCATCTCCACGTGCACCTCGTCACGTCCAAGATGGAAATGACTAACAATACCTCGTCCGCCTTCGCCTAATACGCCTTCGCCATGGGCGTCATCAACATACACGCCGGCACCGTGTTCTTTGCCAATCCTAGCAATTTCGGGTAGTGGTGCAAGGTCTCCGTCCATGCTGAAGACCCCATCTGTTAGGATCCAGATATGATTATAGGGCGGGTCATGTTTTTCCGCTTCCTCCATCACGCGCGCCAGGTCTTCTACGTCTTTATGTTTGAATATCGCCCTGTCAGTTCGGCTTAGTCTTACGCCGTCAATTATTGACCCGTGGTTTAGCTCGTCTGAAACGAAAAGGTCTCCTCTGCCAGCAAGTTGTGGAATGACCCCCTCATTAGCCATGTACCCCGTTTGAAAAGTTAGCGAAGCTGGAGCGTTCTTGAATTTTGCAAGACGACGGTCCAGTTCCTCGTGGAAAAT
>JAQYWG010000412.1 GCA_030145085.1 Thermodesulfobacteriota bacterium
AAGACTTTAGCAGTGGCGGCCCCGATCCCATGGGGATTGTTCCCGCCCGTTAAAAGGACAAATTTATCTCTTAGTCCAGTATCGATCATGACTCAAGTATCCTTCTCAAACAAGCCTAAGGGTTGACCTCAGACCCCGGCGTGGGAGGTCGGCTGCAGTAAGATGTTAGGTAAATACTTACTTTGTCAAAATTGAGGCCTGTCCCCTGCCGTTTTAACTATTTTCCATGTCAAGAAAATAGAACCGTCATCTTTTACCCTGCTTTTATTTTTTTGCTCTTCCGTTTAAAGCAAATATCAATATTTCACCAGCGTTATATATAAAGGTATCAAGAGGTTATACCCCAGAGGGTAACACAGAAAAAAAATATTACCAGTCCCCTTTTTTATATCAGGCATATGAATCGCTGAGATCAGCAGAAAATTGATGACTTCTTTATTGGGCTTAGTTATTGGTACCAATCCCATCTATTTGTGTTTGAAATATGGTATCTGGCGGAACTCAGAATATTGCATAATTCAGTCAAAATTCTTATCAAATTCCTTCCAGGTTACATTAACCCACAAACGCCGCAACACTTTTCAGGTTTAATCATTTCAACCTTTTTCAATCTGTGAAATTTTTTCCCTTTACTGAC
>JAQYWG010000413.1 GCA_030145085.1 Thermodesulfobacteriota bacterium
CCTCCCGGCTTATGCCGGAGTCGAACATTATATCAAATTCGGCGCTGCGGAACGGGGGTGCCACCTTGTTCTTGACTACCTTGGCTCTAACGCGGCTGCCGATAGCCAGGGTGCCCTGTTTGAGGGTCTCCACCCGCCTCAGGTCTAACCTTACCGAGCTGTAGAACTTCAGCGCCCGTCCACCCGGTGTCACTTCGGGATTGCCGAAGATAATCCCCACCTTTTCCCTGAGCTGGTTAATAAATACTACCGCGGTTCCGGAGCGGCCGATAGCCGCTGTAAGTTTCCTCAGCGCTTGTGACATAAGCCTTGCCTGAAGCCCAACGTGTGCGTCACCCATTTCGCCTTCAATCTCGGCCCGGGGAACCAGGGCGGCTACGCTATCAATGACAATTACATCAACGGCGCCGCTCCTGACCAGAGCCTCGGTAATCTCCAGCGCCTCCTCGCCGGTATCCGGCTGGGAGATTAGAAGGTCGTCCAGGTTGACACCACATTTGACGGCGTAGGTGGGATCCAATGCATGTTCTACGTCTATATACGCAGCAATGCCTCCTCGCTTCTGGGCTTGGGCGATTATATGCTGGCCCAGGGTGGTCTTGCCAGACCCCTCGGGCCCGAATATCTCCGTAACCC
>JAQYWG010000414.1 GCA_030145085.1 Thermodesulfobacteriota bacterium
CCCATTACAGAACAGACCAGAAAGGAGACCCGGATGCAAGGGAAGGTCACCTCTCGAAGGTGGGCCCATACCCGGCTCTACGGAGAGGAATGTAACCAAGCCCTCCGGAGTTACGTGGTCTCTATGCTCACGGAAAAGGGCTGCCTGGCCGTGGCCCCTTTTCAGAGCAGCTTCTTTGCAACCCTAAAGGATAACCGGATAGGGTATACATCCAACTGGTCGGAACGCCACGTCCTCTATGCCGCCGGGCTCGGGACCTTCGGCCTCTCCGATGGACTGATTACGCCCAAGGGGAAGGCAATGCGCTGTGGCAGCGTCGTCACAAATCTCCCCCTGAAGCCAACCCCACAGCCTTATCAGGAAAGAGGCGATTATTGCCTCTTTCATCGACAGGGGACGTGCATGGAATGTGCCCATCGCTGCCCCGTGGGGGCAATCACGGAGAAGGGACATGACAAGAATGCATGCAGGAGCTTTGTTCACGAGAGGATGAAACGTTATATAAGGCAAACCTATGGCATCGAAATCCATGCTTGTGGGCTCTGCCAGACAGGAGTGCCATGTGAATCAGGCATCCCAGTGTAGTGAATTTCATCCTCTATCGTAATGACCCGATACGTGTATTGCGGGGTTTAT
>JAQYWG010000415.1:0-235 GCA_030145085.1 Thermodesulfobacteriota bacterium
GGGAGAAAGGGTGTTTGCCAACATCTCTGAGATTCCTGAAAGAGTAGATCTGGCAGTAATCGCAGCTCGCGCAGATTACGTTCCCGGCATCCTTTCCGACTGCATTCAGGCAGGGGCAGGCGGTGCGGTGGTAGTCTCAGGGGGATTTGCGGAAAGCGGCCGGCAGGATCTGCAGGACCAGATTGTGACCATTGCCCGGGCGGCAGGCCTTCCTTTTGTTGGCCCCAACTGCCTG
>JAQYWG010000415.1:245-632 GCA_030145085.1 Thermodesulfobacteriota bacterium
GCATCTATTCCCCTGCCCATATGGACACCTTTTTTCTTCCCAGCGAGCGTATGGTGCGCCCAGACCCCGGCAATGTGGCGCTCGTGAGCCAGAGCGGGGGAATCCTGGTGGACCAGATGATCAAGTTTGCTGAGGAAGGAGTTGGTTTGTCCAGGGCGGTGAGCATCGGGAACAAGGCCTTGATTAATGAACTTGACTTCCTCAACTACTTTGCTCAGGACACCGGAACTAAAGTCATTGCCTTCTACGTGGAGGGTTTCGGGAAGCGTGAGGGCAGAGACTTCGTGCTGGCTGCCAGCCAATGCCCGAAGCCGGTCATTGTGTTAAAGGCTGGCAAGAGCGCCGGGGGAAGCCGTGCCGTGTCCAGCCATACTGCTTCTCTGGCTG
>JAQYWG010000416.1 GCA_030145085.1 Thermodesulfobacteriota bacterium
CAAGAAAAACGGCGGGCCCCAGTACGATATTGCATACCTACCCCGGTTAAATAGTCTTGCGGAATTTAACAGGGCGCGCGGGGCCCCGATAGCGGGATCTCCGCTTCGCTTCGACAGGCAGGCAAGAAAAAAGTGAAAAGATAGTAAAATCAAAAAGTTAAAAACCGGCTTTAATTTTGGACGCACCTGTTCTACAGCTCCACCAGGAACTTTAGTGAGTTTTTCGGCGAGTCTCTCGCTCTTAATCCTTCGTTGTTAAACTCAGGATAAATTCACCCTGTGCCTCATTCCTTCGACAAGCTCAGGGTAAACGCTATCATTATCCGGTATGCTGCACTAAGGAAGGTTCCCTCTAGACTTAGTCCTTCGATTCATAAGTTCGATGACGAACTTATTTACTCAGGACTTAGTGTTCTGTGAGCAACATTGCTGAAGCAAGTTGTCAAAATACGTCACCGTATTTGCAGATTGAAGCACTTAGGCTTATCAGGAGAAATAGGTTTTCCCAAATTCAGCACTATTATCTTGATTTTAGAGTAGTATTTATTATAAAATGAAAAGAAATCAATTGTTGAAACATCTGAAAACACATGGGGCATCATTATTACGTGAAGGTAGTAAGCATAGTATC
>JAQYWG010000417.1 GCA_030145085.1 Thermodesulfobacteriota bacterium
TGATTCGCTCCTGTGTGGGCGCCTCCACCTTCCTCTCAGCACAACCAAAAAATCCAATGGCCAGGCTTAAAGCTATAAGTATGAAGATCTTTTTGAAATGCATACCGTGTCCCCCTTTCTTGGTTAGTAGAAATATCAGGCCTTTACGGGCTGTTGCTCAAATCCCCTTTTGCTCTTTAAAAATACTTTTTGACCATTCTAAGGCTCGCTTCAGGCAATTTCCAAACTCGCCCTGCGGGCTCGAACAGCGGAAATTGCTCTTCTTTCGCTTCGCCAAGAATGGTTACCAAAAATTCTTTAATATTCGCTGCAGGGGAGTTGCTGTTTGGGCAACAGCCCCTTTAGATCTAACACCTCCTTTCCATTTTTTGTCCCCCGGTTGTCCATATTTCTGGACCATACACCAGTTGATAAGAACTCGCTTTTTGATAGGGGAAGTATAGGAGAAATGGGGTTGTGTGTCAGGGAACAAAGGGAACATCGTAAAATCATAGAAAACCATTTGCCATATAGTTCAAACTCGTTTTCCCTTGTTATCTTCTCCGGCCGTTTAGCGAGAATAGTCACTACCGGCGGTGAAAAGCCCACCTTTCTGGCCAGAGCTATTACACTCACCTCACCGTTCCCC
>JAQYWG010000418.1 GCA_030145085.1 Thermodesulfobacteriota bacterium
GGGGAAGGGAGGCCCTTCGCAGCTCAAAATCTTTTTTCGACAATTCTAAAGTCCGGCTCCGCTGCAAATCCAAAACTCGCCCTTCGGGCTCAAACAGTTGGATTTACGGACGCTACGCCGTCCTAAGAATTGTAAGCGAAAAAATCTTGATTCGCGCTCAGAGCTCCCTTTGCAGCCCCTGGCGGTCAATGCGCAAACGGATTTCAGTCTGGGCAACAGTCCGTTGAACCATTACCCCTTGATCCTGCAAGCGGCGGGACGAGTCGCTTTTGTACGGCGAAGTTCATGTAGTCGCCACTGAAACATGGCCGTGGAGCGAACACCGCGAAGTTTCTGGGGTCACCCGTCTACGGGCTGTTGCCCAAAGATGAATGCACCGCAAGCTTTGGCCCGCGAGACCGGAAGGGTGCTCTGAGTCTCGAATCAAGATCTTTTCGCTAACAATTCTTAGCGAGGCGGAACGACGGCAAATCCAACTGTCTGAGCCCGGAGGGCGAGTTTTGGATTTGCAGTGGAGCCGAGCGCTAGAATTGTCGAAAAGAGATTTTGAGAAGCGAAGAGCACCTTCCGGTCTCAAATGAGTGGACAAGGATTTGGGTAACGGCCCGTTGACTGACCACAGACAAC
>JAQYWG010000419.1 GCA_030145085.1 Thermodesulfobacteriota bacterium
GCCTTGTCGTCAATCCGGGTAAAGGCGGTGACCGGTGCCCCCCTCCTTTCAACCCCGAAGGCGGGGAAAGACTGGCAAAATTTTCCGTCATAAAAAGATGCCGTCGCCAAGATTTCCGAAGCGATGACGGCTCCCTGACCTCCTCGACCATGAATCCTGACCTCAATCATGCAGTCCTCCGAATTATCCGTTGCGGTTCAGCAGGTCCTTGAATGAGAGTTTCTATCGACCTGACTGCAACACCGCAGCACTACATAATTTCGTGCTCAGAGCTTCCTTTTCCAGTTTTTCAGGGATCTCATTAGAGGCGAGCACCTCACATTGCCCTCTTGTTCAATGATCCCTCGGAGCCGAATCATCGGAGAGCGATTGAATGAGCCCACGAATGGCCTCCCCGATTTCCAAAAAGCAAGCTCTATAAACCCCCACTGAGGAGCCGTAAGGGTCCGCGATTTCTCCTCCTCCGCCTCGGGAACGGTTGAAATCCCCGAGAAGGGCTACCTTCGCCGATTGGGTGGGAAATACCATCGAAACGAATTCCTTTTGGGCGGATTCCATAACCAGAACGATATCTGCCCAGTTTAAGTTGTCGTTATTCACCACCCTGGCCGTGTGTTCTGAAAT
>JAQYWG010000041.1 GCA_030145085.1 Thermodesulfobacteriota bacterium
ACGCCTCATTCCTCAGGATTTGCGCGCCTTGCATCTGGATCTTTTTTCTTTGCCGTCTGATTTCGACTTTTTACAATAACGTCATCCTTACCGTCCGCCATGATCCCCTTTATGTCAGCAGATGAACATTCCCAATCCTGACCCGCTTCAACCCTGCTTCCTCCGCAATCTCCTTACACCTCAAGGCATGGGATCGAGCGGTGGTTGGCAGGTCGCCGAAATAGAATTGAGGGTAAAAGGCCAGGAGGGCGTAGGGGATCTCGGGGCTCACGGAGGCAATCAACCTGGAAATGAACCTTATTTCATCGTCATCGATATATCCCGGAACCAGCAACGTGCTTGCGATCAAAAATGGCGGATCCGGCCTCCTGCCCACCCATCGGCCCAAATACCTGAAGTTCTTTATCGTCCTCTTATTGCTCACTCCGCATAGGGCGAAATGGACTGGTTCGCTCATTGCCTTGAGGTCAAACTTTATACATCCCCCCGAATTAAAAGCTATCTCGGCCATCTCCTTCAAAAGGAAAAGGTTCATGGACCCGTTGGTCTCCCAGCAAATCCTCAAGACTCGGCCCTGACACCGTTCCAAAGCCATTTGGGAAGTCCTCAGGGAGTGAGGAAGTTGAGGGGTGGGATCTCCGCCAAAAAAACAGATGCAACTGGTTTGATCATCGACGAATTGGGCCAACTTCCGTGCACTAATCCTCTCCCCTTGGTGAATCCTCTGCCTGAAAGTCCAATTCTGACAGAAGAGGCAATCGAAAGAACAGGCTTGATAGAAGACGGCCAAATTCTTGTAACCGTATTCGGAGCCCTTGGCATAGGAGAAGCGAGGATACCCCGAGGCAGATCCACCGGGACAGACCCAATCAGCCACACAGTTGGTTGGAAGACTATCATAATACCATCCCAGGTTTCCCTCCTCCGATGTAACCCCCTCCAGGACCCCTCCTCGATTGCTCCTCACCCCACAGTATCCCTGCCCCCCATCGGGAATCCGACATCCATTGGAACAGATCCCGCAGGAGATCCCCTTGGGGTCTTGAGGAGGTTTTAAGGGGAGATCAAAGGAGCTCCTTGCAACTCCATGCGCTTCTGCAATCTGTGGCACCACCTCATCGAAATGGTCTCGAATACAATGGAGGCAAAGCTTCAAGGCCTCGGATATCTTTCCTGACTCCCTCCCACAACGAAGACACGTCTCCTTTGCGTCCTTCATGCTGGGAATAGCTCGCATTTTCTCCCTTACTCAATCTCCTTGTAGACCACATCGTTTTCGCGGACCCGATCCCCGATCTTGATCCCGATATCTGCACCAGGAGCCGCCTCTTCCACGTTCTGGTTCTCGATCTGCATCGATTCCACCTTCTGGGTGAGATCCGTTGTGTGGCCCTTAATGTGGATAGTGTCTCCCACCCTCAAGCTGTCATCGGTGAGCTTAATTGCCGCAACACCAATTTTTCCAAAAAACTTAATTATCACTCCCACCTTCTTCTCTTCCATAAATCTTCCCCCTTTCCTTCTGGTCTTGATTTGAATCCCTCGGCAACTATATCACACCTAACACACAAAAAAAAGCGCTTAACCTATGTCCCGAGGTTACAGAGGATTCCCTTCCTGAATGAATAGGATCGTCAAAGAAGGCACGAATCCAAGGGGTTAATCACTCCTTCCACACATCAACTCCCTCACCCTCTCAATTACCTCTTCTACCTCAATGAGCTCAAGGCACCTCCGATGACTACACCGTGCCAACTCTTCATCGGTACAGGGCGAGCAGTCCAGGTTCTTTCTCAAGATAGCCACCCTTTCTCCTCGGGGTCCCCAAATTTTCGGGTCTGTGGGACCAAACAGCGCAATGGTCGGAATCCCAACGGCGGCAGCTAAGTGGGTTATCCCAGAGTCGTTTCCGATGTAACATCGGCACCGATCTAGTAGTGAGGCAACGTGAATCAAGGACAGATCCTCGGCCCAAATAGGACTCACGGATCGCATCCGTTCCAATCCGTTCCCCAGGTATTCCCTTTCGGCGGGACCGATAAAGAGAATTATATTGACCCTTAAATCACCGGTAATCCTTGCGGCCAGATCCAAGAAATTCTCTACGGGCCAGAGCTTGTTTCGACTTCCACTGCCCGGATGGAGGGCGACCAACCCATTTCCCCTCCCATTATAGGCGTCCCTGTGCCCCAACCACGCCTCGGCGAACCGCCTATCTTCCTCCAAGAGGAAGATCCTGGGAATTCTCCCTCCGTGAGGGATTCCCATTGATGAGAGGGAGGAAAGCATGTGGTCAATGACATGGACCCTCCTCCCTTTCTCGGGAAAGGGGGGAATTAAAAAAACCTCCTTAAGTCCAGTCCTCCTTACATTGTCCGAGAAAATCCTGCCCCGATCTTGGAGGAAGAGAAAGGCCCGATCGAAGCCCGTGAAAAATCGGAAAATCGTACTCCCGAGGTTGCCATTTTCCAGGTAAAAGGATCCGAACCCGACCTGATCAATGGACTTCCCCTGGTCCACATAGTATCGGCCCTGCACGAGTTGAAGGGTCCTCGGATAGCCTATCAACTCAATTCGCGCCTTGGGATAATACCGTCTAATGGACCCGAAAGCGGGGAGGCAGAGGATGAAATCCCCCACGCCTCCTTGATGGACCATCAATATCTCTTCCGGCTTTTCCCCCTGCATGGCCCAAGTCTTCCACAAAATTGTGGAAAAGTCTGTTGATAACCCATGATTGTAGGGTCGTAAGTATTTTAAAATCCGTAAAATTTAGCACATTGCCTACAAATTAGTCAAATTAAAAAACCCTATAATATCAAATAGTTAAATTTTCCCAACGCTTTTGCTCCTCCTGACCGCTCGACGGCGAATCACTTATCTTTTCAGATCTCCCCATCCTTCCGGGATAAGGGGAGTGGAATGATATCGTGCTCAATCCGCCTCGCGAAGGTGAGTCGCCGCCAATTCAGGGGGAGTTGGGTTGACGAAAAATCCCGTAGCCCACTCGAAACCTTCTCTCAGCCCGATCCTCGGCCTGATCTTTACGTGCCAGTGATATTCCGCCCTATGGTATTTTTCCTGTACGGGGGAACTATGGAAGGCAAAACTGTACGGGGGGTTTTGCAACAACCGTAAGAGCCGGCCGAAGACGGTTCCCATCACCGAGGCCATACCCCACATCTCCTCATCCCCAATGGAGACGAAATGGGATGAGTGTCTCCTCGGGATAACCCAGATTTCGAAGGGATATCTCGAGGCAAAGGGGCGAAAACCCTCTTCATTACTTAACGTACTAAAGGCGTTCCTCCAATGTATGCCAAAGAGACGCCCTCTTCAGCTAGTTCCAGCCTTGAGATCCCCGAAGAGTCTCTCGATGTAAAGCTTACATATGATCTTATTTTGATTGATACAGTCGGGGTTCTTTTCCTCACGTTCATACCAGATACATCCATTACACTCGGGCATCAATGGTCTCTTGAGATTTATGACTTTGCTCTCCTTTGGCTTCTCCATTCAATACCCCCTTACAGCCGTTAAAGATTTATAGACGAATTGCCTTCCTCCCTCCCTTGAAACCTCTTCCGATCTCCAGATCAATCTCTTCTTATAGAGGTTGAGCAATCTCGTCCCTCCGGTATTCAATCCGATCCCCCCCTCCTCAGCTAATTCCCTCAATGTGATATTCTCCCTCTCCATCACCGAAACCAGGGTCTTCCTCAAATAATTGTTTAAGAAACCGATGATTTGCCAGCCTACTGTCTCCTGCAAAGAGAGGACAGCTAACTTCTTCCTCTCCAATGCCACTTCGATATTCTCCATCTGATTCGAGGAGAGGCCCTCTAAAACAATAAACTTGTCTCCATACTCGGCGCTCAAAAGTCTTGAGACCAATTTCGCGATCACCTCATCAGCGCAGGAGTAATCGACCACCCCAACACCCGAGAAATCCAAAAAGGCAACCGTTGGATCTGCTTCCCCAATCAATTCCCGCTCCAGCCTTTCCCGAATAACCGCCCCGGTTTCCCTGGTCACGAGATTGATAGATCCATTGACCATCTCCTCCTTCATGAACAACCTCAGATCGTAAACCCTCCCTCTCATGCCACCCCCCAATGTAAAACCGCACGATTCTTGTTCAACTGTTTCAATTGAAATTATTTTAATGAAAAAAAAAGACCCTGTCAAGGAAAAATTCCAAGATCTCTGAAAAACTGAAAAAAGGAGTTCCGAGCGGAAAATTATGCAGTGTTGCAGTGCTGCATAACGACAGCACCAAAAGTAGCACTCCAGCGTCCTTTGCAGTGAAGCGAACTTTGACGGCTTCGTAAAAAGTCCATCTGCCATTCGACAAGCTCATGGCCCTGAGTAAAGCCGAAGGGCCACTCGACAGGCCGTTCGACAAGCTCACGGTCCTGAGCAAGGTCGAAGGACTCATGGCCCTGAGCAAAGCCGAAAGGCTGCGTTCCGCTTCATCCTTCGTCATTGCAGCGTACTTCTCTGTACGCCTCATTCCTCAGGATTTGCGCGCCTTGCATCTGAATCTTTTTTCTTTGCCGTCTTATTTCGACTTTTTACAACGACATCAACTTTAGAATGGCCAAAAAATCTTTTCAGAAAGCGAAAGGAAATTTGGGCAACAACCCCTTTAGAGGCTGGAAGTGATAGGTGTCCTCTCCGAATGGGGACGATCGCTTATCCGCCCATCTCGGGCAGGATCAGGCTGATCTGTGTGCCAGGGAAAAAGGTAACTCCGGAATGTACCCTTGACCCCTTTTCCCAGGATGGAAGGAGGGAAAATTTGGCGGTACCCGAACGTATTGAAATTTTCCCGCTCCATTCTTGCACGAATTTCCGTACCTCAGTGAGACCATGACCACGGCCAATATCTTCATATCTTGATGCACCATGCAACAGTGCCCTTTCAATGGCCAGTAAATCAGTCCACTTTTCACCGAAAACCGATGAGAAGCGAGGGGATAGGGAGTTCTTTATTCCGATCCCCAGATCCATTACGGCGATCTTCACGACATTCTTGGCGAGGCTCTTAGCATAGAAATATTTCTGGATTCCCACGTACCCGATGTTTTGGCTGTGCTCCAGTATGTTTTGACATACTTCTGATAACGCCACGATAAAATGATGAATGGCCCTCTCGTCGTAGTGGAGATGGGCCTCTAAGATCGATCCAGCTCTATCCCTTACTCGATCGACGATAAAATGGATGTCGTCGGATTTTTCAATTTTGGTGATTTCTAGGAGGACATCCGAGGAGCTACTCCTGTGATACCTCTCCGTGAAATCGAGACGAGGAGGGTCCAAGATGAATAGTCCCAAATGGAGGCGAAAAAAATCCATTCTTTCCAGATACTTGGAAACCTCCCCTGTCCTGGGAACGCGCAAAATGACCTCTTTCCCCAGTGATTTAAGGTAATACCCAAATTCCAGCATCCCCACCATCCCGTAAGGATCGATGAACGTAACATCCCCTAAGTCGATACCTATTCGGTGAGATTCCACCCACGGCCTCCGGCCAAATTGGCCGAGAAAAAGCTCAAAGCCTTTTTCATCAACCGTGGGAGGCGGAACCAGAATGAGACCCATGTGTCCGTGCCTCATGAATCGAAGGTCCCCCAAATTGGGGAACCGCAGTGGATACATCTGCCATCGACAATATCATTCCTCAGGATGCTGAACCCACCTCTTCGAATAAGGAGATTTCCACAACGGGGGCAATAGGTATTCTCGGCGTGGTGTCCATGGACATTCCCCAAATACTTGCGCTGACAGGTAGTACACCGAACCCTTTTGCCGGATAGTCGATCGTAGAGGATTGTTTCGAACACCTCGAGCTCGCTTCCCCGGGGTCTTTCAGGACGGATGGGATGCGGTACAACCATTGCAATCCTTAAAGGAAAGTCCACTCACGGGACAAACGGGGGTGGAAAAGAGGCCGACAAGAATCTCCTCCGAGCTAATCACCCCTATTTAAGCCGCTTTTCGCATTGTGGACATAAGGAGGCCTTTTTGATATCCGTATCCAATAGGCTATTGGAGAAGTGCATAACGCAGAGTGGATTGGAGCAATGTCCCAACCCGTAGGTATGGCCTAATTCATGAACCACTTCCTTGAGAACCCGCTCCTTAAACCGGTCAATATCCTCGGACAAACCGTAAAACTCCTGGCTCAATCGGCAAAGAGAGACAATCGCCACTCGATTTTCCAAGTCGGCCTCCCCGAACACGAAATTCAAGGAAGGAACATAGAGGTCAAGGTCGGCCACGCCGAGAACCCGATCTCCTGCTCCCCTCTCGACCTCCCTGAGTTTGAGAAGGATTGCCGATGAAAAATACTGTTTTCTCCTCCCGTTGTAAGCATAATCAGGGCAATACAAGGGTCGCCCCATGTAAACCTCTTTCTCGAAGATCTTCCCTATGGATTCTTGCAAGCCCTCCAATATCCTGCCATCGACCTCTCCCACCGACACGAGGACGATCTTCCCGGCCACCCTCTTGTCCCACGTATCCTTTCTCCTACGATGAAAACCCTTGATTAAAGCCATCCCGCAACGCCCGTCATGATTCGCTGTGAGATGCTACCACCCTTTTCGGGTATCGGGTTCAAAGGGTTCCAGCAACCAATTCCCCATCGCCCTTCGGATGCAACTCACGAGCTCTCATCACACCATGACCCTGCGCCCGTTTCATTAATGGATAAATTGAGAGGAGCCGTCCCCCGCTGGATAAGGCCCTTCACCTCTGGAGAGGGGGTCTTCCATAAATCTGTCCCTACATCCCTTACAGAGGAGAAAAGCAACCTCTTGGTAGACATCCTTTTCCAGTTCATGGGGGTCCATCCTCTCAATCTCACCCATCAGTCGGTGCACTTCCTCCTCGATGTCCCCCCGGGGAAAGTCCAATACCCCATCGAAATCCGCATAAACCCGAATATCCACGACGTATTTTAAGCTTCCCTCTGGCAAACGCTTGCCGCACTTCAAACAGTATTCTCCAGGCATCTCTTTACCACCTTTGGCAATCCTTGCCCGATCCCATGGGCCTCAACCCCTTCCACTTGGGTCACCTTCCATCTGCGCCCCTCTTTGACGAAGCTCATCTTTATCCGATTCCAAAAATCCCCAGACCCCAGGAGATAGACTTTTTGCCCCTCATAACTCACCTTCACCTTAAGGCCGAAGGTTACGGAGGCTGCTTCCTTATCGAGGAAGGTGATCCGGACATTTCTAAGGTCAATTTCGAAGGCATCGAATTCCTGGAAGATTCGGGTTAAAAACCCTTTAACACCCATATACGTCAACCCATATTCATCCTTATAATGAAGCGAAACATGCCGGAGACATTTCCCCAGGTCCTTGGCCTCGATGGCCTGAACTCCCTCCTTTACACCCCTTTTTATTCTGGCTTCCTCTGAGATGAGAAAAGGCCTGACGAGTAAGAGGTAAATCAACGCAGCCAGGGCTAAAGCGATGACAAAACCCTTTCTCCTCATCCAATCCTCACTGAAAAATGACCCCCAAAGTCCTACCCTATCTCTTTTTTCCAAGCTTCCAGATCCTTTAAGGCCCTTTCCGCCAACCTCCCCCTTTTGAGCCTGCCCCTGAGCTTTGGGCTCAATGGAGGAAAGAGGCCGAAATTGACGTTCATGGGCTGAAAATCCTTAAAAGCAGGTTTCGTTATATACGTAATCAATGATCCCAGGGCCGTCGTTGGGGGTGGTACCACAAAGTCCATTTCCCTCATCAACCGGTGGCCGTTCAACCCAGCCACCAATCCCATAGCCGCAGACTCCACGTAGCCCTCTACGCCTGTCAACTGCCCCGCAAAGAAGATATTCGGTTGCTTTCTCACCTGAAGAGTGTTCCTCAACACCTTGGGCGCATTGATGAATGTATTCCGATGTTGGCTTCCAAATCGAAAGAACTCCGCCCTTTCCAGTCCCGGAATCATCCTGAAAATTCGCTCCTGTTCACCCCATCTTAGTTTTGTCTGAAACCCCACCATGCTGTATAAGGTACCCGAGAGGTTATCCTGCCTCAATTGGACTACGGCAAAGGGTTGTTGCCCCGCCTTGGGATCGATTAAACCAACGGGTTTTAATGGGCCGAACGCCAAGGTATCAGCACCCCGTTCCGCCATTTCCTCTAAGGGCAGACATCCCTCGAAGGGGAGGGCTCTCTCAAAATCCCTCGTCGGAACCCTTTCAGCCTTGAGCAATTCATCGACAAAGCGATAGTAGTGTTCTTTGGTCATGGGGCAGTTGATGTAGTCATCCCCTCCTTTTCCATATCTGGACGCCCTAAAGGTGACCTCCATATTAATGGATTCATGGGCGACAATGGGGGAGATGGCGTCGTAGAAATAGAGGGATCGGGTTCCCGTTAGAACCATGATCTCTTTTGCAAGTCGATCCGATGTCAGAGGCCCCGTGGCGATGACGGTTGGAAAATGGAGGGGAATTCGATCCACCTCCCTTCTGACCAGTTCCACGTCCTCCCTTTTCTCCAAGGCCCGGGTGACATAACCGGCAAAGGCCTCCCTGTCCACGGCCAAAGATCCCCCCGCAGGAACCTTCGTGTGATCAGCTGCCTCCATAATGAGGGACCCGAGCCGCCTCATTTCCTCCTTTAACAAACCTACGGCGTTCTCCAGGGAGGTTGACTTCAGCGAATTGCTGCAGACCAATTCCCCCAAATTGTCCGATCGATGGGCAGGTGAAAACCGGCTTGGCTTCATCTCAAAGAGGGTCACCTTCGTTCCCCGGGATGATGCTTGCCAAGCCGCCTCACAGCCGGCCAAACCGCCCCCGATGATAATGAGATAACCCTTTTTGAACAGTCCTCTCATCTGGATTTCCTTTTATTATTCACATAATACGTCCAATAAAGACATTTTTCAACAGAAAAACCCCCTGAGTTTCTACTAGGGAACACCGTTGTCCATGAGTGTAAATTGCTGGAGGGGTGGGACACCCATCGAGGGCGAACAGAGCTTTTCCTGAGTCTTCGACCCTTAGCTCAGACTGAAGGGCTGAGCCGAAGGAAAGGGGATGGTCAGGCCTTTTGAGGCTATTGATAGACTGGAGAGATATGCACTCCAGCTCTCAGGGTGCTACTTGAAATCAGTACCTCTTCTATTGGGCTCGAGGCAATGGCAATTGGCACATTGTTTGCACTCATCCTATAATTATAGTCCTCTCCACTAACCGGTAAGTTTCCCGGTGGACCATGATTTTCCACTGTTATTGGGTTATGCAGAAATTTTTCCATATAGAAAATAGTCCGGGATAAGGAGATGAACGTGAAGAGAACTATTCTGAAGATTGCAAATTCCCTTCTAAGACCCTTTGGGGCACAAATCACCAGATGGGCGAGGAATGGGACGGCCGCACCATCCAGGGGATATACAGAGTCTGAATTTATGATGTCATCCGCTGTTGAACGGATTACGGAACACGGCATAGCCATTAACAGCATAATTGACATTGGAGCATCGAATGGTAAGTGGAGCGTCGAGGCGATGAAGTTTTTCCCTAACGCGTCGTTCTTAGCTATAGAACCCCTTCAAGAGAGAAAGGGGGAGCTGGAGAATCTTAAACATGTATATCCTAAATTTGACTACGTTCTCTGTGTTGCTGGAGAAGAAGACGGTCGACAAGTTATGCTAAATGTATCCGGTGATTTGGATGGAAGTACGGTAAATGGAACTGCTGGAGTACCTCGGAACGTGCCAGCTAGAACAATTGACGCTGTTGTTTCTGAAAAAAAACTGCAAGGCCCTTTCTTGCTGAAATTTGACACCCACGGCTATGAACTTCCCATTCTTTATGGCTCCAAGAATATCCTCAAAGAAACAAATGTCGTCATAATGGAAGTCTATAACTTCAAGATTACAGACCATTCTCTAAAGTTCCCAGAAATGTGTTTGTATATGGAAGATATAGGTTTCCGTTGTTATGATATGTCTGACCCTATGCTGAGACTTTATGATAAGGCTTTTTGGCAAATGGATATTTTCTTCTGCCGAAGCGACTCAAAGCTCTTCTCATACTTACAATACAAGTGAATAATACCGAGCAAAGTGCGGCACAGGACGACTATTCCGGCCCGCTCAATAGCCGCCGGTGAGCTTGGCCATTATGTAGCCATTCTTCATCCAATGAGGTGCAAGTATAACGTTGGACAATGCTCTCAAAGGTACACTGAAATTCTTTTTTACCGCTCTAGGAAATTCGCTGTTTCTAAAACTGAAATCTTAAAACCTGACTCATCCCGACAAATCAACACCGATGTCCATGAGCTTAATTTGGTCAAGAAGTAGGGACCAATCGAGCGGAGAAGGAAAGGGAAGAATCAGGAGGGGCAAAGCCCGGACGAAACCAACCCAAGCCCTTGACAAAGAAAGCGATGCTCCATTACCATAAGAATTCGCATTTCCCTGGAGCAAGCCTTTGAAACTAGAACTCATCTCTCCGGCCTCGGAGGAAAACGCCCGCGTTCCCAACCTCTCCCTGCCCCTTATTGCTTCCCTCACCCCCCCTGAGGCCAAAATCTCCTTCACCGATGATCTAATCAGCCCCATTGACGCCGAGAAGGATCTCAAGGACATCGATCTCGTTGGAATCACCGTCCTCAGCACCACGGCCTTGAGGGCCTATCAAATCGCAGATGCCTATCGGAAAAAGGGGATAAAGGTCGTATTAGGAGGCATCCATCCAACCGCCGTTCCGGATGAAGCAGCCGAACACGCCGATGCCGTGGTGATTGGCGAGGCTGAACAGAGCTGGTCTCAATTGGTAAAGGACTTCCAAAGGGGAAACTTGAAGGCCTTTTATCGGCAAAATCAGTTGACAGACCTTTCGACCTTGCCCGTACCCCGCCGCGAAATCCATGGGCGCAAGGGATATTTCCCCCTAGGCGTAGTTCAGGCCACCAGGGGATGTCCCTATCGGTGTGAATTCTGTTCCGTGAGGACATTCTTCGGGGATACCTTTCGACTCCGTCCATTGAAAGATGTCATCTCAGAAGTCAAGGGGATGCGCCATAAACTCATCATGTTTAACGACGACAACATCATCGGGCATCCGGGATATTCAAGGGAACTGTTTCAGGCTATCACTCCCTTGAAAAAGAAATGGATGGGGCAGGCTTCCCTGGCTGGGTTAGGGGACGAGAAGACCATTCGTTTGATGGCCCACAGCGGCTGCATCGGATTGCTTATCGGCTTTGAATCCATTATTGAGGAAAATATCACCTCGATTGGCAAGTTTCAAAATAGGCCCTCCCATTACATGGAAGTTATCAACTCACTCCACCGAAATGGCATCGCCATCTGGGCCTCCTTCATCTTCGGATTTGATCACGACGACCCCACCGTCTTCGAGCGTACGGTGGAATTTGCCATCAAGGCCAAGATCTTCTCCGCGGTGTTCGCCATGCTGACCCCCTATCCGGGCACGGAATTCTATAATCGGATGAGGACCGAGGGAAGGTTGACCGATGAGAGATGGTGGTTGAAGGAGGACCAGCAGGACCGCGCTCCTCACTTCGAGCCCATGGGGATGAACCGCCGACAGTTGCGGGAGGGATGGAAATGGGCTTGGAGGGAATTTTACTCCCCCGGATCCATCATAAGACGATTCCAATTGGAATTTCCACCAACACTGGTCAACCGACTAATCTACTTTCCCTTCGGCCTCATGCAAAACCGGTTCATGAGGAAGAAGATACTCCACGGTAAGAGGCTCTACCGGCGGAAGTTCCCGCCCCTTTGACATCATCCCTTCCTGAAATCCGCATTTCAGGTGAAGAGCGCAATCCACCGGCGGCAGTGCGGACCGACTACATGCGCACGGCTTCGTAGAACTCCCCCGCGCGGTAGGACCTCCGCACCAGGGGGCCGCTCAAAACCTCGCGGATCCGCATCTCCAGGGCCACCTGCCGCCACCGCCCACGGGAAGGTGACTGGCTGAGGGCTGAAGGTACTGTCCCAGGGTCAGTATACGGCAACCAACCTCCACCAAATCCCCAAGGACCCGGCGCAGCTCTCCCGGAAGCTCCCCCAGACCTAACATGAGGCCCGACTTGGTCGAGGTGTCGGGTGCCAACTCCCCGGCCCGCTTGAGCAGGAGCAACGATCTCCCAGGATGAGGAAGGCCGCGGTGCCGCGAGAAAAACACTCTCCAAGGTTGGGGCAAAGGGCTTCTTGACAGACGGGAGGAAGCCCGCACTCCTGGAGAATCCTGTGGACCCCATGGTAGGTAACTCCACCGGGAATCCGCCGTTTCAGCCAGGAGGGCTTTCTCAAAGGAGGCCTCTGCTCATGGTCCGAACTCATCCAGACTCCACTCCGCTCATTGCCCCACCAGGCGGCAGATCTCCTCCACGTTTACGTTCTCCAAAGCCACGCCGAAGGTCTCTCAAATGTGCCAAAGGGCGCGGCCATCTTTGCCTCGATGGCAGAACGGTAAGCTTTCGAGCACATTCGGCCCCGAAATCACGGATCGCACGGATGGGAACAGAGCAGCACTCTTTCATCTCTTTCGCGGAAGGAAGACCCTCCGGCACTCCTTCGGTGGGAGCCTGAGCCGTTTGAGCCCCACCTCCGCAAGCAACGAGATGGGATCGTACATCTGGGAAACGGGAGGACTGTAAGAAAGTTCCGTATCCATAAGGTCGTAAAGGGTCATCCCGCCATGTATCGCCAGGGCGAAGATGTTAATCCTCCAACCGGCCCCCTCCTCGCCAACGGCCTGGGCGCCCAGAATCCGCCCGTCCTTTGCGTCGACGACGACCCTCAGTTCTACTTCCCTTCCATCTGGCATGTAGTGGGGCTTCGTTTCCCCTTTGGTAGAGATGGCCTGAGCATCATAGCCCAGACGTTTCGCCATCTCCAGGGAATACCCGGTAGACGCCACCTCAAGGCCTCCTATGACCGTGAGGAAGGTATTGAGCGCTCCAGGGTATGCCGTGTTTCCTCCGGCGGCATTCGTTCCGGCCACCATCCCTTGCCTATAGGCTGATGTGGCAAGCAGCATCACCGTTGGCGTCCCATCGATGCGGGAGTACGTTTGGACAAGGTCACCTGCGGCATACACGCCCTTGACGGAGGTTTCCATCCTGTTGTCCACCACCACCGACCCCCTTTCAGTTTTTGCCCCGAGCATTTCAGCAAGCTCAGTGTTTCCCCTCATACCCACCGCCATGACAACGATGTCGCAGTCGATGGTCTCACCGGCTATGTCCACCGATTCCACCTTTTCGGAACCGTTGATGCGGTCGATGCCCTTGCCGAAGAGCCCCTTGATTCCCAGTTTTTCCAGATGCTCAACGATGATCTTTCCCATCTCCGGGTCAAGGTTGCGCGGAAACGGTGGCGGGGTCCTCTTCGTCACCGCCACACCGAGCCCCAGCGTCCGCAATCCTACAGCCACCTCAAGTCCCGTCGCACCACCACCAACGACCACCGCCCGCTTCTTCTCCGATGACTTCGCCGCCTCGAGGAGGGCCCTGCTGTTCTCGATGTCCGACATAAAATGGACCCCCTTCCCCAAAAGCTCATTCGCGCCGGGTATGGGAAGGTTGACCGGAGATGCACCCGTGGCCAGGATTAGCGAGTCGTAGCGGATCTCCTTCTCCTCCGAGATTTTACGGTTTAGCGCTTTGACCACCTTTTTATCGTTATCAACGGAGACAACCTCATGATGCAGGAATTTGGTCAACTTATTCCTAACCTCGGGAACAGTGTACTTAAGCTCCTCGAAGTCCTTAACCAGTCCCTCAATCACATAGGGAAGGCCGCAGGGGGAAAACTGGTCGAAGTCCCTCTTCTCAACGATGGTTACGTGGCATTTGCGGTTGAAGCTGAGGGCGCTCTTCGACGCGTAAAGGCCACCGACACCAAGCCCAACGATGACTATCTCCAACGGTTGATTTTCGGGCATGGAAACACCTCAATCCGCGAGACAGGGCTGGCGCGCCGCAGTTACTTCATCCAGCCTTTGTACCTTGGCGTTTTTCGGCGCCGCGTGCAGCGCGTCCGGATCTTCCTCCGCCTCATTTGCTATGGCCTTGCATGTCTCTATGAATTCATCGAGCGTTTCCTTCGATTCGCTCTCCGTCGGTTCTACCATGATAGCTCCGGCCACCACCAGGGGGAAATAGATGGTAGGCGGATGAAAACCACAATCTATGAGCCGCTTTGCCATATCTAATGTAGTGATCTTATGCACATTTTGTCTTTTGTCAGAAAAGACGCATTCGTGCATACATGGCCTATCGTATGGGAGATTGAATACGGCCTTGAGACTCTCTTTAATGTAATTGGCGTTTAGCACGGCTAGTTGACTGGCCTTCTTGAGGTTGTCTGGGCCCATACTCAGGATATAGCTGTATGCCCTGATCATAACCCCAAAATTTCCGTAAAAGCCGTGAACCTTTCCGATGGACTGAGGGTAGTCGGATGACAGGCGGTAGGTCTCCCCTTCTTGGACAACCCGAGGAACAGGCAAGAAGGGCTCAAGGTGCTTTTTGACGCATACCGGGCCGGAGCCAGGCCCCCCACCGCCGTGGGGGGTCGAGAAGGTCTTGTGGAGATTCAAGTGCATGACATCAACCCCGATCTTGCCCATCTCCACAATCCCCATGACCGCGTTCATATTTGCCCCATCGCAGTAAACGAGGCCCCCTTTTCCGTGGACGATTTCGCTAATCTCCCTGATATTCTCCTCAAAGAGACCGAGGGTATTGGGGTTGGTCACCAGGATTCCAGCCACATCCTCGTCCATCACTTCTGCTACGGCCTCTGGAGAGAGGATCCCGTCCTCATTAGATTTCACCGGAATCGGATGGAAATCGCACAGGGAAACGCTAGCGGGGTTCGTGCCGTGAGCTGTATCAGGAATAAGGAACTTCGACCGATGCTCCCCCTTGCTCCTCAGGAAGGCATAGATGAGCATAGTACCCGTTAATTCCCCTTGGGCACCGGCTGCCGGCTGGAGGGTCGTTGCATCCATCCCCGTGATTTCTGAGAGGAAACGCTCCAAATCGTACATGAGCTTGAGCGCTCCCTGGACCATGGAGGGAGGAAGAAGGGGATGAGCCCCGGCAAATCCCGGAAGGCCCGCATACTTCTCGTTTACCTTGGGATTATATTTCATGGTACACGAACCCAGGGGGTACATGCCCGTGTCCACTCCGTAGTTCCACTGGGAGAGGCGGGTGTAGTGTCTTACCACGTCCACTTCGCTCAGCTCAGGAAAATCCGGAACAGGACCAACAAGACCCTCATCAATGGGAGAGGGTTCAACATCCCGCCTGGGCATCGAAAATCCACATCTCCCCTTCCCCCCTTTTTCCCAGAGCAGCGGCTCGTTCATTACCAAACCAGTAGTTCCCAATGTTTCCTTCATGATTCAATTCCTTTCACTAAGGTATCTATGTCCTCTTGCGTCTTGGTTTCAGTCACACCCATGAGGTAGTGGTTGGCCAACTCGGGATAATAAGGCGCAAGAGCCAGGCCAGCCACGATTTTCTGGTCCAATAATCTCCTGTACGTGTCTCCAAAATCCCTAGGAAACTCGACAACGAATTCATTAAATGTGGGGCTATCAAACCTGATTTTCAGACCAGACTCCCTCAGGCGGCGCTTCAGATATTCTGCTTTGTCATAGTTCAGCTTGGCCAGCTCCCGTAGGCCGTACTTGCCCAGTGAGGCCATGTACATGGCGGCTCCCAACGCACAGAGGCCTTGGTTAGTGCATATGTTGGACGTAGCCCGTTCCCTCCGAATGTGCTGCTCCCTCGTTGCCAACGTTAAAACAAACCCCTGTCTGCCAGCCTGATCAACGGTCTTGCCCACGAGACGGCCAGGCATGTTGCGCACATACTCCATTCTGCTGGCAAAAATACCGAGGGACGGCCCACCGAAAGACTGTGGGATACCCATACTCTGTCCCTCGCCGCAGACGATATTCGCTTCATAACTTCCCGGATTTCTCAGAAGCCCGTAGGCGAGGGCCTCGGTAAAAGACACGATGGACAAGGCCCCTTGCCCCGATGCCTTTTGGTGGAGCGCCGTCAGGTCCTCAACGCAGCCGAAGAAGTTGGGCGATTGGATCGCGACGGCCGCGAGCTCGTCCATCCCGCCCAACGCCGAGAGATCAGTCTTCCCATCCTCCGAATAGGGGAGCTCCAACACCTCATAACCCGTGGGCCAAAGGTAGGTCTTCACGACGTCCCTGTGGTGGGGATGGATGAGGCGGGAGATGGCAACTTTCTTTCTCTTGGTGATGCGAGCTGCCATGAGCAGTCCCTCGGCTAAAGCAGACGCACCATCATACATGGAGGCGTTGGCCACCTCCATTCCCAGTAAGCGACAGATCAACGTCTGATATTCAAAAATCCCCTGAAGGGTTCCCTGGCTTACCTCGGGTTGATACGGGGTATAAGAGGTAACGAACTCCGACCGTCCAAGCAAACTCATAACCGATGAAGGCACGAAATGCTCGTAACTACCCGCCCCCACGAAGACCTTGTATTCCGGCATCGTGGCCATGTTGGCAGTGAGGGAAGCCATGTGTTGATTCAACTCCCATTCGGTCAATGGGTCGGAGAGGTTAAGGGGCTCCTTCTTGAGGCAATCCCCGGGAACTGTGGAAAAAAGCTCCTCGAGGTTGTCTACCCCGACCACCTTCAGCATGGCGGAAATATCGTCATCAGTGTGAGGTAAATAACGCATCTACTGGTCCTCCTCCTCCATTCTCTTCAGGGTAGCCTCCTTGATAGACTCTCTGGTATAGAGGGTATCCATCTCAGTAAGATCGGTCGGCTTAATATCTATCATCCACCCCTCATCATACGGACTCTCATTCACGAGCTGCGGCGAATCCACCAACGCGGTGTTTACCGCAATAATTTCTCCACCAACAGGCATATAACAATCAACAACCGCTTTGACCGACTCTACTACCCCGAATGGCTCCCCTTTTTTAAAACTATCCCCTACCTGAGGCAACTCCACATACACAATCGCCTGGAGCTGATCTTGGGCATAGTCATCAAGGCCAACCCTGACCTTATCCCCCTCAAGCTTGGCCCATTCATGGTCTTCAGCATAACGACAACCCTCAGGCAGATTTAACTCATCGATCGATTTCATAACCAATCCTCCTGATATAAAAACGTATTTACATCCTTCTACGACCCTAACATCAAATCCATAGGAGAACGAACAGTACGGTCAGGACGAATATCGCGCACGATTTCAGCCTTGATCTCTCGTCGAGCGTCTCTGAGCAGAACAACCTCCCCCGGACCCAACTTCGTCTTTACCTTGATAAAACCACAACTCAAGCCACGGGGAACAAATCCACCCGGCTTGTCAGGGCTACTAATACTGTAAATTCTATTCCCGTGCCGACCAATACCCATCTCAGAAACACAGCTCAAAACAATCCCAATCTGCTGATTACCACGATCCAATACTACAGGATTCCCTTCGTCAACCGCAACCTTGCGCACATCATAGCCCACAAATGCATAGGTGTATTCCGGGGAAGTAAGACTCTCCAATGCACCCCTCCCAATAAAGTCCTTCGTAAAACCCGTCTGATCAGCATTATAGGGAAGGGTAAAAGGCCAAGGGTTATTGACAAATGGCCAGGAGCCGATGTCCTGATGAGAAAGAGGGAGCGTAGCCCCAGTTCTCAGGGAATCCCGGGCAGCAAGTCCGCACGGTTGGGTACCAAACTCTTTACCAGCTTCCAAGATCATTTCCCACAGCCTGGTCGTACAATCAGAAGCCACGAAAATCTCAAATCCAAATTCGCCTGTGTATCCGGTGCGGGACAGGATGATCGGCGTACCATCAGTGAGACGAACGGTATCAGCATATGGAGACTTGGCATCAAAATGTCCTTTGAAGGTGAAGTACGGCATACCTTCAAAGACCTGCTCAGGTTTTACCAGGAGCTTTAGCATAATTCGAGCAGCCCGAGTCCCCTGAACATCAACCTTGCCCAGCTGATCCGTCAAATCCGTAATCTCAACAGCACCCTCACCTCGATGTTCTGTGAGGTGGGTGGAAATGGGACCCCCCATGCCAGCATTGACAACGGCCATGTAAAGATCTGGCCCAATTTGGCACACAATAGAATCGTCAATCACCTCTCCACGATCATTCAAAAAGGCTCCGTAGGAGCATTTACCCTGAGACATAGGAGCATTACTCTTTCCAATACACCTTTGCAAATCTTTGGTAAAGCAAAGTTGAAGCAGATCGAATCCTCCGGAACCAGAAAACAGGACAACCGCCATATGGCTTGTGTCAAAAATCCCAACTTTAGTGAGTACTGCCAAGTGCTCTTCCCGTGGACCAGCCGGATACCACAACGGCATCTCATACCCACCAAAGGCGGCCATCTTAGCTCCCTGGGCCACATGCCAATCATAGAGCTTGGTAGTTCTTAGTCCGTCACCCATTATTGCCTCCACATTCGGCCACGAATACGTCCGTTTGATAAGCCTTCACAAAAAACTCGACTCCTGAAATGTCTATTTCACCCCGTTTGCCCGCTCCATGAGGAAGAAACCCAATTCCGGAACCATCATATGGCATCACAAGAAAGGACAGGGGGGCTCCGGAACAATTCCGAAGCTCCCCTGTCCTTTTACCTGAGAGATTACCCTCTGCC
>JAQYWG010000420.1 GCA_030145085.1 Thermodesulfobacteriota bacterium
AATAAGTTATTCCAGCGATATTTTTTTAAGGGAGACTCCTCTGCTCAGACAAACAATAAAGGTGAGGATATCGACAGCAAACCGCAAAGGCAGGGACAGCTCTTTCATGTGGAAAAAGAATAAATAGATGTTTTGGGATTTCTACAACTCATTGGAATCAAAGAACTTTTAGGAGCTATCGATTTTGCTGTCCACATGGAATGCTGGAACAATGGAATACTGGGTAGAAGATGTGGAACTAAACATTATTTTTTTCTTCATATAAAGCCCTCTATCTTCGTGCAATGCACAGACAAACATCATTCCATTATTCCATTATTCCAATATTCCAATTGGGGGGCGAATCGGAGCTAAGCTCATCTAAAAATTAACCATCATCTAATCTTCAGAAATTAAAAAAATCTGCTTCCCACTATTGAAATAATCCTTACTTTGTCCGTAGCCCAGGCATGTCGTCCCAAGTTTTAAGGTAGTAAAAGTTTAATAAAATTCTTGCAAATAATAGATATTTTAGTTAACTTTAAACATTAAACTTTTTCATTCTTCCTTTAGACATTTTACCTAAAACATGATCATTTACATATTAATATATAAAAAAACCTTTTAACAAAGATAAACGAGCTT
>JAQYWG010000421.1 GCA_030145085.1 Thermodesulfobacteriota bacterium
ATATCAGGGAGGGCCGGATTACCCGCTGAGCGATGAAGAGCTTCGAGGTGAGTTTACCGACTGTACCGAGCAGCTGTTAGAGCCGGAAACCCGGGAGAATATTTTTGAGACCATCGCAACCCTGGAACAACTTGACAATGTGGGGAAACTCATTGCTCTGGGCCAAACTTCCGCTTAACGCTTCAGTGACGAAGGATGAAGCGGAACGCAGCCCTTCGGCTTTGCTCAGGGCCGTGAGCATGTCGAACGGCAGATGGACTTTTTACGAAGCCGTCAACTTTGGCCTATTGAACAGATGGAGGTTTCGAAGTCTGTCTGATATCTTTTTTTGCGAGGATTGCGGAAGCATGAAGCATAATGAAATTATGGAGGTATTTTATGGGTAACGAACAACTTTGGTGGGTGAGTGAACTCAATCAGAAACCCGAGGTTCTGGGGCAAACCCATTTTCCCAGGAGGCTGAAGTTCTATGATACAACCCTAAGGGACGGGGAGCAAACCATCGGGGTTGCCTTCGACAAAAAGGAAAAGCTGCAAATCGCCAAGACACTGGACGAGTTAGGGGTCGACCGGATCGAGGCCGGGATGCCCGTGGTGTCGAAAGAGGATAAGGAAGC
>JAQYWG010000422.1 GCA_030145085.1 Thermodesulfobacteriota bacterium
CATTACTGGTGAAGTTACAAATATAAAAGGGATGGTCATAACTCTCAATAAGACTACCATCTTTTATCCGGCAATTGAGATAGATGTTCCTGACTGGGCGATAAAGGGTTCAAAAGTGAGCATGTCCTATTATATAAAGAACTATAAGAACTATTATTACGATTTAGTCAAACCAGGGGAAAAATTTAAGGTGAAAGAGACGATTGAAAGAGAGAGTAAGAAATTAAACTAAGTCCTGAGTAAATACATAGTAGGAAATCCCATTGTGGACGCAGATTAACGCAGATTTTTTGGATTAAGAAATAAAAAAAATTATTATCTGTATGTATCTGCGCAGACCTGCCCGCCGTCTGGCAGGTGGATCTGCGTCCTAATTTAATCATCGAATTTGTGAATCGAAGGACTAACATTAGCTCACGGAGTTGAACCATGAAAAAGAATTTCCTTATAAGATGGATGATGATATCTATCATCGCATCCTTTGCCGGCATATGGCCGGAGATTGGTGCTGCCCAAGATGCGACGAAATTTTTTTCTAAAGGGACCGAACACCTGAGATTGGGTGAACTGGATGAGGCACTCACTGCCTTAACACAGGCAATTAATCTAAAGTCT
>JAQYWG010000423.1 GCA_030145085.1 Thermodesulfobacteriota bacterium
CCCTCTGTGCCGGTGCGAGGCGACTTATTCCTTTGTCTTTGCGAGGCACATACCCCTCATGTCATTGCGAGAAGCCGTAGGCGACGAAGCAATCTCGGTGGGGTTGTCAAGCGCCGGGGATTGCCACGCCCCGAGACAAGTCAGGGCTCGCAATGACACCACCCTCTCTGCCGGTGCGAGGCGACTTATTCCTTTGTCTTTGCGAGGCTGACGCAGTAAGCCGAAGCAATCTCTGGTGCGGGGTAACAGTTTTGAGTTTGGAAATTAGAATTTGTCTAGTATTTAGTGCTTGGAATTTAGATTTGGAGCGGGGGAAGGTCGTGTGAGGTGGGTTACTCTACATTTTTACTTTGCCGATGAGCTTTTCCACTTCCTGGCGGTCGTTGCAGTAGGCAAGCACGGTTTCACCGGTGATGGTTCCCTTAAGATAGAGGCTGACCAGGGCTTCGTCAAGCGAAATCATGCCTATGTCCCGGTGGGTACGGATTACATTGGGTAATTGGTAAATCTTGCCCTCGCGGATGAGGGCCTTCACCGGAGGATTGCCGATCATGATTTCTACAGCAGCTATCCTTCCTGAGCCGTCAGCCCTGGGCACAAGTACCTGGCATAAC
>JAQYWG010000424.1 GCA_030145085.1 Thermodesulfobacteriota bacterium
CGCAAGGGAATCAGCGACGAGGAGGGAATGGATAATTGCCATACCATCCTCAGGGAGGTAGTTAAGATCGCCGAGGATCACGATGTGACCATCTGCATGGAACTGCTCAACAGCAAAGTTAATCATCCTGGATACATGTGTGATAAATCAGCGTGGGGTTTCGAGCTTTGCCGGCGCGTGAACTCACCGCGTTTCAAGATGTTGTACGACATTTACCACATGCAGATTATGGAGGGCGACCTCATAGCCACAATCCGCAAGAACATCGATTTCATCGGTCATTTCCATACCGCCGGCGTTCCAGGCCGTCATGAACTCGATGAGAACCAGGAGATTTATTATCCCGCAGTAATGAGGGCAATTGTCGAGAGTGGCTATCAGGGCTATGTTGCCCACGAGTACACACCTACTGGGGATCCGACGAGATCGCTCGTGCAGGCCGTGAAGGCTTGCGATGTTTAGATGGAAGCCGGAACCGGAATAGTCAAAATGTAGCGGAAAACTTGCCAATTTTAACAGCCGATGCTGCCGGAATTAGGTTTGTTTGGCTTTGAATTGGCTTTGTTTTTTTCATATGAATACAAGCTACAGAGGTGCGAATAATGAAAGATAG
>JAQYWG010000425.1 GCA_030145085.1 Thermodesulfobacteriota bacterium
CAATTTTATAGTAAAGGTGGCAAGAAATGGTGGATATTTTTCCCTAAGAGCGATAACAAAAAAGCACTCAATACGACCCCACCCACTCAATAAAGAGGTGTAGCTTTTTTATTTTTGATTTCATTGACTGATTGAAACTGTCTCTTAGATCAATAAATATCTCTAATAATAGTATATTAGCCCATCATGTGGATATCGAAAGTTTTTACAAGGGATTATTTTTTTATTGACAAGATAAAATAAAAATAATAGTTACAATACAGCTAAAATGTAATCACATGTTCCTCTTGTATAAGGAGTAACCTTACTTTCCTAATATTGTAAAGAAATAAATCTGTTATCTGTCTTTTGTGTGGAGAGTGAACGTTTAACATCTCCTAAGTCCTCGATTTATAAGTTCGATTATGAGCTTATTTAGACTTCGGCTGAGCGACTCGACGTGAGCCTTTCGGCCTCGAGCGACTCGACATGAGCTCGTCGACATGTCTCGCAGCCGAATGGCCTCTAGGTCGAACGACTCGAGGCCGAAAGGCTCGGCCGAGTCGAGTGAGCCCTTCGGTCTGCCCTCGGCCATGAGCGACTCGACATGAGCTCGTCGACATGT
>JAQYWG010000426.1 GCA_030145085.1 Thermodesulfobacteriota bacterium
CATCGAAGACAAAGCTCTTAAGGAAGCAAAAAAAAGGCAACAAAGCGTAACCCACCTTACAGAGGAAAATATCAGGAAGTTTATAGAGGAAATAGATTTTTTAAGGATGAAGATACCGGATTACCTTCCTAAGGCCTCTGATACCATTGACCAAGCCGTAGAGATTATAAGCCGCCTCCTCGATCTCAAGGTTGCATACTGGAATCGAGGAAATGTTTACTTCGAACCGCTAAAATTCCCTGGATTTGGAGAGATTTATGGGCTGGACATGACCAGATGGCCATCAAAAAAGAGACGTTTTCATCGTGATACATATCCAGGAATGCGCTGGAACCTGGGGGATTTTATCCTCTGGCATGGATATAAAAAAGCCGATACAGTTTACTGGGATACATCTATCGGAAAAGGGAGACCTTCTTGGAATATTCAGGATCCAAGTATGATCTTCAAACACTTTAATGAAACCCTTTCCATTTACTGTGGCGGATTTGATAATCTTTTTCGACACCACGACTACACACGAGCAATCCTTGAATCAGTATGGACATATCCTATGGCGAGATACTGGCTCCATTGCCAGCACCTTTATGTAAATGGCCA
>JAQYWG010000427.1 GCA_030145085.1 Thermodesulfobacteriota bacterium
GAAATCGCCTTGAGCGGTCATTATAACGGTTTTTGCCAACAAATCTTTGTGAATCCCGACAAGTCGGGACTGGAGGCAGCCTTAGATTTGTCACCGGCCTACCCTCCCACCTTATCTTACAGCCTCTCATGATGCTCGTTATGGTTTCGCTAGGTCCTTCGATTCATAAGTTCGATGACGAACTTATTCACTCAGGACTTAGTGCTGCCCTCGGCCATGAGCAGTTCGGCCTTGAGCCATTCGGCCTCGAGCTCATGACCGAAAGGCTCGCTGCCGAAAGGCTCGGGCCTAATGGAGTGAACAACATTTCTGAAATAAGTCGGCAAAATATGTCAGTGTATTTGCGAATCGAAGCACTAAGCCTTATTGATCTTGTTTCTGTTTCTTTGTATAAGGATAGTAAGATGTTAAGTTTCTTAGAATAGCGAGGGCAGGGCTTGCTGAAACTCTTTAACTCATTAGGAAAACGTATTGAAACATTTCGACCCGTAAATAAAAACGAGGTAGGCATATTTACCTGCGGTCCGTCCGTTTACCAAAGGTCTCACATCGGAAACTTCCGAACCTTCCTGTTTGAAGACATCCTCGTTCGGTATC
>JAQYWG010000428.1 GCA_030145085.1 Thermodesulfobacteriota bacterium
ACCTGCCCCTCAAGTACCCGCCTAGGATAAGAACCCCCTTGTTGTGGGTGCGTCCCGACAGATCGGCCTCCCTCTCTATGTTTATCACCCCCGCCCTTCCCATGGAGGTGCTGGCGGTGATGCGGGTGGGCTTGCCGAAAGCATATTCGCCCATATCGTAGACCGAGAGACCGTTTATCTGGCCCTCCACCTGACCTTCCGAATCGATCATGATGGTGCCCTCCTCGATCATCTCCTGAATCTTATCCTCCACCATGCCGACTCGCTTTATCCATTCCTCGATGGCCTTCTCCACGTGCTCGTGCTTCACCAGCTTGCTGTTTGCGTTCTGCGCCCAATAGCTTGCCTCGCGGATTAAGTCGGCGATGACGGTGAAACGTGTGGTGAGCTTTTTCTGAGTGCCGGCCACCCTCACGCCGAATTCCACCACTCCCCCCACACCGGTCTTGTCGAAGGACAAAAGTTTATCCTCGTCGCAGATTCTTTTCATGAAGCAGGCGTACTGATGAACGTTCTGCTCGCCCACAGGCATGACCGAATCGAAATCCGCCTTCACCTTGAATATCTTTTTGAAGTCCTCGTCCAGATGATAGA
>JAQYWG010000429.1 GCA_030145085.1 Thermodesulfobacteriota bacterium
GGTCATTACATTGGCGAACCGTACCAGCTTTTCGCCTCCGGGACCTATAGTCAATACTTTGATATCCCTGTCGCCCAGCTCATCCCGGATAGAAAGCTGTGCATCAAGGACATACTGTCCCCAGATATCGCCGGCTTCTCTGATTTCAATTTCACCATTGTGCACCCATAGATATACCGGTTTGGATGCTTTGCCGGTTATTACCAGGTGGTCGAACCCGGCCCATCTCAGCTCCGGGGTAAAGAAGCCTCCGCCATTGCAGCTGCCGAAATAATTGGTGAGCGGCGATTTAGCGCAAACGTGGACTCTGCATGCAGCGGATGCCGGCGTGCCTACAAGAAGACCGGCGCTGATTATAGCTACATTATCCGGACCCAGAGCGTCAACTCCCGGTTTAAGGTGGTTATATAGCAGATATGCGTCCAATCCCCGGCTGCCGATAAACTTCTTGCGCATTTCAACAGGTATCGGCTTGGTTTCGATATTGCCTGAGGTCAGGTCAATATACGCTACCTTTCTATTAAGCGCCATAATTCTATTTCTCCTTTTTATCTTTTTCTGTCATTTCCTGGATTTTCTTCTCGTTTACCT
>JAQYWG010000042.1 GCA_030145085.1 Thermodesulfobacteriota bacterium
GAGATATCGGCCCATCTGGGAACATCGAGGGATGAGTTGGTTCTCCTCGATATAGGATAACACCGCCAGGCCGATGGCACAGGAGAAGGGATTCTGAGAATAGGTATGGCCGTGGGCGAAGGCGCCGGAGACCTCTTTGATCGTGCGGTGGATTTCCTCCCTGGCAATGACGCAATATATCGGGCTATATCCGCTAGCAAGGCCTTTGGAGGAGACGATGAGATCGGGAATGGTGTTCCAGTGATCGATGCCGAAATTCTTCCCGGTCCGGCCGATGCCGGTCATCACCTCATCGACGATCAATAGGACATCGTACCGATCGCAGATTTCCCTGATTCGCTGAAAGTATCCATCCCGGGGTACCAATGCACCAGCGGTGGCCCCCACTATGGGTTCGGCCAAGAAGGCGGATACGGAATCAGGGCCTTCATAGAGGATGGTGCGTTCCAGATCATCGGCACACTCCAATGAACAGGTCTCGGGTTCCAGGTCGAAGGGGCACCTGTAGCAGTAAGCCGGGACGATATGGGGGGTGTGTTGAATGAGGGGCATATAGTACTTTCTCCTCCCCGTGTGGCCTGAAAAGGCCAGCGCGCCGAGGGTATTTCCGTGGTAGCTTGTCCATCGAGAGATGACCTTGTATTTATCCCGTTTTCCCCGATCGACCTGATATTGACGGGCCATCTTCACGGCGGTTTCGATGGCCTCCGAACCCCCTGAGAGGAAGTACACCTTGGTCAACCCCTCAGGGGCCAGCGACACGATCCGTTCCGCAAAGGCAATAGCGGTTTCGTTGGTGAATTGAGAGCCGTGGGCAAAGGAGACCTTTTCCGCTTGCTTGACCATGGCCTCCGTGATTTCCCTCACACCGTGGCCGATGCTTACCACGGCGGCCCCTCCCGAGCCGTCGATATACCGTTTCCCGTCCGTGTCATAGAGGTAAATACCCTCCCCGTGGCTGACGGTGGGATAGAATTTCCTCAGGTTTCGGTAAAAGACGTGGTCTTGGTTAGGCGCCCTCTTCATTGTTCCCTCCATTGTGAGGTGGCTGTCTCCTCCTTCACAATCTTCTTTTTCTGCCTCAACCTTTGAGATAAATAGACCATTCCAAAAAGCGTGGCACCGACGAGATCAGTGATCAAGCCCGGTTTGATGAGGAGAAAAGATGTGATCAAAAGGAGGATCCTTTCGTATAACGTTGTCTTGATAAAAAGGCAGTTTTGGACTCCTGCAGCCAGGCAGTATACACCGACGCTTGCCGTCAGCGTTGCGAAGATCACTTTGTGAAAAGGTCCATTGATGAGGAGCTCAGGACCGTAGACAAACATAAAGGGGACGATATACCCGGCAATTCCCAACTGGAACGCGGTTATCCCTGTCTTCATTGGGTTTGAACCAGCGATCCCAGCCCCGGCATAGGCGGCAAGCGCCACAGGAGGGGTAATGTCCGCCCTCGTTCCGAAATAGAAGATAAAGAGATGGGCTGCAATGGCGACCACCCCCAGCTTGATGAGGGCAGGTGCGACGAGTGCAGAGATGATGATATATTGGGCAGTGGTGGGAACCCCCATTCCCAACGCCAGACACGCGAGCATCGTAAATGGCAGTGCCAGCACCAGATGGCCCCCTGAAAGGTCTACGATGAGAGAAGAAAACCTTAGGCCTAGCCCGGTCATGGTGATACACCCGATAATGATACCAGCGGCGGCGCAGGCAGCCGCCACCTCCACGGAACCAATGGCGCCTTGTCTAAAAGCTTCCAAGATATCCTTAAGGCTCATTCGAGTGTGCTTTCTCATGTAGCTGCAGACGATGGTCGCTAGAATCGCCCAGAAGACTGCCCTCTCGGGTGAGAAATTCAGCGATAAAAAGTAGACCAGCAGAACGATAGAAATGAGGTGATGCCATCCATTGAATAAGGTCTCTTTCATGCTTGGAAGATCTGCCCTGGGAATTCCCTTTATTCCCATCAGGACGGCCTTAAAATGGACCTGCATAAAGGTAGCGAAAAAAGAGAGCGCCGCAGGAATCGCCGCAGCGATACAGACTTTGATGTAAGGGATTCCAAGAAACTCGGCCATGAGAAAAGCTGCTGCGCCCATGATGGGTGGCATGATCTGTCCCATTGTCGAGGCGGAGGCCTCCACCGCTCCGGCAAAATGGGCAGGATAACCCGTTTTCTTCATGAGAGGGATCGTAAACGATCCCGTGGTCACCGTGTTGGCTACAGAACTACCTGAGATCATGCCAAAGAAACAACTGGAGGTGACTGCTGCTTTGGCCGGACCACCCCTTGTCCATCCCGTAAGGCCGAAGGCCAGATCGGTGAAGAATTTTCCGGCTCCTGATTTTTGGAGGATTGCACCGTAAAGGATGAATAAAAATATGAAGCTAGCAGAAACACCCAAAGGGATTCCGAATACCCCATCCGTGGAGAGGGCAAGGTACGTTGAGAGCCTTTTGATACTATATCCCTTATGGATAAGGAATTCAGGCAGGTATGGACCGAGGAGGCCGTAAAGCAAAAAGAAAATAGCTACTAGGGGAACGGGCCAGCCAGTGGATCTCCTGGCGGATTCAAGGACGAGAATGATGAGAGTCGCCCCGATGATCACATCCACATCGAGAAACCTTCCAGCCCTGTTCATTATGTCAAAAGAGTTGATGAAGATCCAGATGCAGATTCCGGCAGAGGTCAGCCAAAAGGCGAGATCGAAAAGACTTGGTCTCTGTTTTGGAGAAATCCTTCTGGAAAAGGGATAAAGTAAGAAGATCAAGGAAGACATGAAAGCCCAGTGAATGGCTCTGTGATCCAAGGCGAAAAATGGGTGGAAATATGCGTAAAGGAGGTGATAAAGAGAAGCACCTACGGCTATGATGGTGACTCCAAAACCCATGAGGCCGGAAAGTTCTCTCTTCTTTTCAAATCTCTCCATCACCTCTTTGACTTTGCGCAAACCCGCTTGTTCTTCCCTTATCCCTCCGTTTTTTTCCACTTCCCCCATGAGTTCCTCTTTCCCTGTTAAAACTGATCCCTTGGAGCAACCCATATCTTCAGCAGTTCGCCGGCCCTCGCAATTTCGTCTAGGGGGATGACTGCCCCATTAAAAATAAACGTATGATTCGCCACTCTCCCCACCCTTAGACGAAGAGAGGGCAAATGGCGATTAAGGTGAACCTTGATCCTCCCGTCCACAATGGTGATTGATGCCTTTTCCCAATTCATGAATTCCAGGCCTGCCCCGTACCAATAGTAATTTTCTTCGATAAGGATCATTTCTCCCCTTCTTCCTATTTCAAACGTATCTTGGATGGGCGTTTTGTCTGAGGAATGGATATAGTGAATATGGAACCGGTCTCCCGGTTTGCCAGGGAAATCGAGTAAAACCTCCTTCCTCTCCAGACTTTCCACTCGTATAGAAAAGGGGAGTTCATTCTCTCCAAGGCAAAGTGCCGATATGCCCAAGATACAAACGATACAAAACAAGGGTTTTAAGATCATAATAAAATCCACCAATTTTTACGTATAAGCTCATCCACCTTTAGAAGCAAGGTTTCGCTTGAGATATCTCCAGAATCCTTCAAGACCATTGATGTGACTGCCCCTTTTATAACAGAGTTCGTCTTTGTTACGTTCTCCAATCCGTTATACTTTTGGCGGCTTAAATGGGACTTTACCCAAGTACCTTACTACGTACAAAACAGGTGTCAAGTAAGAATTCTGAGATCTCTGAAAAGGTCGCTCTTCGCTGCTCAAAAACCTTTTTTTGGACCATTCTAAAGTTCGCTTCACTGCAAATCCAAAACTTTTCCTTTGGGCTCAAACATTGGATTTGCGACCGTTTCGCTTCACTAAGAATGGTTACCGAAAAAATCTTAATTCGCGCTCAGAGCTTCCTTTTCCAGTTTTTCAGAGATCTCAACTTGTCCCTTTCTTTAGCTGCAAAAAGCACTTACTATGGCCCGTTCCAACCTCATCCCTCTACCCTCCCAACTCCACTCAGGTCTCGACCAGTGCCCTTGACTTTAGCCGAGAATTTGATGATATATTGTAAAGAAATGAGCTCGAAGGCCTTTAATCATGACCAAAATCGAAATAGACAGGGAACGATGTAAAGGGTGTAGCCTCTGTACCTTGGTATGCCCTCATGAACTTATCGGTATTGGGGATGAAATTAATGGGCATGGGTACTTTTTCGCCAAATGGGAGTCCAACGGCAAGTGCACCGGATGCGCCTTATGTGCGGAAATCTGTCCGGATATAGCCATTGCTGTGTGGAAATAATCGAGGAATTCTCGCCTTGAGGGACCTCTGATGGAAAGGGAACTGGTAAAGGGAAACGAGGCCCAGGCCATGGGGGCCATCGACGCGGGGTGTCTCCTCTATTTTGGATACCCCATTACCCCACAAAATGAAATTCCCGAATATCTCTCCAAACATCTGCCAAGATTGGGGGGAGAATTTATCCAGGCTGAAAGTGAAGTTGCGTCCATCAATATGCTCTTGGGGGCATCGGCGGCGGGAGTCAGGGCAATGACTTCTTCCTCCAGCCCAGGGATCTCCTTGATGCAGGAAGGCATATCATATTTAGCCGGGAGCGAACTGCCGGCAGTTATCGTAAATATGTCCCGAAGCGGCCCTGGGTTAGGGGGAATAGCACCATCTCAGGGCGACTATTTCCAGGCTACGAGGGGTGGCGGTCATGGTGATTATCGGATGATCGTCCTTGCTCCATCCTCCGTGCAGGAGATGTACGATCTGACCCTGAGGGCATTCGACCTCGCTGATACATATCGGAATCCCGTCCTGATTCTGGGAGACTCCCTTATCGGGCAGATGAAAGAACCTATGGTGAGAAGGAGCCCCAAAAAGAAAAAGGCCATTCCAAAACCGTGGGCATTGACCGGTGCTGAGGGGAGAAAACCGAACATCTTGAAATCGCTCTACCTAAAGGATGGCGAGCTGACCCAACACAATTGGAAGTTACATGAAAAGTACCAAAGGGTGAGGAAAAAGGAGGTTCTCTTCGAAACAAGGGGGGTAGATGGGGCAGATATGGTCGTCGTTGCCTTCGGGAGCATTTCAAGAATCGTCAAAACAGCCATGGACATGGCCGCGGATGAAGGGCTGAACGTAGGGCTCTTCAGGCCCATTACCCTTTTCCCATTTCCCCAGGAGGCCCTCCATTCGATTTCTCTTTCCATCAAGACTTTCCTGGCAGTGGAGCTCAATACTGGACAGATGGTTGAGGATGCTAAGCTCTCCGTACAACGCGACGCCCAGGTTTACTTTTATGGTCGGCCGCCTGGATCTATTCCCACGCCCGAAGAGATCCTCGAGGAGATCAAGAAATACTACCATACATAGATGGCGAAACATATCTCTGATACATGGGGCCATCGGTCCCGAATGTGCTCTATATATACCTCAAACAAAGAGGCCTAACACGAAATTGGCAGAAGCCAAACGGTATGAACGGAAAGAAAATGAAAGGGAAACGTAAACAGCCGGAAAGTTTGATCCTCACGAGACAGGCATTTAAGAGGCCGGAGAGTCTGACCGATGTTCCCTTCCACTTTTGTCCGGGCTGTCACCATGGAATCGCCCACCGCTTGGTTGCAGAGGCCATCGATTTCTTCGGCATTCAGGGCAAAACCATTGGGGTTGCCTCCGTTGGTTGTTCCGTTTTCCTCTACGATTATTTCGATATCGATGTTGTGGAGGCTCCCCATGGAAGGGCCTCTGCCGTTGCCACTGGGGTGAAAAGGGCAAGAAAAGACCGAATGGTATTTACCTACCAAGGCGATGGAGACCTGGCCTCGATTGGCATTGCTGAGGTCGTTCATACGGCCAATCGGGGCGAAAATATCACCATTATCTTCGCCAACAATGGAGTCTATGGGATGACCGGAGGGCAAATGGCCCCTACGACCCTTTTGGGACAGAAAACGACCACAAGTCCCTATGGCCGAGACTTCGCCCAGGATGGTTATCCGATTCGCATGGCCGAAATGCTGGCGACCCTTGAAGGAAGCGCTTTCGTGGCCAGAGTAGCCGTCAATAATCCCGCCAATCTCATGAAGGCCAAGAAAGCCGTCCGGCGGGCCTTCCAAATTCAGATAGAGGAGATGGGGTTTTCTTTCGTGGAATTCATCCTGGCTTGTCCAACCAATTGGAGTCTTTCGGCCCTGGAGGCTAACCAGAGGGTGGAGGATCAGATGATCCCCTACTTTCCCTTGGGGATCCTCAAAGAGAGAAAGATGGCGGATTACCTATAAGTAATGGCGATTGCCGCACAGGCTTATGCGGGTAGATGGTATGTACTACGACGTCATCATAGCAGGATTCGGTGGGCAGGGTATCCTCTTAGCCGGTAATATCTTGGCCTATGCGGCGATGAAGGAGGGCAAGCACGTTACCTTTTTGCCCACCTATGGCGTGGAAATGAGAGGAGGTACTGCCAATTGCGCCGTGGTAGTCTCCACCAAGGAGATCGGTTCCCCCATTATCGGCAGCCCCCTTTCCGCCATAATCATGAACCACCCTTCCCTGACGAAGTTCGGACATCATCTGAAACCCGGGGGACTCCTGTTTGTAAACTCATCCCTGGTGAATCCCAAGAATGTCTCGAAGATGGAAGTCGAACTGGTCTCCATACCGCTCAACGAGATCGCTTCTCAATTGGGCAATGCCAAATTGGCCAACATGGTTGTCCTTGGAGCATATGTAGAGAAGACGCAGATAATCAAAGAGGCCTCGATACCCGACGCCCTCATCAACGTCCTGGACGAGCGGCATCACGATATGATCCCAGCCAATTTGGAGGCAATAAAGCAAGGGAGGGATTTTATTCGGGATCTGTAGGGGTGAACCGGAATATCCCAGAGCCAGCGGGAGGACCGATTGTCTGTGGTCAGCAAAAAGGAGGGCCCATATGGGAGAGGGAGAAACCTCCGTGGAGATGAAAGTTGGTGAGAGGATAAGGGAGCTCCGGGAAACGAAGGGCCTATCCCTGAGGGAAATGGCCGATTTGACCGGGTTTTCAACGGCCCTTCTGTCCCAGATGGAAAACCATCTGATTTCCCCCTCCCTGGGCACGCTCATCAAGATATCAAGGGCCCTGGAGGTCCATTTGGGCTATTTCTTCGGAGAGGGCCCCGGGGAACCCTATGCCATAGTGAGGAAGGATGAAAGGAAAAAGGTATCGAGATTCGCCTCCAAGAATGGCGTGAAATACGGGTATTCCTACGAATCCCTGGGTTTCGAAAAGAAGGATAGGCATATGGAACCATTCCTCGTCACCTTGGAGCCGGCAACGATTAAATCCACCAAGACATCCACCCATGAGGGAGAAGAATTCATCTTCGTCTTGGAAGGTGAAATGGAGGTAACCCTTGGGAATCACACCGATATCCTCTATCCAGGTGATTCCATTTACTACGATTCGACCATTCCCCATCGGGTCCAGTGCCGGAAGGACAAGGAAACTAAAATCTTGGCCGTTCTCTATACCTCGAAGGCTTAGCAGTTACCAATTCCGGAAATTCCCGGTGCTGTCCATCTGCCCCGTTGTTACCTAAGGTTTTTCATTCATCATAATTACGTAAACGGGCATTTTTTATGTTAACTCAAAGATAAAATTAGACTAAATAAAAGATAAAACCGGCATTTTTTATTGACAAATATGGAGTAATCTGGTACGTAGTAGAAATTTACTTTAAACCAGTCCAATTTACCGATACATTTAAATCGGCCCACATTGATAAAGGCCTAATAATATTAGGCTTTTATCGTTGTTATCAGTATCTTCCCGGTTATGAACAGGAATCGAATCGTTAAGTGTTAATTAACAAAATATATCATTGTTTAATCACATATAAAAATTATTGCCCAAACAGTTTTAGGAAATTTACATGACCCGAAATAACGAAACACCTGCTGACACGCCATTGCTGAAGGTAGAGGATATCCATATATCCTTTGGCGGTGTCGCCGCCCTCACGGGCGTCACTTTTGAGGTCAAGGGGGGGGAGATCTTCTCCTTGATCGGCCCCAACGGTTCCGGAAAAACCGTTATGATGAATTGTATCAATGGCCTCTACCGTCCTCAGAAGGGAAATATTTCCTTCGATGGGAAATTGATTTCCGGTCTCAGCCCCCACCAAAGGGCTGAGATGGGCATCTCCCGAACTTTCCAGAAGATAGAACTTTTCAGTGGGATGACCGTTCTGGACAACATCCGGCTGGGCCGACACATCCATTTGAAAAGCGGCATTTTAAGTAGCTGCCTCTATGTCGGAAAGACGGCTCGGGAGGAAATCGAAAGCCGAAAGTTTATCGAGGAGGAGATCATCGACCTCTTGGAAATCGAACACATCAGAAACCATGTCACCGGGATGCTCCCCTACGGGATGCAGAAAAGGGTGGAATTGGCAAGGGCCCTGGCCCTTAACCCTAAAATACTCCTCCTCGACGAACCCCTGGCGGGTCTCAACCTGGAGGAAGTGGAGGACATGGCGAGGTTTATCCTGGATATAAACGAGGAAAAGCGGTGGCGGGTAACCTGTGTCCTGGTTGAACATGATATGGGCGTGGTGATGGATCTGTCGGATCGGGTTATGGTGCTCAATTTCGGCGAGAAGATCGCCGAGGGAATTCCTCATGAGATCCAGGACCACCCTGATGTGATCAAGGCATATCTGGGCGAAGTGGAGGAACTCTATGTCACCCGCCGATGAACGGCACTATCCGGGAGAGATCGAAATCACCCACGATCTCACCCTGCCCAAACTTCTTCTCAAGAACGCCAAAAAATTCAAGGAACAGAGGGTGGCCATGAGGGAGAAGGAATTCGGCGTCTGGATTCCTTACACCTGGAGGGAATACCTGGAAAACGTTAAATTTCTTTCCTTAGGAATGGTCTCCCTGGGGTTGGAGAGGGGCAATAAGGTGGTCATGATCGGCGATAATCGCCCCGAAGGACTGTGGGCCGAGATGGCGGCCATGTGCGCCGGTGGCATCGGGGTCTGGCTCTTTCAGGACTGCTTGATGGATGAAGTTCAGTACATTGTCGATCATTCCGATTCCAAGTTCTATTTTGCAGAGGGACAGGAAGAGGTTGATAAAGCCCTGGCCATCAAGGATAAATGCTCCAAGCTGACCAGGATCATCTGGGATGACCCGAAAGGAATGAGGAACTATGACGATCCCATCCTCATCAGCTTCAAAGAGGTACAGGAATTGGGAAGAAAACTGGATCGTGAAAAACCGGACCTCTTCGAGGATTTGGTGAACCAGGGAAAGGCAGACGACATTTGTCTCCTCTTTTACACCTCCGGGACCACGGCATTACCCAAAGGGGCACTGCTCACCCACTACAACATGCTCACGATGGGGCAAAATCTGATGAGGGTAGACCCCTGTTATGAGACCGATGACTTCGTCTCATACCTCCCCTTTGCCTGGATCGGAGAGCAGATGATGTCCATCTCCTGCGGCCTTCAGGTGGGATTTACCATCAACTTTCCCGAGGAGCCCGAGACTTCCCAGGAGAACGTGAGGGAAATCGGGCCCCACGTTATGTTCGCCCCCCCGAGGCTCTATGAACAGATGACCCGGACCGTACAGGTGAAGTATCTCGACGCTGCGTGGCTAAAACGCAAGGCTTACGAGCTGGCCATGAAGATCGGTTATCATATAGCCGACTTTAAGTTCGAGAAGAAACCCATCCCCTGGTATTGGAATCTCCTCGAATACCTGGCCTATCTCTGGTGCCACAAAAAGCTCCGTGATCATCTGGGACTGAGCAGGGTGAGAAATGCTTACACCGGAGGGGCGGCTATGGGACCGGACCACTTCCGGTTCTTCCATGCCATCGGGGTGAATCTAAAACAGATTTACGGGCAGACCGAGATTGCCGGCATCTCGGTAGTTCATAGAAACGACGACATCAAGTTCGACACGGTGGGAAAACCCATTCCCGAGACCGAGGTGAGAATCACCGAGCAGGGGGAGATCATCTCCAAAAGCCCCTCGGTCTTCCAGGGGTACTATAAGATGGACGAGGAGACCGCAAAGACCCTTAAAGATGGGTGGCTCCATTCCGGCGATACCGGCTTCATCGACGGAGACGGACACCTGGTCGTTTTCGACCGGACCAAGGATATCATGATCCTCAGCGACGACTCCAAATCGTCACCCCAATTCCTGGAGGCCCGATTGAAATTCAGCCCCTTCCTCAAGGACGCCTGGGTCATAGGGGACCACAAGCCCTATGTCACGGCCGTCATCTGTATCGACTACAATACTGTGGGGAAATGGGCCGAAGACCGCGGCATTGCCTACACCAGCTATCCGGAACTTTCCCAGATCTCCGAGGTCTACGAGCTGGTCCAAAAGCCCATCATGCAGGTGAACAAAACCCTTCCGGGTCCGGCAAAGATCAGAAAATTCGTCAACCTGTACAAGGAGCTCGACGCCGATGACGATGAGCTCACGCGAACGAGAAAGATCAGGCGAAGCTTTGTCGAAGAGCGCTACAAGGATATCATAAACGCCCTTTACTCGAATAGCGATATCATGCATATGGACACCAGCATCACCTATGAGGACGGCAGGGTGGTTAAGATCAGAACCGACCTCAGGGTGTCCGAAGTACCGGTTTAAGGAGGGAAATCAGTGGATTTATTTCTGCAACTGTTTACCACGGGGATTATGCTGGGCAGCATCTATGCCCTGGTGGCCCTTGGCTGGACCCTCATCTATAAGTGCTCCGGGGTCCTCAACCTGGCCATGGGGGAGCTAACGCTGATAGGGGCCTACGTCTGCCTCACATTATACAGATGGCTTAACCCCCATATGGCCTTAAATCTGGCGTTCATAATGGCCATCCTTTTCACCCTTGTGATCGGGGCAATCTTGGGCCTGTTGACCGAACATGCGTTCCTGCGCAAGATGATCGGAGAGCCGGTGCTTTCCGTCATTATGGTCACCGTAGGACTCTCCTTCTTCTTCAAGGGAACCATCTTCATCATCTGGAATCCGGATACTCAGATCTTCACTCCCCGAATCTTTCCCTTAAAACCCCTCCTGATCGGCAACGTGGTTATCGGGCAAGTTTACCTCTGGAGCTTCATCGCGGCCATTATCCTACTGGTCGTCTTCGTCTCCTTCTTTAAATACACTCGCTGGGGACTCTCCATGCAGGCCACCGCCGATGATGAAATGGCGGCCCTCTCGCTTGGAGTCAGCGCCAAATTCGTCTACGCCCTTGCCTGGGCAATTGCCTTCATGGCCGCAGGGGTGGGAGGAACGCTGCTCGGCAATATCAACGGGCTCAATTACTCCGTGGGCCTGCTAGGGCTTCTGGTCCTGCCGGCCGTTGTCCTCGGCGGGCTGAACTCCGTCCCTGGGGCCATCGCTGGAGGGCTGATCATCGGCGTTCTCCAAAACCTGACCGGCGGCTATCTGGACAGGTTCTTCCCCGGAGGGGTTAAGGAAGTGGCTCCCTTTGCCATCATGGTCATTTTTCTCCTCTTCAAGCCCTACGGAATCTGGGGGTGGGAGCGGATAGAAAGGGTGTGAACATAGGGGCTTCGCCCCAATTGGAATAGTGGAAAAATGGAATACTGGAATGATGGGTTTGGGGGAAGAAAAAAAATCAAATATGATTTCTTCCACTTTTACTACGCACCATCCCATTATTCCATACGACCGACATTATTTGGAAACCACTAAAAATACTGTGACTTCAATAAGTTGTAGAAATTCCGGGACCTAAATTCAGACGGGAGTTCGTTATGGGATACTTGCCGTGTGGTATCTACCATGAATACTATAAACAGGACCATGCCTGGTGGCAGACAAGATTCGTATATGTCAAGATGGTGCTCCTCGTCCTGGTCCTCATCCTCTTTCCATACCTCGTGAGCCCCATGTGGCTCAGCGTGGCCTATACCATTTCATACTATATCCTGGCCTGCATGGGAGTCCAACTCCTCATCGGCTACTGCGGACAGATCACCCTCGGCCATGCCGCCTTCGTGGCCGTGGGGGCATACACAAGCGCAATGATGGTCCTCTTCATCCCCTGGCCAAAGCTGATCGTGGATTGGGGTTTGGCCTACCCCATCAGCATGATCGCAGCAGGCATCGCGGCCGGCATGTGGTCCGTGCTATTCGGCCTCCCCTCGGCCAGGGTTAAGGGATTTTACCTGATCATGACCACCATGGCTGCCCAGTGGATCACCGTTCCCTTCATCATCACGCAGTATGTGAGCCGGATCGGCGGCAGGGGACATTACTTCTCCCTGCCCCCGGGAACGGTAAAGCTCGGACCCTGGGTCATCGATTCGGATGTTAAGGTCTACTACCTTTCGGCCGCCCTGGTCGTTCTCCTCACCCTGGTCATGGCCAACCTGCTCCGATCCAAGGTGGGCAGGGCCTGGATTGCCATCCGGGACAACGACATCGCCGCTGAAACCCTAGGGGTAAACATCGTCTGGTACAAACTGGTGGCCTTTTTCGTGGCCGGTTTCTTCGCCGGGATCGCCGGCTCCTTCTACGTCACCGCCCTTTACTTCGTCAGCCCAGAGCACTACGAATGGTTTTTCTCCCTTATGTGGGTTGGGGTAATCCTCATCGGCGGCGTGGGAAGCCTCCATGGCACCATATTTGGGTCCATGTTCGTGGTATTAGTCTTTAAGTTCCTGGAGATGACCATCATCCCTATGACCGATATGTTTCCCTGGTTCGCCATGAAATTGATCTATATCAAGGAGTCAGCCTTTGGCCTAGCCGTTGTTCTCTTTTTGCTCTACGAGCCCAATGGCCTCTCTTACCGATACTGGCAGCTCAAGAACTACTTCAACCTGTGGCCCTTCTCGTACTGAGGGTGATCCGTAAATCGTAGGTTGTAAACAAAATGAAAGGTTTTACCCCGAGCGCGGGAAACGGACACGGAATGCCGCCAGGGAAAGGAGGTGATGAAAAAGGGACAAGACGCTGAAAACAGAGGAGACCTTTTTTACTAACCAACATTTAATCGAGGAGGTGAACGATGGTGAAGAAAATCATATTACCACTATTGATTCTTTCTCTGCTCTGTACGTCGGCATGGGCAGCGGAGGTGGTAAAGATAGGCTCCCTAAACGATGTGACCGGGGCTACCTCCGATGTGGGTAAGGACATGGCCCTGGGGATAAGGGAGGCGGTGGCCTATGTGAACGACACCGGGGGCATCAATGAGAAGAAGATCAAGCTCTTTCAGTACGACTACGGCTATCGGGTTCCCGAGGCCATTACCACCTATAAGAGGTTCAGGGATTACGATAAGGTCGTTATGGTCCTGGGTTGGGGTACCGGCGATACCGAAGCACTTTCGCCCACCATCAACCGGGACAAGATGCCCTACCTCTCCTGTTCCTTCTCCGGCCATCTTTGCGACCCGAAGAAGACCCCATACAACTTCGTCTATGGCACTGACTACTCCACCAACGCTCGGGCCGCCATTACGGCGTGGTACGAGGAGATCTGGATGAAGAGCCCCAAATGGAAGAAGGCGAAGGAGTCGGGCAGGAAGCCCAGGTTTGTCTGCTCTTACGCGTTCGCATCCCCCTATGCCAGCGCTCCCATCAAGGCCATTAAGGACCAGGCAAAGCTACTGGGGTTTGAGATCGGGCCAGATCAGGACGTTTCCTTGACCGCCCTGGATGCCAAGAGCCAGGTCCTGGGAGCCAAAGCCTTCAAGCCCGACCTTATGTGGCACGGGAACACCACCATGTCCGTGTCCACCACTATCAAGGATGCCTATATGCTGGGTTTGGGCGCAGATCATATCATCAACAACTGGGGGTTCGACCAAAACCTGGTGAGGCTGACCGCAGAGGCGGGCGAGGGGGTCATCGGTGCCGCTGCGTGCGCTTTCTATGGTATGGACGTCCCCTACATGGACAAGGTGGTTGAGTATACCAAAAAGATCAACCCCGGCGTCGCCCAGGAGGTGCGGGATATCCGTACCGTCCAGGCCTGGGTCAAAGTGCAGATGGCCGTCGACGCCATGAAGATCGCCGACAAGAAGGGCCAGCTCAACGGCCCCGGGATCTTGTCCGCCTTTGAGACCTTCCGAGACTGGAGCCCTTTCAATACACCTGGGGCCCTGGGGAGGCCACCGGTGACCTATACCAAGACCGACCACCGTCCCAGTGCCGTCTCCATGATTTACATAATCAAGGGCGGAAAGATAACGTTGCTGAAGAAGATCGACATGAGGGCAAAGTACGCCGATAAATGGATGTCGTGGTTGGGCTGGTGAGAGAATTCCGTTTCATGACTTGGTGAGGGAGGGGAGGTAGTGGAGGGAAAAGAGAGCATCCTGAAGATCAACAACATCGAGGTCAAATACCATGAGGTGATCCTGGTATTGAAAGGAGTTTCCATCGAGGTGCCCGGGGGGGGGATCGTCGCCCTCCTGGGCGCCAATGGTGCGGGTAAAAGCACCACCCTCAAGGCCATCTCGGGCCTGTTGAAACACGAGGACGGCAAGGTCACCGACGGGAGCATCGAGCTCATGGGGGAACGGATCGACAGGTTGGAGGCCGAGGAGATTGCTAAGAGGGGCATCTTCCAGATTATCGAAGGAAGAAGAGTCTTCGAACACCTCACGGTGGAGGAGAACCTCAGGGTTGGCGCCCACCTGCGCGGAAACGGCAAGGCTATCAAAGAAAGGCTTGAGATGGTCTACGGCTACTTTCCCCGTCTCAAGGAGGTGCGTAACGTCACAGCGGGTTTTATTAGCGGGGGAGAACAGCAGATGACCGTCATCGGTCGGGCAATGATGGCCCAGCCGAAGCTAATGCTCCTCGATGAACCCTCAATGGGCCTCGCCCCTATGTTGATCAAGGAGATCTTCGACATCATCACCATGCTCAACCAGAAGGAAAAAATTTCCATCCTTTTGGTGGAACAGAACGTGAAGTTGGCCCTTACCGTCGCACCATATGCCTATGTCTTGGAAAACGGTCGGATCGTCATGGACGATACCTCGGAGAAGCTCAAGGAGAACCCGGATATCCGGGACTTCTACCTGGGCCTCACCGATGTGGGTGGCCGCAAGAGCTTCCGGGATGTGAAGCACTATAAACGGAGGAAACGCTGGCTCACATAAGGCCTCTCCCTTTTGACGAAAGGAGGAAAATATGCTCAAGAGAACCTTAGTCATCACGATGTCATTTCTGCTGCTGGTTGGCCTGATGGCCGTCCCAGCAATTGCGAAGATGAAGGCCCCGGTGATCACATTGGAACGGGTGGAAATCGCCACTCAAACACCCTTCTTCGTTAAACCACGGGTTGGGTACAAGAGCCCAAAGGAACCGGGGAAGGTGGGAGGATACGGATACAGCAGTATTTTGGGAATGGCTTACATCCTCGCCATCGAGAACCCCAACAGGCGGGACATCATGTTGGATGATTTGACCTTTACGGTGGCCTTTGAGGGGTTCGATGTGCACATGGCACAGGTCTATGAAGATATGTGGATCCCGGGAAAGGGACTCTTTGGAAAACCCAAGACCAACTACCTGAGAATTCATTTGAATCACGCGGCGTTGCCCATGGTAGCCAACCTGCTGGTCGGGTCCATCTGGGCCGCCAGGATCAAGAAGATGGGGACGTCCCAAGGGGCCTTGGTCAAGAAATGGTGGGAAACTGTTGGGGACTTCAAGTTTCCCATCGAGGTAAAATACGGAGCGGCTACCTTCCAGGACCGGAAGGGGAAGGTGATCCGCACCCACTTCTCCGGCAAGTGGCCGAAGTGACTATAGAGATTTTGTAGTAGGCGATTATCCATGGGGAATGGGGGAGGGGGATCGATTCCCCTTCCCCCATTTTTCTCATGGTACTCCAAACCAAGGAGAGACGCATGTCCCAATTGGATAGAACCTCAGGATATTTCCGTGAAGATCTTGAGACCATGCCGTGGGCCGAAAAAAAGGCCTACCTCGATGGAAAACTGCGGGAAATCGTCCAATACGCCTATGGACACGCCAAGGCCTTCAAGGAGAAGCTCGATTCCGTGGGCCTGGAGCCCGATGACATCGAGACCATAGAGGACCTGGAAAAGATCCCCGTTACGAAGAAGGCGGATCTGGTTGAGTACCAGAAGAAGGATTTTCCCTTTGGAGGCTTCGTGGGCGTCCCCGTGGAAGAGCTGAGGCGGATCTATGTATCCCCGGGGCCCATCTATGAACCCGGCGAAAGGGAATACGATGAGATAGCCTGGACACAGGGTTTGTATGCCGGGGGATTCAGGCCCGGGGACTTCGCCGTCAACACCTTCAACTACCACATGATGCCCTTTGCCATGAATATGGTAGATAATTCCCTCAATATGCTGGGTTGCATTACCGTTCCCACAGGGGTGGGAAACACCGAACTTCAGGTCAATATCCTGAAAAACTTAAAAGTAACGGGATTCTGCGGTACACCCAGTTTTCTCCTCACCATCGCCGAAAAAGCCGAGGAGATGGGCCTTGACCTGAGAAGGGATTTCAACCTCAAAGTTGCCTTCGTGGCCGCGGAGATGCTTCCCGAGTCCCTCCGAAAAACCCTCGAGGATAAATTCGGAATCATCCTTCGCCAGAGCTACGGGACTGCCGATATAGGCTCTCTGGGATACGAGTGTATGGAGAAGAACGGGATGCATCTTCCCGATGATAAGATCGTCGAAATCGTAGACCCCCAAACGGGAAGACAGCTCCCGCCAGGGGAGACGGGGGAGATTGTGGCCACTGCCTTCAATAAAACGTATCCCTTGATTCGCTTCGGTACGGGAGACCTCTCTTACCTTATTGATGAACCCTGTCCATGTGGGCGAACCTCACCGCGGTTGGTCGGGATTCTGGGACGGACCGACCAGCTCACCAAGGTCCGGGGGGTATTCGTCCATCCCGGCCAGGCCGATGAAGTCGCACGGCGATACTCCAATATCGCGGCCTATCGGGTTCTGGTTACGCGGGAGAAAGATCAGGATATCATGACCTTTCAAGTTGAACTCAAGGATGAACAGGTGGATAAGGAAAAACTGAAAGAAGATCTTCAAAATACCATACGGGATGTCATGAAGGTCAGGGGGGATGTGGAATTCATCCCTCAAGGGACTATCCCGGAGGGGGGCAAGAAGATAGAGGACAAAAGGACCTGGGATTAATCAGCATGATTTGGGCTACCCTCTTCCCGTTGGACGAGGCTTGGTATCCCCACGGGAGAGGAGCGGGAGATGCGTAAAAAACGGGATAGGTTCTCGGGGTATTTCAACCGGGCCACGGAGACAATGCCTCCCGGAGAGAGGGAGGATTATCAAAATCGTATCCTGCGGGAAATCGTCCGATACGCCCATGGACATTCGCCGGGGATAAGGGAAAGATTTCGGGCAGCAGGGATTACCCCGGAGGACATTCCGACCATAGGGGATTTGGGAAAATTACCCGTTACCGAAAAATCGAGCCTGATCTCCCTCCAAAAAAAAGAGCCACCCTTTGGGGGGCTCCTGACAACCTCCCATAATCGATTGAGGAAAATCTATCTCGCGCCAGGACCCATCTTCGTCCCGGAGGCGAGGCAATCCCGCTATTGGAGGTGGGAAACGGCCTTTTATGCGGCGGGATTTAGGAAAGGCGATATCGTTCAGGTGACCCTTTCGTATCACCTCACCCCAGGGGGTTGGATGCTGGAGGAACCCCTCCACTCCCTCGGTTGTACGGTAATTGCCGGGGGGGTGGGAAACCTCGACTCTCAGGTCAAGATCATGCACGAATTGGGTGTAACCGGGTTTGTGGGAATGCCCAGTTTCCTCCTCAGCATAGGTGACCATGCTGAGAAGTTAGGCCTCGATTTGAAGAAGGATCTATCCCTGGAGGTATCCTTTTTGACCATAGAGCTGCTGACGGAGTCCATGCGAAATTCCATAGAAAAACGGTTCGGTATGGTGGCTCGCCAGGGTTATGGAACCGCGGAAGTAGGCGCCATTGCCTACGAATGTATCGAGAACCGCGGCATGCACATCGCCGACGATCTCATTCTAGAGATCGTGGATCCGGAAACGGGAAAACGGTTGGGGCCGGGTGAGACTGGAGAGGTTGTCGTGACTCTCTTTAACAAGGCTTACAGCCTCCTTCGATTCGGAACCGGGGATCTTTCTTACTATGATGACAGCCCCTGCCCGTGTGGAAGGACATCCGCTCGGCTTCCCAGACTTGTCGGACGGTTGGACCAAGCAACCAAATTAAGGGGAGTCTTCATCCATCCCTCACAGACCGATCAACTCATGAGTCGATATCCTGAGATAAAAAAGTATCAAGTCGTCATTACGAGGGAGGAAAAGGGCGATGAAATGGCCTTTCATATCGAATTGGAGGACGAACATATCGACAAAGAAAGGCTGAAAACGCGTCTTCAGGCCGCCATAAAAGAGACGCTGAAGCTCCGGGGCAAGGTTGAATGTATCCCCAAAGGCTCTATTCCCGAGGGGGCCAAGACCATCGAGGACAGAAGGGATTGGCGTTGAACGGATAGCGAAATCTGCCTCAAAGGATTAATAATTCCCATGACCAACAACTATATGTGACGACATAAATATT
>JAQYWG010000430.1 GCA_030145085.1 Thermodesulfobacteriota bacterium
GGAGGTACCATAAGGGAACTTTCTGGAAATCTCTTGCTGATCATTCACTTCGGCAACCCGGCTATCTAGAAAAACTATGATGCTAAATCTCGGAAGCTCAGGGATCTTCCCCCGCCTAGACCCGTCGCTTTCCGCCCCACCCTCACGGATGGTTTGGCTTTTCGGTGTTTGGTTTTGTATGTATCATAGATTAATATAAATTACAAACCGAGTTTTAGTTAGTTAACAGAGATTATTTTGATATCCGGTATTCACAGCCAATTTTATCAATAAAATCAAGTAATTATCTCGTATAAAACCGTATATAGATTTTCTATGTCAAAAAATCTCGTCAAATCGCAGATTTTCTTAAAATTTCTCTTATTTTTTCACAAATTCACAAGATCTATCTTGGGTGGATTTGATGATGGGATTTATCAAAAATATAAAGAAATTTGGGAAACTGAGAACTAGAAAAGCTCACAGCGCAAGGAGGCAGGTCACCATGGCTTGATATTCGCCCCCGGACGGATCTTGTAGGGATGAGAAAGCTATTTTACCGTTACGCAGGTATAGTCAGATAGATGGCGGGCTTTTTGGG
>JAQYWG010000431.1 GCA_030145085.1 Thermodesulfobacteriota bacterium
GTGAATATCATTTGAATATGCACAAACGACCATTCAGGCGCTATCAACCTGGCTCAGCAAATGGTGAATCCCATAGCGAATATCATGCCAAAATAGGGCACTAAAATATCTTCTTGAGTTTCAAATAGTTATTTCAACCTTACAGAAACCAGAAAAAATATGTGTAATGAATTACCACTTTTTTGTGAACTCAGATTCTCATTATTGGTAAATTTTTTCACACATATGGCGATTCAGGGTAAAGGATAAAGCAAATGGGAGGGCTTCGACATGAGCAGTTCGGCCTTGAGCTCACTGCCGAAAGGCTCAGCCAAACGGTCTGGGGGGTGAAAAAGGAAATTCATATACTATCAAGTTAAAGGATAAGGATGTGTATTGCAGGCAGGTGGTTTGGAATATGGATAATTAAAGCAAAAGGCCTGGATGGTCGTTGGAATTGCAACAGGAGATTACCCACATGCTGGGATATAGATAGAATTCGGACAGATATATTTAGACTTCGAGTTCAGTATCCACCAAATCTCCTAAATTCCTCCTCGGGTACCTTGACAACCCAAACACCGTTAGTGGAATTGAGCACAGACAT
>JAQYWG010000432.1 GCA_030145085.1 Thermodesulfobacteriota bacterium
GGGAGTCCCTCTTTGGTACCCATCCAGGGCAAATGGTTCATTATAGCTTTTAATAATATATAATAATTTGAATAATTATGGATTATAGGAGAGATTTCGTGAGCGAGCTATTGTTCCTGTGCGAAACGCCGAAGGTGAAACCCCGATAAGTTGGGGGAAACTCTCAGGCAAAAGGACTATAATCCATTTATCCTCTGGAGAGAGCCTTAGTGAGGCCACCGAAGGGGCAATCCCCGAAGCCTTAGGGTAAGGGGTAATCTCTCAGGTAAAAGGACAGGGGAGTTTTGGATTTTTTCCGAAGCTCCCCTGTTTTTATTGGAAGGTCTCATCCTGGTTTTGAATTGTGCCGCCTGCCTATCGAAGAGATCGAGTGGAGGTGCAAGACCTTTATCGAGGATAGAATCCTAAGTATTTGCCGGGAGGAGCTCATTGAAAAAACATGGTGAGTTAATCCTTACATTACCTCTATTGAGGCAGAAATTGCCAGGCAAGGTAAAAGGATACGCATCATCCCCGTAAAGGATGTAATTGAACCCAGGGTTAAAGTCGAGGGGGGTGGATGCGGCATTTAAACGGTCGTTAGC
>JAQYWG010000433.1 GCA_030145085.1 Thermodesulfobacteriota bacterium
CGTTCATAATAGTATAAAATCGATATAAACCATCATTATAATTTCTTACCAAGCGGAGGTAAAAACCATGAATCTTCTAGAAAAAACTCTCTTAAATATTACCCTTGATGCAAAGGAGACCAGGGAAAGTGGCTTATCAAGGGAACATCTTGAGAAGGCGATGTTTGATTCGATCAATTTGAAGTGTATTTCCAGAGAAGAAAAGGCGATCTATGTAAAAATGATGAAGGTATTTTTGGATAGGGCATTCCCGGCTTAATCTCTGATTCCGGCTCGATCTCGGGAAATTCTCCAACCCCATGAGGAAGGCCAGATATATGAACGACCGCAGCCAGATCAAATTCCTGATAAAAGAGGCCGAGATGTACCTCCAATTTCTCAAAGAAGACTTGGATTTGATCGAATCATTGGATGAAAGTATAGATTCCCGAATAAACCAGTTACTGAAGGAAGCAAGGAAATTACTTCGGGAATCGGCGAATCTGTTGGATTTTGAAATTAAAGGGGAGAGGGATAAAAAATGGAAGGCAAAAGCCAATATTTTATGAACATTAGGGAATTTTGGATACAGAGAAGGGATAAG
>JAQYWG010000434.1 GCA_030145085.1 Thermodesulfobacteriota bacterium
GTCTATGGTATGCCTACTCGGATACCTATCACGGAAGAGACACCCAAAGAACCTGTAAATCCATATGGCCAAACTAAACTGGCTGTGGAAAAAATGTGTCACTACCAAAGCCGGGCAGGTAAACTTCGTTACGCTACGCTGCGGTATTTCAATGCCGCCGGTGCAGGGCATGATGCCACACTCGGCGAAGACCACCGGCCGGAGTCTCACCTTATCCCATTGATTATCCAGGCAGCTATGGGGCGGCGCGGCGAAATCAAAATTTACGGAACTGACTATTCTACTCCCGATGGAACCTGTATTCGTGATTACATCCATATCGAGGATTTGTGCAGGGCACACTTATTGGCTTTGGAGAAATTAGACCAAAGCAACGAACTTATCTATAACCTGGGTAACGGTACCGGCTATTCCGTAAGAGAAGTAATCGAGACTGTTAAAGAAATCTCCGGCAAGGAGTTCAAAGTTACCGAAACAGACCGCCGGCCGGGTGACCCCCCGATACTTATATCCGACGCCAAAAAAGCAGAAAAAGAACTCGGCTGGCAGAGTCAATTTCCTGAACTGGAAAAAATAGTTGAG
>JAQYWG010000435.1:0-312 GCA_030145085.1 Thermodesulfobacteriota bacterium
GGTCGCTCAACCTGGTGCGGATGTCGTCGAGGCTTTGACCTTGCAAGGCGCTCCGTAGCGCCGAGATCTTGGTCTCAATGTCGCTCTTGATGTTACCGGGCACCTTGTCACCCTGCTCGCGGAGTAGCTTCTCGGCACTGTAGGCTGTAGAATCGGCCCGGTTGCGTAGTTCTACTTCCTCTTTGCGCTTGCGGTCTTGCTCACTAAAACGTTCAGCCTCTTTGACCATCCTATCAATCTCGTCGTCGATGAGACCACTGGAGGGCATGATGCGCATGGACTGCTCGCGGCCCGTGGCCTTGTCTTGGGCCG
>JAQYWG010000435.1:322-579 GCA_030145085.1 Thermodesulfobacteriota bacterium
CCAGGATGAAGCGGCCCAGGCTCTTATTATCGGCGGCCATCGGGCGCTCCCCTTGCATGACGTGGATCTCCACCTGCATCTGCATGTCGGCCGCCGTAGAGAAGATCTGGCTCTTGCGCGTGGGGATGGTGGTGTTTCGCTCGATGAGCGACGTCGCCACACCCCCCAACGTCTCAATGGCCAACGTCAGCGGGGTGACGTCCAGCAGCAGGATGTCCTTCACGTCGCCGCCCAATACACCCGCCTGGATCGCCGCG
>JAQYWG010000436.1 GCA_030145085.1 Thermodesulfobacteriota bacterium
CTATAATTATAGTTGTCAGAAGTACTAATTTTTACCCGGAAAAAATATTTGAATTCGTCTTATTAAAATATGCAAAATAATCCTTGACAATACCTACCATCTTTGTTAGTATGGAATCTGTCACTTCTTAAGACTAAGACTACTTTAGTTCTTTGAAAAATCCATAGTACCCAGCCAGATGTTTTTCATGTTTTATGTAAGACCCCCTTTCCCCAAAAGGAGCGGTCTTAGAAAAAGATGGGGATGAAAGAGGGACTTGGGTTTATTCTAAGTTCCTTGCTTATCCTCAGAAATACGGAGAGTTTGATCCTGGCTCAGGATGAACGCTGGCGGCGTGCCTAACACATGCAAGTCGAACGAGAAGCTAACTTCTGATTCCTTCGGGATGATGAGGTTAGCAGAAAGTGGCGAACGGGTGAGTAACGCGTGGGTAATCTACCCTGTAAGTGGGGGATAACCCTCCGAAAGGAGGGCTAATACCGCATAATATCTTTACTCTCATAAGAGAAGAAGATTAAAGATGGCCTCTATACTATGCTATCGCTTCAGGATGAGCCTGCGTCCTATTAGTTAGTTGGT
>JAQYWG010000437.1 GCA_030145085.1 Thermodesulfobacteriota bacterium
GATTGTCCCGGCCACGCCGACGATCTGGAAGCAGGCCAACGATGAGGGCCTGTTCGATATATTCTACGATGCCGGTTGTGTAATCGCCGCGCCGACCTGCGGCGCGTGTCTGGGTGGCTTCATGGGTGTCTTAGCGGCCGGCGAAAAGTGCGTCAGCACAACCAACAGAAACTTCGTCGGCAGAATGGGACATCCGGAAAGCGAAGTCTACTTGGCAAGCCCGGCCACCGCAGCGGCCAGCGCAGTGGAAGGAAAGATAACCGATCCAAGGAAATACTTCTGAAAAAATCCTAATATCTAAATCCTAAACTCTAAACAAATTCAAATGACCGAAAACGAAAATCCAAAACGCTTTGATCTTGAGGAAAGAACGCTTGAGTTCGCTAAACGTGTAAGAAAATTCGTTGCCAGCTTGAAGCATTCAATTGCCAATATGGAAGATAGCAAGCAACTTATAAGGTCCTCGGGATCGATTGGAGCTAACTATATAGAGGCGAATGAAGCTCTCAGTAAGAAAGATTTTCTTATGCGCATTAAGATATGTCGAAAAGAAGCTAAAGAGAGTCGATTCTGG
>JAQYWG010000438.1 GCA_030145085.1 Thermodesulfobacteriota bacterium
AGAAAAAAGGAAAAATTCGGCTTTTTTGTGGTATTGGAACCAGGAATCACAGGACTCCTCCCAAAATCGAAAATAGACAATTCCCATAAACCGGCATTAATTGAAAAACTGAGGCAGGGAGATGCCATCACGGTCATTGTTGAGGAAATCCACCCGGAGGAAAGAAAGATAACCCTCGGCCCCGGCGATTCAACAGATGAAGATGATTGGGGAAGGTTCGCAAAGGATACAAGAAAACCTATGGGTTCCCTGGGAGAGAAACTACAGCAGGCCCTCAAGTCAAAAAATGGTTGATTACGGTTTACTGCTATAAATGGAAGGGCTTCCACAAGTCTCAAGACTTGCTGTTACTATATGTAACATGCATAGGCTGGGTGCAACATTCCTAACTGAATCAATGCTCCTCAGCATCACTGGATCTTATCGATTAGCGTTTGAACTCTGCAATAATCACGGTCGCATCCACCCTGTCTAATTCATCTTGAAATATTCGTTTTCTATGGAGATTATTTCGCAGTCAAGATTCAATCCAATATTGACCTTTCAACTACGATATGTAATGGTTAAAAT
>JAQYWG010000439.1 GCA_030145085.1 Thermodesulfobacteriota bacterium
GGGAGACAAAGCAAGCAGATCAAGAAAAAGGGGGTATGATTATGGATGATTTAGGCGAGAGCACTTTCAGGCTGAATTTAATAGATGTCAAGGCACTTATAAGGCATCTGGAGAAGAATAAGGGTCCGAATCCATTCTCCAAGGCGATTGAAAGGAAATTAGTAGAGGAATTTGTCCAAAAAGACTGGGAAATCAAAAGATCGCCTGTGCCCGGATTTGAAACAAATCTCGAATATCTCTTCTCCCTTATTCCGGAACTTTATAAGGTTACCAAAGAGCTGAGTGAAAATGCAGAGGAATTTGCATCCTCCCTGGTACATCTTCTGCGCTCTTGCCAGAACAAGAATACACTACCAATACAGCCCAAGAGATTCTTGCATTAAAAATAGCCATGCTCAAAAGGTTTTCTTCCTTCGCCACTGCTTCGGGCGTTCGCTTGGGAAGTTGAGCCCGCTGGCATCTTGTGCTCACTCGTGTGTATGCAACGGGTCTTAATTCTTGGGTTATTCTGTCTTTTTCTTCCATTTCCTCTTGAATTCCTCGCTGGTGATCCTCTGCATATCCTTCTTT
>JAQYWG010000043.1 GCA_030145085.1 Thermodesulfobacteriota bacterium
GAAGCAAATCCTTATCAATGGACACGGGCAGGAGTATGTTATCCCCAATGCAATACATCAATTCGCAAAAAGGTATCAGGTCCCCTCAGTATTGGTCTTTGTCCACTGGCCTACAGTCATTGTGGATAAAATGAAGGATAAGGAACATGGGGGACCATTCGAAACACCCTTCAGGCATGCAGATGAGGCGGAGACCTCCTATTCTCTGGCCTTATTCCCGGAGATGATTAAGCTGGAAGATGCGGTAGACACAAAGCCCCAGGGATTTCTCCCTAAAGATAAGGCTCAGAGGCACATTGACGCCGGAGGGGATGTTTATCAAAGACCCATACCCGGACATGCCCAGGTAGGATTGAGTGGTCTGGAAGTTAGTGTTTACCCGGAGGGAGTAATAGGAAAGCCATCCTTAGCTGATGGCAGTAAGGCAAAGGAGGGCTTGGAAACCTTACTCGACTACATAGTTGAGTTACATGATGACATCCTGAAAGCATTTCCTCCTGGAAAACTTCCTCCAATTGACAAGGTAAGCCAACGGTCTCCCGAGGAAATTGAAGAAGTTCTCAAGGGACCATTTAATGGAGGACGTCATATATATACCATAGCATATCCCCCTTGATCGGAAAACAGATGCCTTAGTGCTTCGCTTCACAATAACGGTGAAGTATTTTGGCAACTTATTTCAAAAACATTGCTCACTCCATTCGGCCCGAGCCTTTCGGCAGTGAGCGACTCGACATGAGCCTTCGACCCGAGCTCAGGCCGAGGGGCTCGTCGACATGTCTCAGCCGAAGTCTAAATATGTTCGTAACCGAACTTATGAACCGAAGGACTTAGGAACTGAGGATACTCAAGAAACCCAAGAAACTCAGGAGGCTGACAGCCCCTTAACTGGAGTTGCTTCAGAAAAAAGCATGTAATTACTCTGACTTGCTAAAAAAGTTACAAAAATTAGAATATACAAATGCCAAAGCTCAAAGTTCAAATGAATGTCAAATGACAAATGACAAATGGGGAAGGTTGATTGTTCGAGTCGTTGAGTTATCGACTGGTTTGACAAGCTAACTACTTAACTATTGAGGGAAATTGGGAGTGTTGACATGTAAGCATTGGGATTTTATTTGACATTTGGAATTGCCATTTGGGTGGCTCAAAGGAATTTGGGCGATTGGGCGTTGGGAAGCGCCCAAAAGTCCGGAAACTCCTCCCCCTTAAACCCTTGACAGGAAATGTTGAGGGGGATAATATGAAGACTCATGGAAGGGGTTATTCAGAAGAGATTTGAAGAAACCGATAAGATCAAGAAGCGGTTCTTGGATGAAAATTTTTCCCGACTGATTGCCATAATCAAGCTGATTGCCGATAGCCTCGAGAACGGGAATAAGGTCCTACTCTTCGGCAATGGAGGCAGTGCAGCAGAGGCCCAACACCTCGCCGCAGAGTTTGTCAATCGTTTCCTCATGGAGCGTCCACCCCTTCCCGCCATAGCTCTGAGCACGGATTCCTCCATCCTCACCAGCATCGGCAACGATTATAGCTTTTCGGAAATCTTCTCCAAGCAGATTGTGGCCCTTGGGAAAGAAAGGGACATAGCCATCGGTATCAGCACCAGTGGAAACTCGGCTAACGTCATCAAGGCCATCGAGGTGGCTAAGGAGATGGGCATTGAAACCATCGCCCTGACGGGAAACGACGGAGGCGACCTCGCAAAAGTGGCCAACTATTCCCTTATCGTTCCCTCCAACAGCACCCCATGTATCCAAGAGGTCCACATGGCCGTGGGGCATATTCTCTGCGAAATGGTGGAGGCCCAAATCTTTAAGATGGCTTACTGAATCGGACTTCACGGAGATAAGATGAAATCGAGGTTCGACCAGATTGATCCGGGAAAGATTAAGACCGTCTCCTTAAAGGAGAGAAAATCCATGGTGGGGGTCGATGATTTCAGTAGGACGTATACCAAGGGAACCACATTCGGGAATTTCTATGAGGCCCTTCCAAATATACTGGCGGGAAGAGATTTTCGCAATATCGTTCAGAGCATAGTTAATGCCTTTCACGAAAAGAGGATGTCCGTTTTAGCCATGGGTGCCCACCCTATCAAGGTCGGGCTTAGCCCCATCATTATCAGCCTCATTGAAAGGGGGGTTTTCAAGGCGGTGGCCATGAACGGAGCATGCATCATCCACGATGTCGAAGTCGCCATGGCGGGACATACTTCGGAGGAGGTGCTTGAAGAACTTGACCGGGGAACCTTCGGAATGGCTAGGGAAACCGCAGAGTTCATCAATGGGGCCATCAGGGAGGGGGTTTCACGGGGTTTGGGGCTGGGTGAATCGGTGGGCAGGAAACTCCTCGATGAAAACCTTCCCTATGCCGCTTTGAGCATTATGGCTGCCGGCTCACGAGTGGGTATCCCCATAACCGTACACGTTGCCATTGGAGCCGACGTTATCCACATGCATCCCTCGACGGACGGAGCTGCCATTGGGGAGGGAAGCTACCGAGATTTTAAGATCTTCTCGTCCATCATCTCCAAATTGGAGGGGGGAGTCTACCTCAACCTAGGATCGGCAGTCATCCTTCCAGAAATCTTCCTTAAGGCCCTCAGCCTTGCCCGAAATCTGGGTCATCAAGTCGACCGTTTCACCACGGTCAACATGGATTTCCTCCAGCACTACCGTCCAACGGTCAACGTCGTGAATCGGCCCACCCGTAAAGGGGGTAAGGGATATTCATTGACCGGACACCACGAGATCATGTTCCCCCTATTAGCAGCTGCTGTCATGGAAAAAATCGATTGAGGGTTTTGGATGCGCAAATTGAAGGTGGGTCTAGCCCTGGGAGGAGGTGCCGCCCGGGGAGCCGCTCACATAGGAATCCTTAAAGTCTTAGAACGGGAAAACATCCCCATCCACATCATCGCTGGAACGAGTATTGGAGCAATTATTGGGGCGATGTATGCAACTCATCCAAGCGCCGTGGAAATCGAAAGAAAGGCGTATGAATATATTGAAAGTAAACAATTCAAACTCCTCAAGTTTGACTTTCTCGATGCGGAGAAATATTCCAGAAAGGGTTCAGGATTTTTCTACAAATTCACCCATCATATTAAGAAGAATATTTTCTACAACCTTTCCCTCACCAAGAGATCCTTGATTTCAGGGAAGGAGTTCAAGGAACATATTGAGGCCCTCATCGACGATATCGACATCGGGGAGACTCGTTTGAAATTCGCCGCCATCACCTTGGACATTACTATGGGCAGCGAGGTAGTACTCAAAAAGGGCTCCCTTCGCAGGGCGGTGAGCGCCAGTTGTGCCATTCCGGGAATCCTCCCTCCTGAAAAGATGAAGGAGCATGAATTCGTGGATGGAGGAAGCATCGACCTCGTCCCCGTGCAGCCGGCCTCCGAATTGGGAGCCAACGTAATCATTGCGGTGGATGTATCTAAGGATATAGATGGTCCCTTCAACTCGAACTGTGGAATCGATGTGGTCATTCGTGCCGAGAAGATTACCGGTTACACCCTCAATCAAATTCGAATTCGAGAGGCGGACATCGTTTTAAAGCCCGATGTGAAGAACATATTCTGGGCGGATTTCTCCACATTCGGCCATTGCGTACAAAAAGGGGAGGAGGAGGCAAATAAAAATCTGTATAAAATCAAGAGGTTGCTTGGGAGGAAAAGGCTAACTCATTGGTTTTAAGGCTCTTCCCGTTCTCATATAGGGATGTCATTATAGGGCCGTGTTATCGCCAAAGGCTCCCCAATGTGCCCCAATTGGGCAACTAGCTATGCCAAAATGATCTCGGAACTCGTGAACAGGGTGGAAGGAAAGGAATCCCAAATCTTGGAGCCACAAATCTTCTTCACCATGAGAGGCCCCCATAGGTCCCTATCATTCCCCCCATTCCGTGTTTGGTGACGAGGCTATTCCAGACGTTATTCTTGGCTCATTGCGCCCCCAAGCAGAAGAAAACTTCAGCTGCTGGACCATTGACAGATCGAATCGTGTAGGATAAACGGTGAAAAAACTCCCTTTACGGATGGAATGAGCCAATGCGGTGGCATTGAAGAAAGGAGGGATCAATGGTGGAATGTAATTTCGAACTCAATCAGGGAAATTGTATCTGCACCTACGAACCCTGCGATAAAAAGGGCAAATGTTGTGAGTGTATAGTTTACCACAAGGGGCTCGGTGAGCTTCCCGGGTGCCTGTTTTCCCCGGAAGTGGAAAGGACATTCGACCGATCTATCTCCCGTTTCATCGCTCAGTATGGGTAGCCAAGAGCCGGGGGAGTTCTTATTCAAAAATGCGTCATTGTTACCGCTTTTCATTCACCTTTGCCGAGAAGTCCCACTGTACCCAGATGATCAAGGTCTCGCAACCTGCCTTTTCTTTCCGATCACCGAATCATTCCTACTCATTGAGGGAAAGTGAAACGCTACGCCGCCATTGATATTGGGGCCAATACCATCCTCCTCTTAATCGCCCAACAGACACCCGAGGGCCTGCTTCAAACCGTCCTGGATCTGGAGACCACAACCCGGTTGGGTGAGGGTCTTGTGAGAAACCGTAAGATCAACCCTCATACAATGCAAGAGAGCATCGATGTCATCGACCGTTTTCTCTCCCTATGCCGGGATATGGGGGTTACGAAGGTAGTGGCAATTGGAACGAGCAGCCTGCGGGAGGCAACAAATCGGTCTGAGTTCTTGCGAAGGGTTCGAGGTCGATGTGGCTTGGAAATCGAGATCATTTCGGGCCAAGAAGAGGCGCGACTTTCCTACCTGGCTGTGGTAAAAGATCAAAAATGGTCCTCGGGACCTCTGGTAGTCATCGATATCGGAGGGGGAAGTACGGAGTGGATTTATGGAGATTCCGTTGGTGAGGTGCGGGTCTTCAGCCTGAACATCGGCTCGGTAACAGTAACGGAACAGTTCCTCACCTCAGACCCGGTAGAGGAAGGGGAATATCAGGCCATGGCGTCCCATGTGGGAAAAGCACTGACCAACATTCCCCCATTGAAGGGAAATATCCCCCTCGTCGGCATCGGAGGGACCATAACTACCCTCTTCTCCGTCCAACAGGGCCTGAAGGAATTCGATCCTTCACGCATTCACTATGGGCTATTGAAGTTGAAGGATATTGAGGGACAGATCGAACAATTTAAAAACCTCCCCTTGAAGGAAAGGAAAGCCATTGTCGGGCTTCCACCCGAAAGGGCCGATGTCATTATTGCCGGCGCCACGATCCTCTTCCATTCGCTGTTACGGCTTGGATCAAACCAAATATGGGTCAGTTGTCATGGTCTTAGATATGGGATACTCTTTGAACGGTTCTTCAAATCTCTCTGATGTTAGCTCCAGGGAGCAGGGGCGAGGACCTGGTCCGACGTGTCATTTCTCCTGCAGATTGCGCTCAGGAACAGTGGAATCCCTCAGAACGGCAGGGCCTCCTACCAGATAGTAGTTGAAAATAGAGGCAGCCTATGTCATAATTAATTAATTCACTACCTTTTATTTCTATGTCTAAAGGAACGTTTTTGAACCCTTTCTATCGAAATATCGCTTTTTGGCTCGTCATCAGTTTGGTGATGGTCCTGCTGTTTAATCTCTTCAGCCGGCCCCAGATAAAGCCCCAAACCATTAATTTTAGCCAATTCATTGCCGCGGTGGAGCGAGGGGAAATTGCCAGCGTGACCATTCATGGAAATAAGGTCTCGGGTAGGTACTTGAATGGAGGGGAATTTAAACTTTTTGTTCCGGAATACCCCGATTTGGTCAGAAATTTGAGGGAAAAGGGGGTGGAAATATCGGCAAAGCCGCCTGGGGAATCACCCTTCTGGCAATCCATCCTAATTTCCTGGTTCCCGATGCTCCTGCTCATAGCGGTGTGGATCTTCTTCATGCGACAGGTACAGGCTGGGGGCGGAAAGGCTTTAGCCTTTGGGAAAAGTCGCGCCAAAATCCTTTCCAAGGACCAGCATAAGGTAACCTTCGAGGATGTGGCGGGTATCGAAGAGGCAAAGGAGGAACTGGAAGAGATCATCCACTTCCTGAAAGACCCAAAGAAATTCACCACGCTGGGCGGAAGAATCCCAAAGGGGGTGCTCATCGTAGGGGCACCTGGCACGGGAAAGACCCTTTTGGCCCGAGCCATAGCCGGGGAGGCCGATGTTCCCTTTTTTAACATAAGCGGGAGCGAATTCGTAGAGATGTTCGTCGGCGTTGGGGCTTCAAGGGTAAGGGATCTCTTCATCCAGGGAAAAAGAAATGCGCCCTGTATCATATTCATCGATGAGATCGATGCCGTGGGGAGGCATCGAGGAGCCGGCCTGGGAGGGGGACATGATGAAAGGGAGCAAACCCTCAATCAGCTCCTGGTCGAAATGGACGGTTTCGAATCTAACGACGGGGTCATCCTCATTTCCGCTACCAATAGGCCGGACGTTTTAGACCCCGCTCTTATGAGACCGGGAAGGTTCGACCGGCAGGTAGTAGTGCCTATTCCCGATATCAAGGGAAGGGAGGCCATTCTGAGGGTCCACACGAAAAAAAACCCCCTCTCCGGAAATGTCAGCCTTCAGGTCTTAGCCCGTGGGACGCCGGGCTTTACCGGAGCAGATCTGGAAAATATGGTTAACGAAGGGGCCTTGCTGGCCGCAAAACAGGGAAAGAGTCAGATTGAAATGGCAGATCTCGAACAGGCAAAGGATAAGGTCTTGATGGGGACCGAGAGGAAGAGCATGATCATTCCCTATGAGGAGAGGAGAAATATTGCATACCATGAATCGGGGCATACCTTGGTGACCAAGATGATCCCCGGGACCGATCCCATCCATAAGGTCACCATCATACCCCGGGGACGTGCCCTCGGGTTAACCCAAAGGTTGCCCATCGATGAGAAACATATATACCCCAAGGATTATCTCCTCAATAATATCGCCGTCTTAATGGGCGGAAGGGCCGCGGAGGAAATCGTTCTCAATATCCAAACCACGGGGTCTCGTGAAGATATCGAGCAATCAACCGAATTGGCCAGAAAAATGGTGTGCGAATGGGGGATGAGCGAAAAAATGGGTCCTCTCGCCTTTGGACAGAAAGAGGAACAGATCTTTTTGGGGCGTGAATTCGCCAGACACAAGGATTATAGCGAAAGGACGGCGCAAGATATCGATGAAGAGATTAAGCAGATTGTAGACAATAGCTACGATAGCGCCAGAAAAATCATCGAGGAGAACAGCGATCTTCTCCATAGCCTTGCCAATTCCTTATTGGAGAGGGAAGCCCTTGACGGGGATCAAATAGATAAAATCGTAAAAGGCGAAAAGATTTAACCACCTATTCGAATCTACTATGTGTGATCACATAAATACTTGCAAATAGGAAAGGGCATAGGCAAATTCTAAATACTAATTTTCTAAACTCTAACCAATATCAAATTACCAAAACCCAAAGAAACCAAAAGATTTTGAATTTGAAATTTGGAAATTAAAATTTGTTTAGGATTTAGTGCTTCGGCCCGCGACGAGGAGTTCGGCTGAGGCTCCCTTCGGGTCTGAGCCTCAGGGTCGAAGACACTCGAAGCCCCCCTCGGCCTGAGCGACTCGACATGAGCTCGTCGACATGTCTCGGGTCGAAGGCTTGGCCGAGTCGATTTAGGATTTAATCCTTCTTTGAATTTTGCCCAACAATGTAAGACTCTACATATAACCTCTGCTCATTATCCATGGATATATTGGACACCCGAGAATGAAAAGGGTTCGACTCCTTCAGTTCAGCGAACCGGATGAGGCCATCCAGGAAATGAAGCGCATTGGTGTCGACCCCATCGGCATTGAGTTGATGCGGGACAAGATATTTCATTTCAATCTCATGATCAAGGGGATCGACTGTCGCCTGGGCAACTTCCTGAAACAAGAGATGGTCTTACTGGGTGGTGATGTCGCCATGGATAGGAGGATGATCGATTGTAGCGTTGCCGCCTCTGACATCATCCTCATGGGCACCCAAAATCAGCTAAATACCATCATCGACAGGCTTGCAGACCGTTTCAACGGCCTTCAAGGGGTAGCGGGACGGATTCGCGAATGTCTCAAGAACCTCGAAAGCCCACCTCATACCGTGAGGTGCAAAAAAACGGTCCTCCACCTCGATGAGAGGACCCACCTTATGGGCATATTGAACGTCACCCCCGACTCTTTCTCCGATGGAGGAATGTTCCTCGACCCGGATAATGCGATCTCCCATGGCATCGAATTGGCCTCTCAGGGAGCCGATATCATCGATATTGGGGGAGAATCGACAAGGCCTGGAGCCAAACCATTGCTGCCGGATGAAGAGTTGCGAAGGGTGATTCCGGTCATCGAGGGCCTTTCGGCGGAGGTCGCCATCCCCATCTCCATCGACACATACAAATCCCTCATAGCCGAGAAGGCCATTGAGGCCGGCGCCGAGATGATCAATGACATCAGTGGATTGCATTTCGACCCCAAAATGGCGGACGTTGCAGCCAAATATGACGTACCCGTGGTGGTAATGCATATAAGGGGGACCCCTGAAGTTATGCAATTGGACGTTCATTATGATTGTCTCCTTACGGAGATTATGGAGTACTTGGAGGAAAGTACTGAGATTGCAGAAAGAGCCGGGGTAGACGCGGGACAGATCATTATCGATCCGGGAATTGGCTTCGGGAAATCGGTTGAAGACAATCTGACGATTATTCGCCACCTTGGTGAGTTTAAGAGCTTGGGCAAACCAATTATGCTGGGCACTTCAAGGAAGTCCTTCATCGGTAAAATTTTGAATGCCGAGGTAGACCAAAGGGATGAGGGAACCCTTGCCTCCATTTCTGCAACCATCATGAACGGGGCTAATATCCTCCGGGTCCATGATGTGGGTCCCGCAAGAAAGGCGGCACAAATAGTGGATGCCATCTTAAGAAGGTAGTGACCCCATGAGTATCGCGGATATCCTGGCCAGTATCCGATGGCAGGACATCGTAGATATCGCTATCGTCTCCGTACTGATCTATTGGATCATCATTCTCATCAAGGGGACCAGAGCGGTTCAGATGATCTTCGGCCTCGTCTTGATCACCGTCGCCTTCTTCATCTCTGGAAAGGTGGAATTCCTCACACTCCACTGGATCTTGAGTACCTTTCTGAGCTCCATCATTCTCGTCATAGTAGTCATATTTCAGCATGACATTCGAAGGGCACTAACCACCGTCGGGAAGAACCCCTTCTTCACCCGCATCGACCTTGCGGAGGAATCCCATGTCTTCGAGGAATTGATTATGGCATCGACCTCCTTAGCTGGCAGGAAAATTGGGGCCCTCATCGTACTGGAAAGGAAAACCGGCCTCAGGGAATATATCGAAGGTGGGATCGACTTGGAGGCAAGGGTATCCAAAGAGATCATCGCCAGCATATTCCTGCCCCCTTCTCCCCTTCATGACGGGGCCATGATCATCCGGGACGGGAAAATTGCCGCGGCGGGTTGCCTCCTCCCCCTCAGTATGGATTCCGAGGTCGGTAATGACATGGGAACGAGGCATCGAGCTGCCATCGGTTTAACGAAAGAGACTGACGCCGTTGTCATCGTAGTTTCCGAGGAGACCGGGACTATTTCGTTTGTCCTCGAGGGTAAAATCACCCGGAATCTGGATCCAACCGCCCTGAGAAAAATCCTCCAGAGGCTATTCTTGCACAAGGGAGCCAGGAGGTTCCAGTAAAAAGAGGGGGATTCCTTGAAAGGCCTTTTCACTAAAAACCTGTCTTTGAAACTCATCTCCGTTTTTTTTGCCGTCATACTGTGGTGGTATTTCGTTACCAGTGAAAGGGGCGGCGAAACAGCCCTCTCCATACCCCTGGATTTTCGCAACATTCCCTCCTCCCTTATCATCTTCAAGAATTCCGTAGAATCCATCAATATTCGAATAAGCGGACCGGCAACCCTTCTGAGGAGATTATCTCCTCGGGACGTAAAAGCAACTATCGACCTCTCCGACGCGAAGGCTGGGGTCTCAATATTCGAGATCCAACCCGAGCACATCACCTTTCCACGGGGTCTAAGAGTATCCATGAGGAGTCCAACTTCCGTCATGCTGAGATTCGACGAACTTTTCAAGAAAAATGTCCTGGTAGAGGCTGTGTTGATAGGCAAACCCCTCGCAGGGTACAAGATTGCCGGTGTATGGGTTGATCCCCCGGCTGTTGAAATCGTCGGTGCGCAAAGTGAGTTGAAGGGGTTGAGAAAGATCTTCACCGAAGAGGTAGATGTCTCCGGCCTTAAGAAGGATACGATAAAAAAGGCAGCCCTCGGTCTGGGGGGATTACACATCAAATCCGTGAGTAGTCAAGAGGTGAAAGTGAACATAAAGTGTGGGAAAGTTGCCGCGGAGTGAGCGCCGGGATGGAGGGAGAGATGCGGAAACTGTTTGGGACAGATGGGATCAGGGGTATCGCCAATGTGGACCCCATGTCGGGTGAAATGGCAATGCAACTCGGCAGGGCAACGGCCTATATCTTTAAAGACCGTGAGGGAAGACACAAAATCGTCATTGGAAAGGATACCCGACTTTCGGGATATATGTTGGAGACGGCATTGGCATCGGGTATCTGTTCCATGGGAGTCGATGTCCTCCTGGTCGGCCCCCTCCCCACACCTGGCATTGCCTTCATTACCACGAGCATGCGAGCCGACGCCGGAGTTGTGATATCCGCCTCCCATAATCCCTTCTACGACAACGGCATCAAGATCTTCTCCGGGGATGGTTTCAAACTTCCCGATGCCCTTGAGGCCCAGATCGAGGAACTTATCTTCTCCAATAGCATCGATTCCTTGCGGCCCACGGCCGAGGAGGTTGGAAAGGCGTACCGGATAGAAGACGCCGTGGGGAGATACGTAGTCTTCCTAAAAAATACCTTCCCCAATCATTTAACCCTCGATGGTCTAAAGATCGTCTTGGATTGTGCCAATGGGGCGGCCTACAAATTGGCGCCCGCCGTATTAGAGGAATTGGGGACAGAGGTTATCCCCATAGGAGTTGAGCCCGATGGGAAAAATATTAACCTCGATTGTGGGTCGCTCTGTCCGCAAAGGGTTAGCGAAGTTGTTGTCCAGGAAAAAGCCCATCTGGGGATGGCCTTGGACGGGGATGCGGACCGGGTGGTTTTCGTGGATCGTCATGGGAACATCGTGGATGGCGACCATATTCTGGCCATTTGCGCCACTGACATGGTCAATAAGGGAAGGCTCAAGAATAAGGCTGTTGTCACGACGGTTATGAGCAATATGGGGCTTGATCTTTCCCTCGGCAAACGGGGAATCCGGGTCGTCAGAACTGCCGTAGGAGATCGATACGTAGTTGAGGAGATGGTGAATGGAGGACATAATCTGGGAGGTGAACCATCGGGTCATACCATCTTTCTCGATTATAATACGACGGGGGACGGTATCCTCACCGCCCTTCAAGTATTATCGATTATGGTGAGCACACAAAAGCAATTGGATGACCTTGCAAAATCAATGGTTCCTCTGCCTCAAGTACAGTTCAATACCAAGATCGATAGAGAAATAGATGTCCTGAGAATGCCCAAAATCCGTCGAAAAATTAAAGCCATCCAGCGGGAACTTGGGAAATCGGGAAGGATCCTTGCCCGCTATTCGGGGACGGAACCAATCTTAAGAATTATGCTGGAGGGGGAAGATGAGGACAAGATCGCTCACATGGGCAAGGAACTAACGGACACCATTGGACAGGTGATGGAGAGAATGGGACGAGACACCCATTTGCAAGGATGAGGAGGTAGAAGAGATGACCAGATTGGGAGTCAATATCGATCACGTGGCCACCCTTCGCCAAGCGAGGGGTGTAAAATACCCTGACCCGATTGCTGCTGCAGCTCTCGTTGAAATGGCGGGGGCCGATGGCATCGTTGTCCATCTGAGGGAGGATAGAAGGCACATACAGGATCGAGACGTTCATATCCTGCGGGAGACCGTAAAGACCAAACTCAACCTGGAGATGGCCGCCACGCCGGAGATGGTCAAGATCGCCTTGGAGGCTAAACCCCATATGGTCACCCTCGTCCCCGAAAAGAGGGAAGAATTAACCACGGAGGGAGGACTCAATGTCGGGGGGAATAAGGGCACCCTCACAAAAACCATCGCTCAATTGAAGGGTAACGGAATTACCCTGAGCTTGTTCATCGATCCCAATGGACAACAAATCGAGGCCTCCAAGGAAGTAGGGGCGGATTTCGTGGAGCTCCACACCGGGTGTTACTGCGACGCCACAACGAGGGACGAAGAAGACAAGGAATATAAGAACCTCCTGGATGCTGTAAGCATTGCCTGTGAACTGGACCTGGGCATTAATGCCGGCCACGGCCTCAATTACTTCAATGTAAAACGCATTGCCGAGATTAAGGAGATCGAAGAGCTCAGTATCGGACACAGCATCGTTGCTCGGGCCGTCTTGGTTGGATTGAATAGGGCTGTTCGAGATATGATCGAACTGATAAAGTAGCCCCTGGGGGACATCCCATGATCTATGGAATCGGGATAGATATCGTCTCAATACGCCGCATTGAGAGAATGCTCGAAAGATGGGGTCCCCTTTTTATCCAGAGGGTGTATACGCCCGGGGAAATCGCCTTTTGCGAGGGCAAATCAAACCCAGGGCAACATTTCGCCCTTCGCTGGGCAGCTAAAGAGGCGATGTTGAAAGCCCTCGGTTTGGGCCTCAGGAGGGGAATCAAGTGGACCGACATCGAGGTGGTCAATGATCCCCTGGGCCGGCCTTCTCTTAAAGTTTACAACCAGGCCAAGGGTTTTTTCACCGATCGGGAAATCAAGACGGCTTTCGTTAGCATCTCCCACGAAAAGGATTATGGGGTCGCCCAGGTGGTATTAGAGGTCTAAACATGAAAGTGGTAACGGCCGATCAAATGAAGGCCCTTGATCGAAGGACGATTCATGAAAGGGGTGTGCCAGGGATCGACCTGATGGAGAGTGCGGGCAAGGGGGCAACGGAGGTAATCCTTCGTCGAATTCCGAATTTGCCGGGGAAAAGGGTAGCCGTCATAGCGGGCAAGGGAAACAACGGGGGCGACGCCTTCGTTATCGCCCGGCACCTGATTAATAGGGGCCTGAGGGTGAACATCTTCCTCCTCGCCGAGAATACGTCCATCAAGGGGGATGCCAAGACCAACTTGGATATGTTGACCAAGGACGATATCGAGGTAAAAGAGCTTGCAACCCTCGGGGAGTTCGAGGCCATGAGAGATGACCTGCTTTCCCACGACCTATTTATAGAGGGGATACTGGGAACAGGCCTCGCCTCAGAAGTCAAGGGATATTATAGGGAGGTAATCTCCGCATTAAACGCCACGGGGAAGCCCATTGTGGCCATTGATATCCCTTCGGGCTTGGACGCCACGAGCGGCAAACCCCTGGGCACGTGCATAAAAGCTGCCTTCACCCCTACCTTTGGTTTACCCAAAGTAGGCCAACTCATCCACCCGGGGGTGGAATTTGTCGGGAAACTTGAGATCATCGACATCGGAATTCCGTGGGACTTGATAGAGGAAGAAAACATTCGATCCCATCTCATCCAATACGAAGACGTCCAAAACCTCCTCGCTGTCCCACGACACGCAGATACCCATAAGGGGGACTACGGCCATCTGCTGGTCCTCGCTGGCTCCGTCGGCAAGACGGGTGCGGCCACACTGGCCTGCAAGGCCGCCATGAGGGTCGGGGCTGGATTAGTTACCTTGGGCATTCCCAGGAGCTTGAATGAAATCATGGAGATAAAACTGACGGAGACCATGACCATGTCCTTGCCCGAAACCGAATATCGAACCCTTGGTCTTGATGCCTTCCATGAGATCGTTGAGATAAGTCAAGGGATGCAAGCCCTTGTAATTGGCCCTGGCATTTCCACCGTGGATGAGACCGAACAACTGGTCCGGAAGTTGGTAAAAACCCTTTGTATTCCCATGGTCATCGACGCCGATGCCCTCACCGCCCTCTCCCTTGAACCGGAAATATTGAAGGACGTCGAACCCTCCATAATCCTTACGCCTCACCCGGGTGAAATGGCCAGGCTTACCGGCCTCTCCTCCAAAGCCATTCAGGATAACCGCGTTGAGGTATCCAGGAATTTCGCAACTGAATATGGGGTTTCTCTCGTCTTGAAGGGTTCCCGAACCATTATCGCCCAGTCCGATGGAAATATCCACATCAATCCATCGGGGAACCCCGGGATGGCATCGGGAGGTACGGGGGACATCCTAACCGGTATGATGGGGGGATTAGTATGTCAGGGATTTCCCGTCTCATCCGCCGCTATCGCCGCAACCTACATCCACGGCCTCGCCGGAGACATAGCTGCCGATGAAAAGGGGGAGATGGCCCTGATCGCTACCGATATACTGGAGAAGATTCCCCACGTCCTTAAAGAGATGGCTAAAGGGGAATAAGCATTGCCTTTTCTCCGTCCAATCGGCGCCGGATCCCGTTAGCTACATTGACCCTGCCAATCAATGTCTGATTGTTTTGATCCTTCCCACAAACCTACCACCAAAATCCACCGTCTAATTTAGGTATCAAAACTGAAATCAGCAGGTTATGGAGTATTCCTGATCACCAGGAAGGTATTAGATGCAAGGCGCCGAGGAGCGACGACTGAGGCGTATGGAGCAATACGCCGCAAGGAGGAGCGATCGAAGGCAACGCCGCAGATGATGCCTTGATGGTGGATCAGGGACCAACCCTATCCTTGACAATACCAGTGATATTCAGTAGCATATCGAAAATCTTTGTGATTCTATATGGGCGGGGTTCCGTGGAGAGGATTGAAATACAGATATTGAGAGCGCTGAAGGAAAGCCCCAAATCCTTTTGGGAATTGGTAGCCCTTCAAGATTCAACCCTCTCCGCCCTCGTAGCGACGATAAAGGGGCTTATGGCCGGAGGGAAAATTCATTTTGATAGATCCACCAAAATGTTTCAATTATTGAGAGGTGGAGAATATCATTCCCGTATGGACCAGAGGTGTAAATTCTGTAATGGAAAGGGCCTCGTCGTAAAGGGAATGTTCCACAAAACCCTCCAACAATTCACCTCCATGCTCGCTGGGAGGCCTATGCCCGATCCAAATTACAATCAGGGATTGATTTCGTTCCCGGATCTCGCCTTAAAAGCCTCCTTCATGTATGAGAGGGGGGATCTGGAAGACCGCGCAATCCTCTTAATTGGGGATGACGACCTCTTTAGCGTGTATCTGGGGATGTTGGGAATGAGTCAAAGGATTTTTGTTCTGGATATCGACAAACAAGTCCTCCGATTTATCCAGGAAAAATCGGGGGAACTTGGTCTTAACATCGAAACCATGGAATCCGACCTTAGCGGATCTCTTCCCCATCATCTCCAGCAGGCCTTCGATGTCTTCATTAGCGAACCCCCTGAAGGAATAAGGGGGATGCTCACTTTCCTGAAGCGGGGGATAAAATCTTTAGTTGAAGGAGAAGGTGCGGGATATATCGGAATAACGATGGTGGAATCTTCTCTGCCCAAATGGTATGAGGTTCAGGCCATTCTGACTCGAAATCGACTCGTCATTACCGATTCCCTCAGGAACTTCAGTCTCTATCCCGAAGGAGAAGGTGAATGGGAGAATCTCTACAAGAATTATCCCATTATGGGGGAAATCCCCATCGACGTTGGTCCCCCCAACATGGATTGGTATAGTTCTTGCTTGATTCGTTTTGAAGCGGTTCCCAAAATATCCATTTCCCGAAATCACTTCTATGGGGATAAGGATACATGGGTCACGCTCAAAGGGTTATGATTTCCACAGAAGGAAAGCCTTGATTTTTGGCATGGCGTGAGCATAATATAATTTAATTGTGTTATCCACATGTATTGTTGGAAGGATGGAATGGTGGAATAAGGGAGGAAAAGATGTTGATAGAGATGCAGGTGAAGTTCCTCACATTCGATCCATCCTCAAACGGGTTTGTGGTTCTTTTGACGGATTTGGAAAATAAGCATGCCCTTCCCATTTGGATCGGCCCATTCGAAGCCAACGCCATAGCCCTTAAGCTGAAAAAATCCTCTTCCCATAGACCTTTGACCCATGATCTCATCCGCAATCTCATTGACGTCCTTGATTGCAAGATTAGTCATGTAGTCGTCAACGATCTCAAGGAAAACACTTATTATGGTCTCATCTATCTCAAGTCCCAAGAAAACCAGGTCGCCATCGATTCCAGGCCCAGTGATGCCATTGCAATTGCTCTGGGTGCGGGGGCCCCGATTTTTGTCGAGGAGGATGTCCTCCATCGGACAAAGGACGCCGTGCTTGACAAAGAAGGCCGGGATCCCGCTGATAGTTTAGAGGAATGGCTGGAAAATCTCAAACCCGAAGACTTCGAGTATAAAGCCTAACCTTTTCTCCCTTTCCCCCCTCATCTTCAAAATAAGATGGACAATGTCTCAGAGATGAAGTTTCTTACCCACCCTCGATGGGTACCGTACCGCCTCAGCACATTGGGCTCAAAGACAACGGTTTTCCCCAAAAACTGAGGAAGTTCCAGTTTCAGAAATATTGCATTTCGCTTGATTTTTATTTATATTAAATTTCATTGCATTCCTCTGGAGGGATAAAGTGGGTGGCGAAGAACCTGAGGGGAAAAAGTGCCCTTTTATGCACATCCAGTCCAGAAGAGACGATTCAACTGGGACAATTCATCGGGGAGACCTTGAAACCCGGGAATGTAATCGGCCTCTGCGGGGAATTGGGAACGGGTAAGACCCATTTGATTAAAGGATTGGCGATGGGATTGGGCGTTGATCACCGGTATTATGTAACCAGCCCTTCCTTCACCATCATCAATGAATACCCCGGGAGAATTCCCCTCAACCATATCGATCTGTATCGACTGGAAGAGATGGACCAAACGGAGGAATTGGGATACGAGGAATATTTCTACGGTGATGGGGTAACGGCCATCGAATGGGCCGAAAAGATCCTCCCCTTGCTCCCCGAGAGCCGCTTGATGGTGGAAATTGTTCACCTCGATGAGAATAGGCGGAAGTTCAGGATTAGGGGGTTTGGCCATCCCTACCGGGATATCGCGAGGAAAATAGACCGTTGGAAAGCGGATAGACCAACTGCCGCCAGCCAGTGACCGGCTTACGGTTCTGCGCTATCGTCTGAGACCATCAATGGCCCTTCTGTTAGCAGAGCTCAGTCAGGGGAGAAAATGGCTTTGATCGTTCAAAAATATGGAGGTACCTCGGTTGCCGATAGTGAAAGGATAAGGAACGTGGCCCAGAGGACAATCCGGGCGAAGGAAGCTGGGAATGATGTCGTCGTCGTCGTCTCGGCCATGGCGGGGGAGACGGACAAACTCATCAACCTCGCCAATGAATTAATACCTCTCCCCGATGGGAGGGAGTTCGATGTTTTGATCTCTACCGGAGAGCAGGTAAGCGTTTCGTTGGTTTCCATGGCCATTAAATCAATGGGCCACGAGGCAAAATCTTACCTGGGGTATCAAATTCCAATCAAAACCGATAGCGTATACGGAAGGGCTCGGATTACCAATGTGAAACCCGATAAAATCGTGAAGGACATCAAGGGAGGGAAGATCGTCGTCGTGGCGGGTTTTCAGGGAATCGATGACCTAGGTAATGTCACCACCCTGGGCCGTGGGGGATCGGATACGACGGCTGTGGCCTTGGCCGCAAGCCTCAAGGCAGAGGTATGCGAGATCTTCACCGATGTGGATGGTGTTTACACCACTGATCCCAACGTATGCGAAAAGGCGAGGAAATTGGAGAAAATCTCCTATGACGAGATGTTGGAAATGGCCAGCTTGGGGACCAAAGTCCTCCAGACAAGAGCGGTTGAGTTTGCAAAGAAATATAACGTTCCCGTCCACGTGAGATCTTCTTTCAACGATAACATCGGGACTTTGGTCTGCCGGGAGGATGAAGAAATGGAAAATGTTGCCGTCTCAGGGGTCACCTACGATAAGAACGAGGCCAAGATTACCATCACCAAGGTCCCCGATA
>JAQYWG010000440.1 GCA_030145085.1 Thermodesulfobacteriota bacterium
AACATGCCCTGAAAAGTGACCTTAAGCTATCGAAGGCCATCTTTGATTCTGTGGGGCAAAGCGTTATCATCGAAGGGAATCTCATGGATGCCATTACAGGGTTAAGCGGGAGTGGCCCCGCATACATCTTTCTCATTGTTGACGCCCTCGCCGATGCCGGAGTAAAAATGGGGCTTTCAAGAGAAGATGCTCTTTTTCTTTCAAGCCAAACGGTGTTGGGTGCTGCAAAATTATTGATGGAGACACGCGAGCACCCCGGAAAATTAAAGGATAAGGTTACATCACCCGGTGGAACAGCTATAGCCGGCCTCCATACCTTAGAGGAGGGTGGCCTTCGAACGACTCTCATCAATGCTGTTGAAGCAGCCACAAATCGATCCAAGGAACTGGGAGAAATGATGATCAAGAACTTCTCAGAGGATTAACACTGAGATGCCTTTATAAAATAACTACTCTTTCAATTATTGGTATCCATTGAAAGAGCCCGAGGTACAAAAAAAGGTATGAGGTAGTATTTTGGGAGAGATAAAAAGCACCCTTGATCTTGTTTTTGAAAAAACAAGAAATC
>JAQYWG010000441.1 GCA_030145085.1 Thermodesulfobacteriota bacterium
ATATTTACAGTAGTCCCTATCCCGACCCCGGGTGTCATCTTCACATAATCCCCATTCCCGCACGGATAATTCCACGCAAAAATCCAAACAATCTTTGAAATTACGAGAAAACAGGAAAAATTCCAAGTAAAACTAAGATTTGATAAGATTTTAAAGTTCGGTTGTTTTAACACAACCTTATGAAATGCAAATATATGATTACATTGGAGGAATATAAAACAAACTAAGTCTGCTGATAACCTGTCATAATTACCGTAAACAGTGCTTTTATTTGATATTCAATTATGATATAAGGAAAAGACTTCGACAAAGCCAAACCATCAGTGAGGGTGGGGCGGAAAGCCACGGGTCTTTGACTTCTTGCAGAACTCTGCGAGTGGCTATTGCCCAAGTTGGCCAGTTTTTTTCCGGGTCGTTCGTAGAACTACCTTAGATAACTGATCCGCAAATCTCAGAGACAGCCGGGTTGCCGAAGCGAAAGGTAACCCGGCTGTCTTGTAGGTACAAAAACAGAAGAAGGTGGGGACATCCATAAAATTATAAGCCAAAGGGAGGTAGATGATGCC
>JAQYWG010000442.1 GCA_030145085.1 Thermodesulfobacteriota bacterium
GGCTTATCCGGTTGCGCGGGGGATTGTGAGGGATGCGAGGCCAGGGGAGGCGGGGCTTACGTGAGCGTGAGGGCAAGCTGATAGAAATCTATTGAATTGAATACTAACTGTATTAGACAGATTCCCCCAAGTCCAATCCATACCATATTTCAGACGCTAATCGATAGAATTTGACAGGGGGGTACGGTTTTCGAGTTCATCTGGAAATAAAAAAAAAGACAGGCCATTGCTGCCCCTGCCCTGCCCTTCCTGCCTTTAGTGTTTTTTTCTGGGGGTATCTCCCGCACCTCGTTTCCCCCTATAAAAACCTATTGCAAAATTTAACCGATGGTATATCATGAGGTTGGATAGGGAGTTGAAGCTTTTCCTGTAATGGCAGACTAGGCCGGGACTCCAATATAGATTTGGTAGACCGGCTTTTTTGTTGGGGGGGAGTCATGAGAAAAATCTTCATTCGGGAAGATTTGGATGTAAGATCAGGGGTTGTTTCAATCGAGAAGAGGAAGTTTCCGAGGTTCAACGTGGATCTCCCTATGAAATATTCCGAGGTGAAGGTGCGTAAGC
>JAQYWG010000443.1 GCA_030145085.1 Thermodesulfobacteriota bacterium
GCTGCTTTCGGCGCTGGCGATGCTTCAAGGCAGCCACTTTCTTCTTCTTATTCATCTCTCTCTCGCTAAATCTGTGTTGTTGGAATTATTCTACCATATTGAGGGTGTTCAAAAAATGCAGGGAAAGGCTCGCAATGACGCCCCTTCTGTCGTTGCGAGGCTGGCTTTAGTCAGCCGAAGCAATCCCTGTGGGGACATGAGATTGCCACGCTTCGCTCGCAATGACAAGAAAGTAAAGGGCTCGCAATGGCAAAAAAGTAAGGTGCTCGTAATGACAGGAAGCGAAGGGCTCGCAATGACAAAAAGAGGGGACGGGGACAAGCCCCGCCCCTGCAAATCAATGTAGAAGAGATGACCCTTTTTTAGTCTTCCCTCTCCAGTATGGTGGCAGCGCCCTGACCGCCACCAATGCAGGCGGTGGCCAGACCGTATTTCCCTCCTTCGGCGTTGAGTATTCTGGCGAGGGTGCCAACCAGCCTGGTGCCGGTGGCTCCCAACGGGTGTCCGATGGCAGTAGCGCCACCCTTGACGTTGACTTTCTCGGGGTCGATACCCAGTTCTC
>JAQYWG010000444.1 GCA_030145085.1 Thermodesulfobacteriota bacterium
GGATGATGCCCGTTGCGAGCACGACAAGGTCTGCTTCCTTCACCACCGGGCGTCCTTCACTTACCGTTTTCACTTTCAATTTCCCATTCGGCTCCTTCTCCACGCTTATCTCGTCGGTCAACGCTCTTCGTACATACATGACGCCCTCTTCTTTCACGCGCCAGTAAAATTCCTCGAATCCTTTACCAAAGGCCCTCATATCCGTATAAAACACCGTTACCGTGGCATCCTGAATATGCTCCCGCACCAAATAAGCCTGTTTCGCGGTATACATGCAGCAGACCCGTGAACAATACTCATTACCTTTTCCGCCTTCAACCGCTTTCTCCCGTGACCCGACGCAACTGATGAAAACCACATCCTTCGGCTCTTTGCCATGTATCTCAATATGGCCCTGGGTGGGCCCCGATGCGTTGCAGAGCCGCTCAAATTCCAGGCCAGTCAATACCTCGTCGTACTCGTACCCGTAATTGGGCTCTAGAGCAGGGTCAAACAAATCATAACCCGTTGCTGCTATTATCGCTCCTACTTCTAATTCTATCACCTCCTCATTCATATC
>JAQYWG010000445.1 GCA_030145085.1 Thermodesulfobacteriota bacterium
CATGCGTCCCTATATTCCCGATGCCTGTAGCTACAACTCTGAGCCCATGGCTTTGGGAATTTCGTGCTTACTGCACCGCCTAATACCAGTTTTTTGCACAGCCTCTCAGAATCATGTCCATGCTTCTATTTGTCAAATCTCCCTTGGGATGAGTATTATTACCACATATCGCTTGCCATTTGGAAATTTGTCGAGTTCGTCTCCATAGGGATGACCAAATTTAAGAAGGTCTCAACCTTTGATGATTAGTGCCCTAATCCCTTCAAAAAGATTAAGGTAGCCAAGAAATTATCCCTTGGCTCCCCTGTCCTTTTACCTGAGAAATTACTCGTGGCCCGAAGGCTTTGGGTTTCCCCTTTGGTGGCCTTATGAGAGACTCTCTCCAGAGGGTTCAAGTGCATTAGAGTCCTTTTGCCTGAGAGTTTCCCCCCTTTTTAGGAGGTTGCACCTTCGGCATCCCGACCAGCTAAAATATACCGCTGGTGGAATCTCTCCTCTAATCCACCACTCCCTTATAACACAAACCAATATAATGATAAAACATCTTTTTCCATGATT
>JAQYWG010000446.1 GCA_030145085.1 Thermodesulfobacteriota bacterium
TATCTGTTCCCGATGTACCGATTTATCCGAGGCCCTATCCTCGTGGTCCTCATTATGTTCAGCTTTCCCGCAATCAGTACTGCCCGGGAAACTCGCAACAGCGACACCCCGACAGGACCGAAGGTGGGGTGGTCCACATTTCTGCGGGGCGGATACATGCATCAGTTTGATAGCGACCTCGACAACGGCGGCAGTTTCAACGTAAACCGTCTTTTCATACAAGGTGGGCTTACCTATGCGCACGATTATCGCCGGAGCATTTCACTGACCCTTGGCTACGGCTTTGATGGATATGATTTTTCAGGCGACAGGGGCTTTGTCAACCTGCTCCCTTGGGAGAGTATTAATTCACTTCGCATCAGCACGCCGGTCCGATGGGGATTCGATCAAAAGTGGACCGTGTTTGTAATCCCGACGGTGCGTTTCACGGCAGAACCTTCGGCGCTCTGTCCCTTACCTCGTCCAAGGCCATCCAGCGCGAGAACTTTGCTCCGCTTGTTCCTCAGGTCATACACGTGCCTTATCCTGACTGCTACCGCTGCGCCTTCCACGAGGCAT
>JAQYWG010000447.1 GCA_030145085.1 Thermodesulfobacteriota bacterium
GCCATAATAAACCAGCATATCCCCCTTTTTAAATTTCACGGTTTCGGAAATAATTTTCTGCTTCTCCTCCAGGGAAAGCATGGAAACCTCACCCGTTGATCCCATAATCAACAGGGCGCTCGTTCCATTCTCCGTCTGGAAATCTATCAAGGTCCGAAATCCCTCGAAATCCACCGTCCCATCACGATTAAACGGAGTTATTATTGCCACAAATGACCCTTGGATCTTTACGGTTCCCATTCTTATTATCCTCCATAGGTATTGTTCGTAATTTCCTGATTATATCCAAGGAAAAAACCCAGAGCAAGGGAATTTCTTTCGTCCATAATCCAAAGATGTTAAATCTTCTGGAGATACCTGAGTTTTGTAGGAAGTACTCTTGTAACCCGTTGGTTATGAAGGAACTCAGGGGCTTTGCCCCAGCTGGAATATTGGAATAATGGAATACTGGAATGATGGGTAGTTGAAGCGGAAAGAACAGGGATTATGATGACAAATGACAAAGCCCAAAGCTCAAATAAATACCAAATAACAAAATTCAAAGTTCAAATT
>JAQYWG010000448.1 GCA_030145085.1 Thermodesulfobacteriota bacterium
CCCCGTAATAGTCTCGCACATTGGAGCGCCTGTCGTGTGTCCGCCACCTCGAGTCGAAGTGGTCGTTCCCAGGGCCCAAGCGTTCGACCCGCGGCACGGTTCGTAGAGATCCTGATTTTTAATACTGATGGAATAATAGCCGCTATCCCGGCCAATAATATCAGCTGCCCGGGCACTTCCCTCAGCAAGGATATTTCCGAAACCTTCTCGACGGCTTATTTTTCTCATGAGCTCAAATACAACATCGGCATCACCCCATTCAAGTTTGAGCCCGTCGGTGTCTTTTTCGTCGATGATGCCCCTCTGGTAACACTCCATAGCCCAGCCAATGGCTCCCCCCGTCGTGTCGATATCAAGACCCAGCTGATTGCAATACGCATTAACCTTAAACATGAATTGCGGTTCACGAATGCCTAATCTCCCTTGGAGGGTCGAAACCACTTCCCATTGGTTATTTGTTGTTGTGAGACCGGAATATGGCCCGTCAGTAAAATGGAGGATTTGGCCGCAACCGATTGGACATCCCGGGAAACTCGATCTGCCCACCT
>JAQYWG010000449.1 GCA_030145085.1 Thermodesulfobacteriota bacterium
AATGAGCACAAAAACTCTTCTTTTCATTCCTAGTATGGATATTATGTAGAGTCTATGCAATTACGAAAATCTATTATTTTGGGGGTGTAGTGGAAGATTTTAGGGCCTGCATAGTACTAACTGAATCAAATGTCCTCTCCGTCACCAGATTTTATCGATTAGCGACTGAAATATGCAATGATCGTGATGGAGGCCAGCCTGTCTACTTCATCTTGAAATAAACCAGGACCATTGCTGACCCGCCTTTCAACTTCCTGTTGTTTGCGATGGAAGTCAATATTCGATCTCTAGCTCCCAATAAATTTACCATCCTTAAGCTCAGCTACACATTTTTTCTAACGTCAGGAGGGTTAAACGTCCTGGGATACCTTATGGTCCTCCTCTCACCCTCGGACCCGATCACCTCGCTCTTGGTCATGCGCGGGAGGTACTCGTACTGCTTGTCAAAGTCAAGGAATATTTTCCAGCACTCATCGATGGGTGAATCGATAAGAACACTCGCCTTGCCGTACCCCTCTGTGACCCCGTCGGTGTCCTCGATAACATA
>JAQYWG010000044.1 GCA_030145085.1 Thermodesulfobacteriota bacterium
GTGAGTTACTGTTTTGTTTCAACTATTTTCCAACTGCCTTTACCTTTGGAATACGCCTGGTGAGTTCCCTTCGCCGAGGGTCGCATGCTCTGCCTGGTATATTCCACATTTCCCTGGATTCCTTCGAATTTTCCAGTTCCTCCTATAATCTTGGCAGTGCCACTTGTCGGCTTGGGCGAAGGTTGGGTTGCCGTCTCCGTAAGTTCCATAATCACTTTGTCACCCTCTGGGTCTGTGTCAATGATGTACCCCCTAAGTCTGCCTACCCCTTTTTCATAGTAAATAACCCCCACATTCCAGGTTGAATTGTTGTGGAATGGACCTTCCCCAGTGTCGCTGACCCTCACTCCCTTGTTATCGTACACTAAAACGAAACGTTCCTTATCTAGCGGGACAACCTTGTGAGTGCCTGCATAGTAAAGAGTGCCAGAAATCGTTCCCTCTTTTGCCATCTCGGAATTGGCCACTGGGCCGAATGCAACAGAGAAAAACAAGGCAAGCGTAGATGCCACAATTATTCTCTTCATAACATCCTCCTTTTTCTTTTTCCTTCCAAAAATTTGTGTTTTTAAATACCATCACCTCCTTTCTTAAAGGCAAAAAAGCCGGATCACCCATTCACTTCGGCAACCCGGCTGTCTTTAAACTTTATCGCTAATTTCGCTAAGGCGGTTCTACGAATGACCCGCTAAAATACCAGCCAACTTGGATGATAGCCACTCTCAGATTCCAATGGGAACTCAAAGACCCGTGGCTTTCCGCCCCACCCTCACGGATGGTTTGGCTTTGTCGGAGAACACCACCCTTATATCAGATCAGGAGAGTCTTGTCAAACGATATTTAAAACATGTTTTAAAAAGTAGAACACGATCAGGAGATCTCTGAAAGGCAAACCAGGAAATCAATGATCCTAACTGTATTCGATAGATTTCGCTTAGTCCAATTCATACCATATTTCAAACACAAATCATCACCTATCCCAAGTCGTAAATTCAAAAATTAGCGAGTTTCAAGCAATATCAAAGCTGGTAGAAAAAGGTTGTACGATCAAATTTCTTGTATCACAGTCAAGATTATGCCAACGGTGTTCTCTAAAACTCGGAACCCACCCGTACCCCCTCTTGTCAATACCCTCCGGTTTGCCTTAAAATAACCAAAAGAAAAGGGTTTCCGCGCTTTTTTCCTTGACATCTGCCGTTTAACGGGTAAAATAGTATTTCAATTGAACTTGTTGAAACAATATATCCATTTTTGGGCAGATAGTAATCATTGAGGGCACCAAACGAGGGAGGAATTGAACCAGGTCAGGACTCGCTTTCCACCCAGCCCAACGGGTTTCTTACACATTGGAGGGGCAAGAACGGCCCTCTTCAACTGGCTTTTTACCAGACATCATGGGGGAAAGTTCATCTTGCGAATTGAGGATACCGATGTAACGCGGTCCACCGAGGAAGCGATCAACGCCATTATAGATAGCATGCAGTGGCTTGGCCTGAACTGGGATGAAGGGCCCTTCCTTCAATCCAAGAGGCTAGCCATATACCAGGAACATGTGGAAAAGCTCTTGTCCCGGGGAAAGGCATACCGATGTTATTGCGCCCCCGAGGAGCTGGAGGAGAAGCGGAAAAGGGCGCTTCAGGAGAAGAAAAAGCCGAAATACGACGGGAAGTGTTGGAACCTCTCTCCCCCTTATCCCGATGGTCCTTATGCTGTGCGGTTCAAATGTCCCCAGGAGGGGCGGACGGTAGTGGAGGATTTGGTTAAAGGACGGATCGTCTTCGAAAATGAGGAGTTGGATGATTTGGTCATTCAGAGGAGCGATGGTATGCCCACGTATAACTTCGCCGTGGTAGTAGATGATGGGACCATGGGTATCACCCACGTCATCCGAGGCGACGATCACGTCAATAATACGCCGAGGCAGATTCTCCTCTTCCGAACCCTCGGTTACCCCCTTCCCCATTTTGCCCACGTCCCGATGATCCTTGGCTCCGATCGCACGCGATTGAGCAAGCGACATGGGGCGGAATCCGTTATGGCTTACAAAGAGATGGGCTATTTGCCCGAGGGACTTTTGAATTATCTTGTTCGGCTTGGTTGGTCTTTTGGTGATCAGGAGATTTTTTCCATTGGCGAAATGATAGAAAAGTTTTCCCTGGAAAATGTGGGGAAATCAGCGGGTATCTTCAACCCTGAAAAACTTCGGTCTATTAATGGGGATCACATAAAGGCAAGGGAGGCGAGTAAGCTGGTTCCCCTTGTGCTTCCCTTTATAAAGGCAAAGGGGTATGACATCGTCGAAGGGGAGAAATTGAACAAGATCATTGACATCCTTAAGGGAAGATCAAAGACCCTTGTGGAGATGGCCGACCAGGCAGAATTCTTTTTCAAGGAGGAAATCGAATACGACGAGGAGGCGGCCAAGAAGTTCTTGAGGCCGGAGGCAATCGATGTCTTCGAGGAGTTGGTAGAGGGCTTGAAGAGGATGGAGATCATGTCCGAGGCAGAGGTTGAATCATTGCTCAGGGGGGTTGTTGAAAGGATGGAGATTAAGCTGGTGAAAATAGCCCAGCCCGTCCGGGTAGCGCTGACGGGTTTCACCGCCAGCCCAGGGCTCTTTGAGGTGATAGATATACTGGGGAAGGCCCAGACGATTAAGCGGCTCGAAGAAGCCAGCGCCTTCATACGGGCTTCCGTTGCTCGCCCGGGAGGTGAAAATGAAAATTAAGAAGCTGGAAATCTTGGGTTTTAAGTCCTTCCCGGAAAGGGTGAGCCTCTCCTTCCCGGTGGGCATTACGGGTATTGTGGGTCCAAATGGCTGCGGGAAGAGCAATATCGTTGATGCCGTATTGTGGGTGGCGGGAGAGAGGAAGGCAAGACACCTTCGAGCACGGTTAATGGAAGATGTGATCTTTAACGGGGCCGATGGGAATAAGTCCATGGGAATGGCCGAGGTGAGCGTCCTGTTCTCCAACGAAGATGGCGGAGTTCCCGCTGAGTACGGGGGATATGAGGAAATTATGGTTACCCGCCGGCTCTTTCGCTCCGGCGAGAGCGAATACTATATCAACAAAACCCCATGCCGCCTCAAGGACGTCATGGATTTATTCGCAGGCACGGGAGTTGGGGTGAATGCCTATTCCATTATGGAACAGGGAAAGGTGGATTTCGTCCTGAACTCAAAGCCACAGGAAAGGAGGATGTTGTTCGAGGAGGCGGCCGGGATCGCCAAGTTCAGGGAGAGGAAGCGGGCCGCCTTGATGAAGATGGAATCAACGGAACAGAACCTCCTGAGGCTTCAAGATATCATCGGGGAGATCAAGAGACAGATCAACGGGTTGAATCGGCAGGTAAAGAGGGCAGAGCGGTTTAAGGCATACAAAGGGGAGATGAGGGAGATCGATTTGAAAATCGCCGCAGAGGAGTACGGCGAGCTTTTGAAGAACAGGGAAGGAATAGAGGAGGCCCTAGCGGGATTGAGGGAGGAGGGGACGAGGGTAACACGAAGGTTAGGGAGAACACAAAACTTTATCGAGCAAACCAGGCAGAGGTTGGTGGAGGTGGAGGAGGGGTTCAATGAGGCCCAACGGAAAGCCCTTGGCGTCCAAAACGAGGTCCAAAGGGGGGAGGATGGAATCGAAGTCCTCAAGCGGGAGTTGGAGCGCCTTTCCCAACTGGAGAAGCAATACCTGGAGGAGATCGGGCAGTTGAATTCCAAGCTGGAGGAAACGAGGAGTGAGAAGGCACGGATGGAAGGGGAGAAGCTCGATTTGAGGCAGCAGATTCTTTCGGAAGAAGCGGGATTGAAGGAGAAAGAGCGGGAGTTGGAGTCCTTTAAACGCCAAAATGAGGATACTACGAGCGAACTGGAGGATGAGAAGGCCAACCTCGTGGATATTCTATCTCAAATATCGACCTCGAGAAACAACACCTCCAGCTTGGAGAGGGAGATTGAAGGCCTGGAAAAGAGAATGGCTCGGAGTGAGGTGGAGCAACGGGAGGCGAAAGGCGGGATTGAAGAGACGGAACAGCTCTTATCCGGGTCAGGGGAGAGGATGAACACCCTCACATCATCCATGGCGAAACTGGAGGGAGAGCGTGAGTCCCTCGGGGCGGATATCGATGATTTGCGTGCGAGAATTCTTGCCGAGGAATCGGAGCTGAAGAAGATGGATGAAATGCTTCACCGGGAGGGGTCGAGGCTCGAATCGCTGAGGGAGTTGGAGAAAAACTACGAGGGCTATGATAGAGGGGTCAAGGCAATCATGCTCTCCAAGGACAAAGGAGAGGTGGATGGAATTTACGGGTTAATCGGGGACATGATAGAGGTGGAGCAGCGATTTGAGGCGGCGTTGGAGGCCGCATTGGATCGGAGATTACAGTGTATCTTAGTAAAGGGGCTTGAAGAGGGCTTGGAAGCCCTTCGATATTTGAAGGACCGCAGTTGCGGCCGCTCTACATTCATCCCCATCACCCCAAAGGGCTCAATTCGATCCGTTGGGGGGGAGAACAGATCCAAGGAGGAAGGGTTCCTGGGTTCCCTTGCTCAGTTTGTGAGGGTCAGAGAGGAATTTTCTCCCGTGATAACGTTTCTCCTTGAGGGTATATGGCTTGTCGACAATATAGATAGAGCCCACAAGATGTGGAAAGAGGGGAAGGGCTTTCGGATACTGGTGACCCTCGATGGAGAGGTTCTGGAGAGGGACGGAAGTCTGACGGGAGGAGGTATAGAGGGAAGTGGGTTCGGTTTACTTGAGCGAAGGAGACTTATTAAGGGGTTGGAGGAGAGTGTATCCGGGTTAAGGGAGAAAATTCGTCTCAAGGGAATAACCCTTGGGAAACTCACTGGCACCATTTCGGTAAGGGAGAGCGAGCTCGAGGCCTTGCTGGAGGATCGACACAAGCGGGAGATAGAGCTCATGGACTGCAAAAGGGATTTGGACCAGAGGACCCAAGAATTGACCCGGCAGAGGCAGAGGTCGGAAATTGTGGAATTTGAGGGGAGACAACTCCAATCCGAACTTGAAGCACGGAGGGAGGAATTGGGGGCTCTTTCTACCCAATTGCGTGAACTCGACGGTAGGAGGCGCGATGGGGAGGAAAGCATAAGGGAATTGAAGGCGAAATTGGATGCAAAGGCCGTGGCCTTGGAGGAGATTAACCGAGATGTAACCGGCCTAAAGGTCAACGCCGCGGCCCAGAGGGAGAAGATGAAGGCCATGGAGGCGCTGATCAGCAACCTGGAGCAATCCCAGAGGGGGACAAAGGATGAGATCGCGAGGAAATTGAGGGGAGTGGAGCGGGTCAGGGAGGAAATCTCCGAGGCCAGGGAGCGGGTAGAGGCCCTCCGGAAGCGGGGACAGGAGAGTACAAAGGAGCTCAAATCCCTCACGAGGATGGTGGCAGCCCAAAAACGGCAGCGGGAGAGGTTAACCGCAATCCTCAGGGAGAGCGAATCCGGTCATGAGCGGTTAAAGCTGGAACGGGATGAGATTGGTCAGAAGACCAATGAGCTCAATCTCAAAATGGCCGAACTCCACCTTTCGGTGGAGCATCTGGAGGGGAGGATATCGGAGAAGTACGGACTTTCTTTGGGGAAATTGGTCGAGGAAAGGGTTCCCGATTTTCAGCGGGACCCCGCGGAAAGCCGACTCAATGAACTTCGAGCGGCCCTCGATGAGTTGGGGGAGGTCAATCTGGTGGCCCTTGAGGAATATGAGGAATTGAAGGAACGATATGATTTCCTGATGGAGCAGAAGCGGGATTTAGAGGATGCCATGGATGACTTGAAGAAGGCCATTTCCAGGATAAATAGGACGACAACCCGTCAATTTTCCAAGGCCTTTGAGGCGGTGAGGGGGAAATTCCAGGAAGTATTCGCCAGGGTGTTCAAAGGGGGAAGGGGAGACCTCGTGCTCACCGATGAGAAAGATCTTTCCACCACGGGGATTGAGATTGTAGCCCAACCACCGGGAAAGAGGTTGCAAAATATCGACCTGCTTTCCGGTGGGGAGAAGACGTTGGTGGCCATTGCGCTGCTTTTCTCCTTTTTTCTAGTCAAGCCCACCCCTTTCTGCCTCCTAGATGAGGTGGATGCCCCTTTGGATGACGCCAATATTGCCCGTTTCGTGGAATTGGTGAGCGAGCTATCCAAGACGTCCCAATTTATATTGGTAACCCATAATAAGAAGACTATAGAGATATCCAATACCCTTTACGGGCTGACCATGGAAACCCCCGGGATTTCTAAAGTCGTCTCGGTGAGGCTGAACTGAATGGTTCAAAAGGCGAGGCCGTGACGTGGTTAAGGGACTGAAAAGGAAGAAAATCAGGTTTTTGGGGATCATTCTGGTTTCCGGTTTCATTTGGGGGATTCCCTCCATTTCCCTCCCCAAAAGTGCGTATAAGGTGGGGGCCATCTTCGCCTTAACGGGTCCGGCAGCCGTATTGGGGGAGCCTCAAAGGAGAACCGTTGAGATGATCGAACAATGGGTGAATGCCGCAGGGGGTATCGATGAGCATCCCTTGGAACTTATCGTCTATGATACGGAAGGGGATGAAACAAAGGCGGCTTTCGCCCTCAGGAAATTGGTGCAGAAGGACGGGGTTGTCGCCGTTGTCGGAACCTCTGAATACGGCATTGCCCTTTCGGTCATACCCATCATAGGTGAACACAAGGTTCCCTTCATCTCCTGCACTGCCTCTATAGTGGTGCCCCGGTGGGCCAAGGGACAGCCATGGTTTTTTCAGGTCAAAGGATATAGGCAAGGGGTGGAGGCGACATACGAACACATGCGGAAAAGGGGTATTGCTAAGATCGCAATGCTAACCCCAAACTCGGAATTTGGGCAAAGGGGGAGAACCGATTTGATTAAGTTGGCCCCGAAATATCGAATAAAGATCACCCTTGATGAGAAGTATCGGCCCGAAGAGAAGAATTTGAAAGTTCACATGACCGGGGTTAAGGGTAAGGAGGCCCAAGCCGTGATCAATTGGTCTGAGGGGCTTTCCCAGGTGGAGATCTGCCGTCGTTGGAAGGATCTGAGGATGAAGCTGCCCCTGTATCAGGGACCTGAATTCGGAAATAAAAGGATGATCCAGCTGACGAAAGGAAAGGCCGAGGGGGTTTTGTGTCCCCTGCAACGGCTAACCCTGATGGAAAAGCTACCCATCGAAGACCCGCAGATGCCCGCCCTCATTGCCTACAAGTACTGTTACGAGAAGAAGTTCGGTATGGAAGCAAGCCTTTCCGGAGGGCATGCGTGGGATGCCCTATGGATGATCGTTGAGGCCTTGAGGATCGTGGGACCCGATAAAAAGAAGATTAGGGGTTATTTAGAGACGCGTATCAGGAACTGGCCGGGTGTCGCCGGAATATTCAGTATATCCAAGAAGGATCATTGCGGCCTTACCGAAGAATCCTTCAGGATGGGTGTGGTCAAAAAGGGTGAATGGGCATTAGCCGATTGAACTCCCGGGTCTCCCAAGGACTCCGTTGCCACCCTTCCGAAGGGCTATCTCCTCAATCCCCCCTCCAAAAACTTCCCGTCATTACCCTCGATATAAGCCCGAGTATTGGATAGAATGCCAAAATTTTGATCTAATTTTATATAAGTGACTACAATGACAAATAAAATTAAGAAGTATTCGTAGTTATTTCAACGATTGATTAGTAGATTTACTACACAGAAAGAACTTCTTCGTCAGGGGGAAACGGTCTGTTCAATTCCTTTTATCAATTATGCACACGAAATTAGGAAGATTCTGTATCGAGATTGCATAATGTTTGGTGGCCTATACCCTTTTCCATTATTTCAATACGACGTATTGAATACAGATAAAAAAGCACCCATTCATTTTTACACCTCAAGCAATTGGAAATTCAAAAACTTTGTGAAAAAAAGTATTTGAAACGAATCGTTCAAATGTAAACGCGGGTTTAAAAAAACTTGACAAAAAAACCACAATATAATAAAATTCTCGGACTTTAAAAGGGGGAACTTGTTTGGCTTGGCACGTAAGGGTTGGCCTTCCTCTTCCGCACGGGTGAGCCCTTCGGGTCTGCCCTCGGCTATGAGCTCTCGGCGTGAGCTCGGTCGAACGCTCGGGCCGAATGGAGCTCAGGGCCGAAGACTCAAGACGAAGCCTGCTCACCTTCGAAGGGGTCCCCCCTTCTGCGGTGCATTAGGCTAAGTCCTTCGGTTCATAAGTTCGGTTACGAACATATTTACTCAGGACTTAGTGCTGAGTGAGCATTTACTCAGATCCTGCTCCAGAAAATACGTCCTTGTATTTGCGAATCGAAGCACTAAGAGACAACGACTTTTTCGAGAGGGTCAAAAACGTCAACTTAAATTTCGCTTGACATGTAAGGTGTGGATATGGTATATAACATCAAACTAAAATGGTGGGGCGATCAATGGGAAGCCAGTTCGGATTCTTTTATTTTAGTTTTCATCGCGGGTACCCGTGACCAGGGATCCCAAGAGCAGGGGATAACGGCCATGGGTGCTCTGACCCATGGCCGTTTTGTTTTATAGAAGCCATGGGTAGGATCTCCATGGCTTTTTATTCTTTTTGGTTTTGGAATTGCGAGAGAAACGAGGAGACGGCAATATCGGGGAATATGCAGGCATACTGCATTTGCTTCACCGGGTCATTAACCCTAACTCTTCAGGAAAGGAGGTGGGACTTAACCATATCTGATGTATCAGTATCCTTTAACGGTAATTCAAAAAAGGAGGGATGAAAATGAAAAGGAAATTGTTCGTTGTTTTGCTGGTGATACTGGCTTTTAGTTGGGTTTCGCTGGCCAATGCTGCGGGTCTAGGGATCAAATGGGGGCTCCTTCCGCCTCTAACAGGGCCATTTGCAACCTTGGGTAAACATCAGGTGCAGGGGTCAATTCTAGCACTGGAGGAGCTGAAGGCCGGAGGCGATCCCTTTGCTGACCTGAAGTGGTTTCAGGAAGATACCACGCTCAAGGCCCCTGTCGCAGTGCAAAAGGCCGAGAAGTTGATCGAGAAGAACGGAGTCCAGTTCATCACGGGATGTATCAGCAGCAGCTCCGCCCTGGCGGCTCGAGAGGTGATCGATCGCCACAAGGTCTTTTTCAACCCCACGGTGGGGACGAATATGTTCAATACTGCTGACCCAAAGGCCAGCCGTTACGGTTTTCGAACAGAACTGATGACCTGGCAGGCTACTGGGGCTTTGGTCCATCTGGTGAGAGGCCTTGTGGACAAAGGTAAACTGGGCAAACGTCACTGGCTTGTTATTCCTGAGTACGCCTACGGCCTATCAATGCGAAAAACCTGGCGCGAAAAAACCAAGGATTTTCTCACAGAAGTTGGATACAGCGGTGAGAAAGGGTTTGGACTGAAGGATCACTCGGCGATCATCACACAGATTGCCGCAGCGAGAGATGCTGGGAAAGTAGACTTCATCGCCACCTGTTTACTGGGATCACCCCTTGTGACCTTCATGCAGCAGGCCCATGCGGCCGGCCTCATCGGAACCGAAAAGGGTAAGCTGCCTGTTGTGGACCCCATTCTTAAGTTTAACATTCGGGAGATCGGGGATATCTCTGTGGGACATTACACCACGATTCGGTACTCGGTGATCCATAAATCACGGACAAACAAGAAGTTTGTTGAGGCCTATCACAAACGCTGGAACGATTACCCAGAAAACTTCGGCCACAATGCCTATGTTGCGGTAAAGATGATGGCCCAAGCTATAAAGAGGGCTAAATCCATTGACCGCGATAAACTGTTGGTTGAGCTCGAGAAGGAAAAGAAATACAACGCTCCGATGGGGAGGTCATATTTCAGAGCCAGCGATCACCAGATCGTCCGAAATATCGCGGCTGGTCAGATCGTAAAAGTCCCGGAATATCCTTTTCCCGTGGCGAAGCAGATAGGTAAAATGCTAAATGGCGAGGAGGCGATTGCGGGAATCGAGGTGAAGTGCAGTTTCAAATAGTCATCGGATTAAGTAATACAGTGGGGGGGGGAAGTACATCCCTCCACTGTATTATTTTTTGCCGGACAACTCACGCCGCCAGCTGGCGGAATTTTACCCACCTCTATACAACCCAGAGGGCAAACCCATTGAGTAGTTTAAGGGAAGGGGACCGTTGGATTTATATGGGAGCGCTGTTTTCCAGCGGCTGCGCTATCTCTCAGAGAGAAAAATGAAGGACAATTAAAGATGAACAGTCAGACAAGCAGCAGGTTTTTCCTCAATGCGATGATTTTGGCAGGTATATGTATTTGTCTGATATGGCTTATCTTTTACCAAATCCTCCCAAAGATGACTATCAAGATAGCATTCAAACAGCTTCTGAACGGGCTGACCTTGGGGTTGATGTACGTGATTATTGCCTCCGGGTTATCCCTCATCTTTGGGTTGATGGAGGTGATCAATTTTGCCCATGGGGCCCTCTATATGCTCGGAGCCTACTTCGGGCTGAGCGTCTTTAGGTTAACAGGCAATTTCTGGCTTTCTCTCCTCGTGGCGCCCATCATCGTCGGCGCTGTCGGGATGCTTTTAGAGTATACGACATTTCGACCTCTGTATGGAAGGAGCCCTCTGTATCATATCCTCCTCACCTTCGGCCTCGTCCTGGTCATCGGGAATTCGGCGGAGCTGGTCTGGGGGAAGGCCTATCATATATTTCCCAGGCCAAAGGGATTCGAGGGTTTGGTTTCGTTCCTGGGGATTAGCTATCCCACGTACAGGTTATTCGTGCTCCTGGTAGGAGTAGGGATAACGGGTTTTTTCTGGTTCATGTTGAAAAAAACGCGGTTCGGGTTGATTATTCGGGCCGGCACCCATAATCGCGAGATAACCGGCGCATTTGGCATTGATATTTCCAGGTATTTTACCATTGTTTTTGGCTTCGGTGTGGCTATAGCCGGTGCGGCTGGGGTGGTGATGGCTCCGATTCTCAGCGTCCACCCGCATATGGGGGATGGTATCATCATTACGGCCTTCATCGTTGTGGTGGTTGGGGGTCTAGGCAGCCTTTCCGGGGCTGCCCTTGCGGGAATTCTGATCGGAGTACTCGAGAGCTTCAGCGTCATTCTGTTCCCAGCCTTCACAGGGGCCATGATGTATATGGTGATGGTGGTTGTCCTCCTCGTTCGACCCCAGGGCCTTCTCGGAATTGAGGAAATCCGATGAGTCTGAAGCTTCCAAGACTGCTTCGGGGACCAGAAAGTGGCTACTACTGGTTTCTCCTCTTCCTTTTCCTTGTTGCACTTCTTCCCTTAGGAGTTACAGCAAAGATCTATTCCACCTTCTATCTTCGCTTTGGGACGGAACTATTAATATTGGGACTCTTTGCCCTGAGTGTCGATATCATTATGGGCTATACAGGGCTTGTCTCCTTAGGCCCTGCGGCATTCTTTGGCATCGGGGCCTATGCGGGGGCCCTTACCCTTCTCAAGCTCGCGAATTCCATCTGGCTTGCCTTAGCCATCACGCTGGTCCTTTCCTGGATGGTGGCCTGGCTCATCGGGTATCTCTCCATTCGGATTAAGGGGGTCTATTTTGCAATGCTGACCCTGGCATTTGCTGAAATGTTTCACGAGCTGGCCTTCAACTGGCAGAGTTTCACCGGAGGTTCTGACGGGCTGACAGGGGTCCCAAGGCCGGAAATCGGCATCCCTCCATTTGTTCTCAGCCTTGGCAATCCATACGTGTTTTTTTACTTCGTCCTTGTGGTGGTCATTCTCGTCTACTATGGTTGTGTCAGATTGGTCAACTCTCCCTTTGGCCATGTCCTCCAGGCCATCCGTGATAATGAGGAACGAGCTGAGTTCATTGGGTATGATGTCCGGATATTTAAGCGGCGGTCCTTTGTTATCTCCGGAATAATCGGGGGACTCTCAGGATCTCTTTTCGCACTCCTCAGGTTTGTCGATCCGGATGCCTTTCACTGGTTTATTTCGGCAGAAGTCCTTGTCATGAACCTTTTCGGCGGCATGGGGACCCTTTACGGCCCCATTATCGGTGCAATTATATTTCTTTTCTCCAAAGATCTCATAAGCTCCTATACGGAGCATTGGCGGCTTATTCTGGGGGTTATCTTTGTGGGGTTTGTCATCTATTCCCCTCGAGGGATTGTTGGGCTTTATGAGGATTTTAGAGATAAGGCAATTCCGGCTGTACTGGCGACCCTTCGGCGATCAGGGATACGAGAGGCCAGAAAGACAGCGCAGAGTCTTGTGGCAGACGCAAATCCGGTTGTTGAGCGGGAGTCATCTTCAAAGTTGAAAGGGGATCTCCCCGTCCGTGAAACGGAAGCGGGCATAGAAGATAAGGAATGATCAAGAAATGGTGAGGATTTTAGAGACAGAACGAATAACAAAGGCCTTTGGAAATATGTTCGCCGTCAATCGGTTTGATCTCCATGTGGAAGAAGGTAAGCTCAAATCGATCATCGGACCCAACGGAGCAGGGAAAACAACCCTTTTCAATGTGATCAGTGGAAAAATCCGCCCCACAATGGGCAGGGTGAAGTTCAAGGGAGAGGATATTACTAATCTCTCTCCAAATTCTATCTCACGAAGGGGTTTAGCCCGATCCTTTCAAATTACAAATATTTTCCCCAACCTTACGGTCTTCGAGAATGTGCGGCTTGCTGTGCAGCAGAGGGACAAGAAGAGATCTTCCTATTTCACTCCGGTATCCAGTCTTAGTGAGACCAACCGGAAGGCTAAGGAGATTTTGAATCAGATCGGGTTGATCGAGTATCAGGATTCAGTGGCTCGGAATCTATCTTACGGGGATCAGAGACACCTCGAAATCGGGATTACCCTGGCGATGGAACCAGACCTCCTCATGTTAGACGAACCCACTTCAGGGATGTCTTCTATGGAGACCCAAGCAACCGTTCGGCTCATAGATAAACTAACCGAGAATTTGACAATCCTCCTCATTGAGCACAAAATGGATGTGGTTATGAGTGTTTCGGATACCGTCCTTGTAATGCACTATGGTCAAAAGATCGCCGAAGGGACACCGAAAGAAGTGGAGAAAGATCCACGCGTTCGGGAGGCCTATTTAGGAGGACTGTAGTGCTTCGAGTGGAAAATATTCATACTTATTATGGTCCGAGTTATATCCTCCATGGGATTTCACTTAATGTACAGGAGAAGGAGGTCGTATCATTGCTTGGACGCAATGGGGCCGGGAAGACCACTACTATCCGCAGCATCATGGGGTTAAGCCCACCACGAGAAGGGCGGATTATCTTTCATGAAATAGAGATCGCAGGGAGGCCGCCTCACGAAATCTTTAGGCGTGGAATCAAGCTCGTACCCCAGGGGAAACAAATCCTTCCAGCCCTCACGGTCGAAGAGAACCTGAAGCTGGCCATGCTTAAGACAGAAGTTGAAGGCAGCGAAAAGAAAGAGTTGGAGAGGGTTTACGAGAAGTTCCCCATATTAAAGGAGAGGAGAAAACAGCCAGGGGGACACCTGAGCGGAGGGGAAAGACAGATGCTGGCTATTGCGCGAGTTTTGATTGGAAAAACGGGATTGATCCTTCTGGACGAGCCCACAGAAGGTCTCGCTCCATTGATCGTGAAGGAAATCAAGAAAACGATCGAGGAGATTAAGGGGGAAGGGGTTGCCCTCCTCCTTGCGGAACAGAATGTAAAAATGGCCCTGGAGGTAGCAGACCGCCATTACATCATTGACAAAGGCACGGTCAAGTTCGAGGGTACCACGCAGCAACTCAGAGATAACCAAAGTATCCTGGAAACGTATCTTGGTGTTTCAGCCTAAACCAGTAGCTGATGTGGGAGGGGTCTATCTGAAAAATAGTGTTGCCGGAGGAAAGAGACCTTTAGTCCTTTAACAGTTGGGGGTAAGGGATGGATGTAAAAATGTGGATGACAGAAAAGCCCATTACCGCGGAGAGGCATACTTCTATTATCGACGCTCAGGAGATAATGAGGACTAACAATATCAAACACCTTCCCGTATTAGATGGAAAGCGGATCGTGGGAATTGTCTCCAGGGGCGATTTATTGGAAGCCTCTCCCTCAGATGCCACAACCCTTTCCGTTCACGAGCTTAACTATCTGCTTTCTGAGATGAAGGTGGGGGAGATCATGACGGAACATCCCTTCAACGTGACCCCAGAGACCCCGGTTGAAGTCGCGGCCATGAAGATGAGGAAGTATAAGGTGGCATCGCTCCTCGTCGTGGATCCCGAGACGGGAAGCTTGTTGGGGATTATTACGGAGTCGGATATCTTTGAAGCCCTCGTGGAAATCATGGGCGTACGGGAGGGAGGGGTGAGGCTTAGCCTTGATCTGGAACATAGGCCTGGGACGCTGGCCGGCGTAATCGAGATCATCAAGGAGCACGAGACCAACATGCTCAGCATCGTTTCAGGACGGTCCGAAACGAGTGAGGACAGGCGAGCAATCGTCATTCGATTGGAAACGAAGGATGCTACGGCCATCGTCGATAAATTGAAGGAGAAGGGGTACAGGGTTTCGGCCACGTCTGAGGAAGTCGAAGGGGGGGAATGATAAGCGTAGGCGTGGGGTGTCGGATCAATGTCCGCTTCCCGTGGCAGCCGCTGTGGAGGATCAAAGGAGATGTTGGGTATATCGGGATGGAGTTGCTGGTTGGCTTATATATTTTGTATCCTGTCGACGATCCTGTGTGTTATCTATGGAATCGCTATGTGGAACAGAGGTGCCGAGGAAGGGGATGAGGCGGAGATAATAAGATGGGTGAGGGAGGAGAGGGAGATCAACGAGCAGTTCTGAGGGACCGCTTTACCAGGCGTGTCCGCACAATGAGGTGAAAAGTGGTTTGGACCATCTTCGGAGTTATCATCTATCTCCTCATCATCGCCTATTTGGGATACCGGGGATGGCGCGTGACCGCGACGACGGCTGACTATTTGATCGCTGGAAGAGAAGTACACCCATATGTAATGGCCACGTCCTACGGGGCCACCTTCATCAGTACATCTGCTATTATCGGATTCGGGGGAGCTGCATCCCTTTTCGGAATGGGAATCCTTTGGTTGACCTGGATGAATGTCTTTTTCGGAATATTCGTTGCCTTCGTTCTTTTCGGGAAACGGACACGGAGGTTGGGTCATGTTTTGGATGCCCATACCTTTCCGGAACTTCTGGGGAGGCGTTATCAGTCTACCTTTATTCAGGGTTTTTCTGGTATTGTCATCTTCCTGTTCATGCCCATCTATGCGGCGGCGGTATTGATCGGCATATCCCGGTTTATCGAGGTCTATCTCCATATCCCCTACGCAGTGGTGTTACTGGCTTTTTCCCTTATCCTCGCAATGTACGTCATTTTGGGAGGCCTGAAAGGGGTAATGTATACCGATGCCTTCCAGGGGACCATCATGTTGATCACGATGGTCATCCTCCTCATTTACACCTACATATTGGCCGGAGGGGTGATATCTGCCCATCAGTCCCTTACGGATATGGCCTATCTCGTTCCCGAAAAATTGGCCAAACTGGGTCATAGGGGCTGGATGGAGATGCCGAGGTTGGGCTCCCGTTATTGGTGGATTCTCATTTCCACCATCACCTGCGGGGTGGGTATTGGCGTTTTGGCCCAACCACAACTGGTCGTCCGCTTTATGACGGTAAAGCGGGACCGGGAATTAAACCGGGCCGTCCTGTTCGGGTCCATTTTCATCTTGGCCATGACGGGGATTGCCTTCACCGTTGGCAGTCTCACCAACGTCATTTTTTACAAGGCATTCGGAAAGATTTCACTGGCCATGGCGGGGGGGAATATCGATAAGGTGATTCCCCTCTATATAGGAAAGATCATGCCGAGTTGGTTCGGAACCCTATTCCTTTTAGCCATGCTGGCCGCATCCATGTCGACCCTGAGCTCCCAATATCACGCAGGAGGGACCTCCCTGGGCCGGGACTTCTTCGAGAAGGGAATCGGGGGCGAGATGATCGAGCGCGGGGAGAGGACGGTCTTCGTCACCCGGTTGGGCATCGCCCTGAGCATTTTGTTGTGTATCATCTTCTCCTTGATCTTTTCCCCAAACATGATTGCCGTAGCTACAGCCATCTTCTTTGGCCTCTGCGGTGCCACGTTCCTCCCCTCCTTTGTCTTCGGCCTCTATTGGAAGGGGATGACCAGGGCTGGTGCGGTTACCAGCATCTTAGGGGGGTTCATCGCCAGCATGATCTGGATGGGGTTTTTCCATGCCAAAGAGGCCCATGCCCTGGGTATTGCCAAACACCTCTTCGGAAGGTCAACCTTGGCCGGTTTTCCCTGGACGGTGATCGACGCCCAGTTTATCGCCCTGCCCATTTCATTTATCCTGGCCGTCATGGTGAGCTTGTTCACGGGAAAGCTCGCGGATAAGCACATCCAAAAATGCTGGAAATACCTTTAGAAGTCGCGACCAGAACCGAGGTTATTCGACTTTCACAAGCAGGATGCACCCGACTAGGTAAAGGGCGCGGTGCTTTACCTTTCTTCTAAGAAACTGTATTCGATAGTGACCACCCTGGCCAGAACTATCGAATTTCGATAGAAATCTATCATGATCGGCAATGACTCCAAATAAGCTGATTCATCTTGTATTCGAGATAGGGATGTTATTTTGGTCGACTTTTATGATTGCCCAAGTCCAGAGATGTGGGAGGATGGTTGGATAGCTGCGGTTCCCACCCGGAAATGGGGAACTCTCTCCTTCAATCCTTCAACAATCAGCAGCAGAAGCGGTTGTAAGCGTCGCCTTTGTCTCCCTATCTTCGGAGATCTATTCTGGGAACTGTAACTGACCTCGCGCTCGTAACTCCATGGGTAACAAACTGTGATAGATAAATGTGTGCAGTGGGGTTGCCACATCAGCTTCCTGCCCAAAGCGCACCACCGCCCCAATCTGTGCCTCAAGTTCCGAGGGCCGTCCCTCCATAACATCTCGCTGCATGGAGGTAGTTGACTGTGGCGACAACCCATCAAACATGGCCATTGTCGTTCCCATGGCGTCTTTTGGCAAAGTAATATCTCGTGCCCGCGCCACGGCAACAATCTCACGCAGTCCCTGTTCTGCCATCTGGCGCGTCTCTGGTAGGCTACGCCATATCCCTACTGGGGCACCCGTCACCGCGCCCAGCCCACTCCATACTGCAATAAACAGGAACTTCATCCACAAGGCAACTTGGATGTCCGGCGGGATTTCTGCGTTAACTCCCGCTCGGATAAAGGTCTCACGCAGTTGTTCAACCCGCTGGCTGGGACGCTTGTCCATCTCTCCGAACTTCACGAAAGGCTCTGTCCCTGCATGGCGAATATGACCTAGCCCCGCAACATAACAGTAAAGCCCACATAAGCCACCCAGGACATGCTGGTCGCCCAATACTGCGGCTAACTGAGCCGGCGCCTCAAGTCCGTTTTGCAACGGCAGGATAAACGTCTCCGGTCCGACCAGTGGACGCATGGCCTCCGCCGCCTCTGGCACCTGCCAGGCCTTCGCTCCTACCAAGACCACATCCGCTATTCCCGCTTTAGCCGGATCGTCCGTCGCTTGCACTGGCTTCACCACAAAGTCACCTTTTATGCTATCCACCTGCAGACCATGCGTTAGCATAGCTCGCAGATGCTCCCCGCGGGCGATGAAAACGACATCCTCTCCAGCCTGGGCTAGTCGACCACCAAAATAACCACCCACTGCACCCGTACCAAAGACTGCAATTCGCATGATTTACCTCCTTCAGGATAGAATCTCAATCGATGGGGTCATAAGTAAAAACCTATTACGACGTCCCTAAGTATCTGTTTTTCAGGTCTATGCTTCTTCCGTGAATTAATAAAAAGCCCATCCTTCAATTCGGAAGAACGGACTCACACCCACCTCGGCTTTCACTCCGGCCAATTTCTAGCTATAGATCAACAGGGTTCCCACACATATTAGCAGATGCAAAAATCAAGTCAATCTTCTTAGGTACCTCTTCCGACAGGGTGCCAAG
>JAQYWG010000450.1 GCA_030145085.1 Thermodesulfobacteriota bacterium
TGGACGGGGTCAGGGTGGTGCAGGAGAGGGGTATAGATATCGACCGCGTTGGCCCCAGGATACAGTTCTACGTCAACGCCGGCAGCGATTTCTTTGAAGAGATAGCCAAGTTCAGGGCGATGCGGCGAATGTGGGCCAGGGTGATGAGAGAGAAATTCGGCGCTAAGGATCCCCGGTCATGGAGGTTGAGGGCAGGAGTTCAAACGTATGGCCCAGCCATGACAGCGCAACAGCCTTTGAATAACCTTGTTAGGGCTGGTTTCCACGGCCTGGCAGCGATTCTGGGAGGAGCTCAGTCTTTGTCCATACAGACCTTTGATGAACCTCTGGCAACGCCATCGGAGTTTGCCCAGATACTCTCCCTGAGAACGGCACAGATCCTAGAGCACGAGACAGGGGTGACGGATGTCGTTGATCCTCTGGGGGGCTCATACTATGTGGAGTGGCTAACCAATAAACTGGAGGAAGAGGCCCAGAAGATAATAGACAAGCTTGAGGAGCTGGGGGGCGCCTGCAAAGTTAAGGCCTGCTCCTGGTTTTACAGCCA
>JAQYWG010000451.1 GCA_030145085.1 Thermodesulfobacteriota bacterium
TCCGAGATGGACTTCTCGAGGAACACAAAGTCGAGGTTGATATTGCCAAGAAGGCTTTTCCCTCTATGCAAGTATTCTCAGGAACTAACTTCGAAGAGATGGACATAAATCTGGGTAATCTGACAAACCTGTTTGGCAACAAGAAAAAGCGCAAGAGCGTTTCCGTCAAACAAGCCAGGGAGATACTTCTGGCTGATGAGATGGACAAGCTTATTGACATGGATCGCGTTGTCGAGATGGCCAAGCAGCGCGTAGAAGAAATGGGCATTATTTTTCTCGATGAAATCGATAAGATCGCATCCAAGGACAACCGATTCGGGGCAGACGTATCGCGGGAAGGGGTCCAGCGGGATATTCTGCCGATCGTCGAGGGGTCAAAGGTCCATACGCGTCATGGGATGATCGATACATCCCACATCCTCTTTATCGCCGCCGGGGCCTTTCATATGAGCAAACCTGCGGATCTGATTCCTGAGCTTCAGGGTCGATTCCCTCTTAGGGTTGAGCTACAGGCACTGACCAAAGACGATTTCAAGGAAATTTTATT
>JAQYWG010000452.1 GCA_030145085.1 Thermodesulfobacteriota bacterium
CTCATGGCGGCGCGGACTGTTAGTATATTTCAGGCAAACGCGTACCATCACCCAAGCCGTGGGGCTCAACTTGGTTGTGCTAGCCACCGTCATACTCGGCGCGCGAACATTGCTACCACTGACACCCGGCACCATAATCGCCGCCATTGCGCTAACTGCCGCCATAGCTGCCCAGTGGGGCTACTTATGGTGGTCTAGTCGACAACTAGGGGACCAGATTCAACAGTCAACACCGAGCACAGGATTTATTAGGGAGAGAATCAGTGTCAGGCCTTGATATGAGCTATGAAGGTCGATAATCATGAATCGAAATGGGCCGAAGCTTTTTTGGCCGGACGTGCCCCGCAAGCCCCGCCTTGTAAGCGGGGTCAAGGGGCACAATTAAAAATGAGATTTCATTTCCGGCGCCAGGAGGGTTTCATCAAAGAAGAACAGGAGGGGATAAGACATGTTTGACGACTATCTCATTGGCAGACATAAGTCGGAAATCGATACACCCGCCCTCTTGCTTTATATGGATGCGGTGGAGAGAAATATCGTTAAGAT
>JAQYWG010000453.1 GCA_030145085.1 Thermodesulfobacteriota bacterium
CTGGAATAGCTGACATTAAGGCCTGGGTATAGGGATGTTTTGGATTGGTGTAAATATCACTATAGGAAGCCATCTCCACAATTTTCCCCAGATACATTACGGCAATGCGATCGCAGATATATTCCACCACCGCTAGGTCATGGGCAATAATGATGTAAGAAAGTTGAAACTCTTCCTGCAGGTCAATCAGGAGATTGATAATCTGGGCCTGGATGGAGACATCCAGGGCCGAGACAGGTTCATCCCCGATGATGAGCTGGGGGTTCAGGGCCAAGGCCCTGGCGACCCCGATCCTTTGCCGCTGCCCGCCACTGAACTCATGGGGATATCGCCGGCCTTGTTCAGGGGTGAGGCCAACTTTTTCTAGTAAATATGCGATCCGATCCTTTCTCTCGTGGCCTTTATACACCCCGTGGATCTCCATGGGATCACTGATGATCTGATTCACGGTCATACGAGGATTGAGTGAGGAGTAAGGGTCTTGGAAGATTATTTGCATCTCTCTTTTAAGGGATCTTAGCTGGGATTTTTCCATATGGGATA
>JAQYWG010000454.1 GCA_030145085.1 Thermodesulfobacteriota bacterium
AGCGTCTATGCGTATTCTCCGCTGTATGCCACAACCTGAACCAAATGTCAATATTTCACGAGCGTCCCGCTCTTCCCCCGAAATATCCGGAGACCATCTATCCCCCGAATCATCACATGGTGAAGAGTCCCAGGGGCATCTAATCTGGCTTGACGAGGCATAACTTCCTTTTATCACAAATCGGTGACCCCGCAAAGTGTCATTTTTCAACAACGTCCCATTATTAGCACGTTTGTCCACGGAAATCCCCTTCTTGACAGAGAAAGTGCTTACCCATAGAATGCGAAGATAATGAAAAAAACCATTCATACCTATCTATCTAAAGAAATACTCGGTCCTTTTCTCATTGGTTTGCTCATCTTTTCCGTTGTCTTCATGATGGGAAAGACGCTTTACCTTACGGACCTTCTCGTCAACAAAGGGGTTAGCCTCTTTGACATCGGCAAGCTTCTCATCTATTTCTTTCCCTCTTCCCTCTTTTTAATAGTCCCCATCGCCCTGCTTTTGGGAGTGCTCGTTGCTTTTGCCAGGCTCTCC
>JAQYWG010000455.1 GCA_030145085.1 Thermodesulfobacteriota bacterium
GTAGGGCATTAGAAGCAGCTTATGAAAAGTACGGCATCAAGGACTATGCTTATACCTGCACTGATACTGATATCGATTCGGGTTGCTGAATCTGTTTAGTCCCAACAAAGGAAGCTATATGTGACGACATGAATATTTCTGGGTCTTATCCCAATGAGGTGGTAGAAAGGGGTCAAGGATTCGAGGATTCAAGGATTCAAGTGTTTATTTTCTAAAGAGTGAATCCTTTTTAGGATTTGGGTTTCCCAAAGAGGATTACAACTTCTTTAATCGCTCAATCGCGCGTCTCCTGTTCTTGGAAGGCCTCCGGGCCGGCCCTTTTTTCTTCGTCCCCCTTCTCACTATCCCCCTTTCCGCCTCTTCCGTATCCACTCCTTTCTCCTCCATTATCACCGCCATGCCCATTCTGCCCTCGAACTCCTCCGAGGAAACGGCCGTGGCTCCAACCGTTTCGGCGAAACGGACCACCTCCCGGTCTGAGGTAACAACCACTGCCCCTTGCCCAAATCTCTTCGCCATGCGCTTGATCACCTCA
>JAQYWG010000456.1 GCA_030145085.1 Thermodesulfobacteriota bacterium
TAAAATAAGGACCTCCGTAGAAGTCTTATATGATCGAATCTGAACCCTTACCAACCGCATGTTTCAAGATGTTATCGACAATCTTGAGCCATCCTTCATTCTGATGATGAGCGTTGGAAATATTTAAGAACCATCTTCTTTCTCGCTATTCACATTCTATGACTAGATGTCAGATTAAATCGAGACTTTTTAAATCGAGTTAAATCGAGATTTCCTGGGCCGGGTATCTGATCAAATGCTAGTAAGTGTTTTGAGGGACCTGGTTCATATGAGACCTCCTGTTTTGAGTTATACGTTTTCTTATGTGCACGTATTTCTTAACAGGAGGTTTCTTTTTTTGGTAGCTATTAAATAATTTTTTTCTATGTTATCCTTAGGAGTGTAACCCTTTGATTTGTTAATATATAACGTCCTTCAATATTTCGATAAATTTCTGGGTATTGTGTTTGGGTTCAATAGTGGCGCTAAGCTGAATTATTTAAGGACGTCCCGCTCTTAGAAAAGGAGAGTCCGCTTAATATATAATGTTAAGTG
>JAQYWG010000457.1 GCA_030145085.1 Thermodesulfobacteriota bacterium
TTAAAGGTAATCCACACCCCGGGTCATACGCCCGGCTCCATATGCCTTTATGGAGAGGGGAATCTTTTCACTGGTGATACGCTCTTTGTTGGGGCCGTGGGGAGGACAGACCTTAAGGGAGGATCTCTTGACACCCTACTGGCTTCGCTAAGAAAACTCATTTCATTGCCGCCAGAAACCAGGGTATGGCCCGGGCATGATTATGGCGATGCCCCTTCTTCCACCCTGGCCCGCGAAAAGGGGACAAATCCCTACATCACCGATTTCCTTTAGTGGTAAGTAATTTGTTACCTCTCTCAGAGATGAAAAAGACCATCCTGGCTTTCCTTAGTCCTTCGATTCGCAAATACGGTTACGTATTTTGATGAATCAGAGCAGATCAAATGCTCACTCAGCACTAAGTCCTGAGTAAATAAATTCGTTATCGAATTTATGGATCGATGGACTTAGGGACAACGAAATTATTCCGTAAAGGGCCTGGACTTGGGTTGGCGTATCGACGCAGCTACGCATACATTTCACGGGCATTT
>JAQYWG010000458.1 GCA_030145085.1 Thermodesulfobacteriota bacterium
GGCGACCGGAAGGGAATCGACGACGATGAAGGTATGGACAACTGCCATGTTATCCTCAGGGAAGCGGTCAAGATTGCAGAGGACCACGGCGTGACTATCTGCATGGAGCTGCTCAACAGCAAAGTCAATCACCCCGGCTATATGTGCGATAAATCCGAGTGGGGCTTCGAGCTGTGCCGGCGCGTGAATTCACCGCGCTTCAAGATGCTCTACGACATTTACCACATGCAGATTATGGAGGGCGACCTGATTGCGACTATCCGTAAGAACATCGACTACATCGGCCACTTCCATACCGCAGGAGTGCCCGGCCGTCACGAGCTCGACGAGAACCAGGAGATTTACTACCCGGCGGTCATGAGAGCGATTGTCGAGACCGGGTATGAGGGGTATGTGGCCCACGAGTATAGTCCCACGCGAGACGCGGTGCAGTCCCTCATCCAGGCCGTGGAAACATGCGACGTGTAGACCCGGGCCGGGAACAAACTTTTGCGAACAAGGGAGCAAAATATAAAAAACAAAGAACTGC
>JAQYWG010000459.1 GCA_030145085.1 Thermodesulfobacteriota bacterium
GACATGATATTTTATAGCTAAGCATAGAAATAATAGAGCGATTATACCATATGACAGAAGCTTCGTCGCGCCAGGGCGGGCCCAATACATGAATAATCCTGAAGTGCCATTCGGCCTTGAGCGACTCGACATGAGCTCGTCGACATGTCTCATGGCCGAGAGGCAGCGTCGGAGTCAGGTGCTGTTAAGGAATAATCAATCGTGCGTTTTACTCAGACGCTTATGCTCCTTAAGCATACAACGATCCATGACCACCAGGAGGCCTGCATCTTGAGCCCTCAATGCCGCTTCCTCATTAATAACTCCTTCCTGCATCCACACGACCTTAGCCCCGATCTTGATTGCCTCATCCACAATAGGCATCACCTCTTGTGATCTTCGGAATATATCTACTATCTCTACAGGTTCGGGAATAGAGCTCATATCAGAGTAGCTCCTTGTACCTAGTATCTCTTGTGCATCCGGATTGACCGGAATCACCTTGTAACCGTGGCTGGTAAGATATTTGGCTACTCTGTGGCTCGGTCGG
>JAQYWG010000045.1 GCA_030145085.1 Thermodesulfobacteriota bacterium
GCAACGTTAACCAGTTTTCGCGAGTTTCTGGATAACACCGTTGTTCCTGAGCGTAATCTGCTGGAGAAGTGAGCAGGCTTCATCGTGAGTCTTCGACCCTGAGGCTCCATTCGGCCCGAGCTCATGGCCGAGGGCAGACCCGAAGGGAGCTCGTCGACATGTCTCGGTCGAACGCTCAGACCGAAGGGCTCAGCCGAAAGGAGGGAGGAGATCAATCCTTGAGAGGGTTAAAGAGGGTTGTATTTTCCGCCGTTTCCCCGGCCCGCGTTGAAGCCTGCCAGCCCGGAAAGAGCCACACCACGGGCATCGAACTGAGGGGAAAAGGCGATCTTCTGGTATGGCAATTTTTGCCATTCCCTTTACCAATAATCGTCACTTTTCCCCTTCCTGGGAGTAGGGACATGAAAAAGCATTGACGCCCCAAAGCTCACAATGTCAATGATTAAGGGGGGTTTTTTGTGATTTTCCTATTCACGCCTTTTCGCAGGCTCTTGGCATGGAAAATGATAGACGAGTAAACCGGGGCGAAATTGATTGAGGAGGCAGGTTATGTCTTTCGGAAAGAAAGTGTGTCCGGTTTGCAGCACGGAGGTAAGATACGTCTTCAGTGAGGGTGGAAGGGTTCGTCCTCTATGCCCCAAGTGCAATGTCTATTTGGATGAGGGGAACCTCCGCCCATTGATATACGGCTATGAAACTATGGATGAGAGGGAATATTAGTTCCCTTTCGGTTGAGACGTTCAACGAACAGAAAAAGGGGATAGGTTTACCTATCCCCTTGAAAGTTATCTCTGGTTCTCCTCTTCCGCCTACTATGGAAGGGAGCATACCAGCAGAGTTCATGCGGCCTTTTGGGCTTCTACTAATTCACCCCGTTTGGCCTTCTCGATGAATTCATCCTCCTTCTTTATGTCCTCCATCGTTTTGGGTTTGAGCTTTTCGGGCATCGGCTCGACCCCGTACTTCCATTTAAGAAATTGCATCCCTGTGGTGGGGTAAAGAGCGTAAATGAGGACATCCTGAATGTTCTTAGCGATATCCTTCGTTGCCTCTTTGGCCTTCTCCAGTTCCGGCTCCAAAATATCGGCGGGCCGACAGGTGATGGGCGTTTCACCTCTTTTATACCCCTTGAGGATAGTCTTCTGAATCTCCTCGGAAATAGGCACCGGGGGCTTGCCGTAGAGTCCATAGACGTAGGCTTTGGTCTCCTCGGCAATCCATTTATAGCGACCGAAGAGGACGTTTAAGACGGCTTGAACGCCCACGATCTGGGAGGTGGGGGTGACAAGAGGGGGGTATCCCAAATCCTTCCGGGTTTTGGGAAGCTCCTCGTGGACTTCATCTAAACGGTGCAAGGCTTTCTGCTCCTTGAGTTGGCTCACCATGTTGGAGATCATCCCGCCCGGGACCTGGTGGACGAGAACCCCGGTATCGATCACCGCCATCTTGGTCTGGGCGTAAAAATCCCGATACTTGGGGGCGATGGATTCGAAATACTCGCCCAGTTTCATCAGGTGCCTGAGGTCCAATCCCGTATCCCGGTCAGTCCCCTCCAGGGTCACCACCATGGGCTCAACGGCTGGCGCGGCCGACCGCATGGCAAAGGGTGCCAACGCCGTATCGATGACGTCCACTCCGGCCTCGGCGGCCTTCAGGCACGACATGGACCCAAACCCACTGGTGTAATGGGTGTGGAGCTGAATGGGGATCTTCACCGTTTCCTTGAGGGCTTTGACGAGGGTATAAGCGTCATCGGGAGCCAAGAGACAGGCCATGTCCTTGATGCAGAGGCTGTCCGCTCCCATGTCCTCGATGATGCGGGCCTTTTCCAGGTAGTACTGAAGGGTGTATACAGGTCCCCCCATCTTTCGCTCCGTCAGGGAGTAGCAGATAGACCCCTGGATATGTTTGCCGCACTTTTTGATTACCCTAAAGGCCGTCTCAAAGTTGCGCTCATCGTTGACGGCATCGAAACACCGGAATATATCGATTCCCACCTCAGCCGCATTCTCGATGAAGGCCTCGACCACATCGTCGGGGTAGTTTCGGTAGGCCACGAGGTTCTGCCCTCGCAGTAACATCATAAAGGGAGTGTTGGGCATCAGTTTTTTCAAGATTCGGGGTCGCTCCCAGGGGTCCTCGCCCAGAAATCGATGGGGGACATCGAAGGTCGCTCCCCCCCATACCTCCATGGAGTAGAAACCCGCCTTATCCATCTCCTCGGCGATGGGGACCATGTCCTCTGTTCTCAAGCGGGTTGCCAAAAGGGACTGGTGACCATCCCGGAAGGTCAAGTCCGTAATCTTTACTGGATTCTTAGGTTGTGTTTTTGTCATGCTTACTACCCTCCTCACCTTAGAATTGATAGGAACTATTCCGCCGCCGCAGCCGTACCGATAACACCGGCACCGTTAGGCCCCATGGCATGCATCAACCTGTTGACCCACCCTTTGGGAGACCCTCGCGGCCATGGGGACGACGGAAACACCGGCCGACCCGATAAGGATCTTTACCTCCTCATTGAGGAAAACGATATATATTATACCACCGGAACTCCTGAAGCAAAAGGCCACCAGCCATAGTAAGAAGATATAGATGGGCTGCCCGTGTAAAAATCCTTCCGCCTTCATGGTTGCACCTGCCTATATTCCTGATAGATCAAAGTGTTGTAATGAGGGCACTTTGACAGGTATTTTGGGTTAATGTTGATGATCTCGTAAAAAGTCAAAATTCGATGGCAAAGTAAAAAGCTCCAAATTCAAGGCGCGCAAACCCTGAGGAATGAGGCGTACTTACAGTACGCTGCAGTGATTCACCCTGTTAAATATTTTCTTTGTTTGATGTTACTGTTTTCAAGCAGCTCCTCTATCCCATATCTCTTGATATGGCTGCCTTCAATTTAACAGGGCAGGGGATGCAGTGCAACGCAGCCTTTCGGCTTTGCTCAAGGCCGTGAGTCCTTCGACCTTGCTCAGGACCGTGAGTCCTTCGACCTTGCTCAGGGCCGTGAGCTTGTCGAACGGCTTGTCGAACGGCCCTTCGGCTTTGCTCAGGGCCATGAGCCTGTCGAATGGCAGTTGGACTTTTTACGAAGCCATCAATGTTACCATAACGTCGAACTCGTAAGGAGGCCGGAAGCCAAAAGAAGACTGTAATCGTTTTTGAGGTAACGTCAAGAGTTTTGTGTCAGAGTAAGAAAGGGGGTACTGATTCCTTGCCTTAGGTTTTCGTAGCTGAACACCGAATACAATATCCTCTCCATGTTTGTTCGGTCTGAGAAAACCCCCATAGGCCGTGTCCGCCTCCTCACCTCCCGAAACCGCCGCTCAATTGCGTTGGTGGTCCTGAGCTGTAGCCATAAGCAAGAATCCTTCGCGCATAGGCCCGGACAACCCCCACTGCACTGGTGCACCGACTGCGTGCCACATGAAGCTCAATATCCTTCAACTCGGTCCAAAGATGCCGCGAAAAACTCCCATTTCGCCTATCTGCCTCCCCACGATGCGCCACCTCCTCCAGGTGACGGTCAATCCGGTCCCGCATCTGCTCCTCGAGAATCCCCTGCAAGGCCTGCCAGCCAGCTACCCTATAGTCTGACTCCCACTCACCCCCTGAAAGATTCATCTGCTTGACCATTTCAAACGCCTGCGGCAAACTGGTAATCACCAACGTCTTTTCCATGGGATACCTCCTTTTTTCTGTTGGTGTGTCCATTAAGGTGGTACCCCATTTTCTTCCCTGACACACATCAAGATACACTACTTGCAGCCTGTTTCATTTGACACAGAGGGTAACTTGTATTATGGTTATATATCAATTTGGCCAAAGAGGAATTCTTATCATTCAGCTGCGGCTCGTAGCTTCAATGATAGCCTCAGCCATAAATCGCTCAGTGCTTCGATTCGCAACTACTGTAACGTATTTAAAGATGTTAAGTTTACGTATTTGCTTACTCAGCACTAAGTCCTGAGGGCTGCGACTGAGACATGTTGACGAGCCCCTCGGCCTGAGCTCGGGTCGAAGGCTCATGTCGAGTCACTCAGCCGAAGTCTAAATAAATTCGTTATCGAATTTATGAATCGATGGACTTAGTTTTGAAAGGCCTGGGGGTCATTTACCATAGAGCACCCACATTTTGATTCTGATATGCATAGGAACAATTAATCCGAGAAACTTTTCATGTTATAATGAGGAGCCAAAAATGATAGATACAAAATTGGCATTTTTAGTTTCAGCGGCTGGTTATGGTATTAACATTTTGGTTATGATAATGGTTTCTGTACTGATCTGGGTTATGAGCTTGTGCATCAAAAGAGTTGAAAAAACCAAATAAAATAGTCTTCAATCATTAGGGCTCAAAACCTTATCAGGAATATGATGACACTCGAAAGGCGGTGGTATATGACGTAAAAATATATCCAGATAGATGCTGTCCCTCCATTGTAACCGCTCCCTTGTCACCCATATTAAGCCATGCTTACATATGTGAAGAACAACCATAGAACGATTGTCAATGGTCTAGGGCCCTTAATGCTAGAATAGCAAGATAATGTTTACTGCATCCTCTGCCAGTTTAATGTACTGTCGGGTTGAACCAACGCATTGGTAGGATTATTGTGCTTTTCTGAAGAGCCAATCTGCAAATGTATGCTTCCGCCACCAGCGAATCGATATTGACTGAGACTTCCGTTATGTTCGAGGTCTTGATATAAAAACGGGCACATTTGATAATCTGAGGCAAGTTTTCTTGTTGACATGATTGAGTTTACAACGACATTTTCCAGTGACAGCTAACGAGGAAAGGAGATTGTATGTTTGGATTATATGAGAGTGCTTTGGGATTATTGACCTTAGGCAATGTCGTTATGCTTTTCATCGGAGCAGTGCTCATTTATATTGGGATTGCCAGGAAGATGGAACCTCTCCTATTGGTGACAATAGGGTTTGGTGTTTTTATGGTCAACCTGCCAATTGCCGGCATCATGACCTATACTGCAGAAGGGTTACCGGCACTGGGGGGGATTGAGGAAATAGCTGAGGGAGAGATCGGAGTGCTGAACCTTATCTATTATTATGGATTGAACACTGAAATCATCCCCTTGCTTATTTTCTTAGGCGTTGGGACACTCATGGACTTTAGTCCCACCATAGCTCGTCCCATATCCCTTATATTTGGGGCGACGGCCCAACTCGGCGTATTTGTCGTTTTTCTGATTGCTTATATTAGTGGCATGTTCACCATCAATGAAGCGGTATGTGTTGGGATGATTGGTGGTTCGGATGGTCCGCCGACGGTCTATCTCGCTGTAGCTTTGGCCCCTATACTACTCGGACCCATTACCATGATAGCATATTCGTACATGGCGCTCGTGCCTATTCTGCAACCACTGGTCATCAGGTTACTCACTACAAAAAAAGAGCGCTTTATATTTATGAAACCACAGATACGAAAAGTCTCCCAATTAGAGCTGGTCCTTTTTCCGATAGTCGTTTTCATCTTAGCAGCTCTGCTTGTTCCTAAATGTGCCCCTCTGGTCGGCATGCTCATGTTCGGTAATTTATTGCGAGTGAGTGGCGTAACGGACCGGCTTGCCCATGCTGGAAGCATCATGAACGACATCCTCATCATTCTCTTGGGTGTGTGTGTTGGGGCACTCATGCCCGCCCAGGTTTTCTTCAAACTTCGAACTGTAGTGATCATTGGTTTGGCCGTTCTTGCCTTTGTTGTTTCTACCGCCGGAGGTTTGTTGACAGCTAAGTTTGTTAATTTATTTTTAAAGGAAAAAATAAATCCGATCATTGGTGCGGCAGGGGTTTCCGCAATACCTATGGCAGCGCGGGTTGCCCAGAGGGAAGGACAGAAAGCAAATCCCCAGAACTATCTTCTCATGCACGCCCTAGGTCCTAACATGGCTGGTGCCATCGGTACCTCCCTAGTGGCCGGGATATTCCTGGGCATGCTTCGATAAGGGATCTTATGGTAGAGAGGGGCCAGCTAATTTTTTCTTTTAATTACTGGATGGATTTGGAATTGTTTGGGTAATGTGAAAATGTTCCCTTAAGCGCAAAATAAGGGTGTCCCCCTTCGGGTGCAGAGACACCGCGTAGTAGGCTGGTTTAGGCTCGTCAGGCATCCTCCCTGGGCTTCGTGTTTCCTCTCAGTCTCCCATCTCCTGTTGTTGGGGTTTACCCACCAAGCCCGCATCAGCTTGTGCACCGTATCCGGGCACAAGAGTCTGTAAAGCGGTTGTCGTTGAGGGAGGCATGCAGTCTGGATTGGACTGGGAATATTGCGAAGGTGGAGGGGTGTGGGACGGGGCCGGTGGAGAAGACGGAGGATAGTGCGGTGGCTCGGAGGTTTAAGAAACGTGGGAGACGTTGGTATAGGAGAAGGGTCAATCCTGTTCTCAAACCGAGATTCCTAAAGCTCGATGGGGAATGGGGTACCTATTGGCATGAACGGTACAACGAGCATGCAGGATATGCTGCGTGAGTGCCTATTACGGGAAAAGAGGTGCTTACGAGTGGAGATTTGCCCTTGACAAAAAGGGAAATTTCTATATATTTACATGATTTAAATCGATGTTTCGAATTGCCATGGGAACTTCAATCGCTATGGGACGAGATTCTCGGGGTATGGTCCCATCATGACTAAGCTGAAGATAGAAGATATACCGGAAGAAGGGATACAGATCCAATTGCTTGAGGAAGAGGCGCACCTAAAGGAGCTCCTCGTCCAACTACCCCATATCAATTTTTCCTTGGACAAAGCCGTCCGGGGTCACTTGATGATCAATAAATCGGGCAAGGCCATTTTGATAGGGGGGCAGATAGAGACGGAATTAATCCTCCGGTGTAGTCGATGTCTGGAGGACTTTCGTTTCCCTCTCGATTCTCGCTGCGAAGTCACGTTATTTCCCTTCGAAGATGAAACCCTCCCCCAGGAAGAAGAGCTCAATACGGAAGACCTGAGGTCGAGCTACTATTACGAAGGTGAAATTGACCTCTCGGCGATCGTTCGGGAACAAATTCTTCTTGACATCCCATATAAGCCGTTATGCAATCCCTCTTGTAAGGGATTATGTCCCACCTGTGGGGAAGACCTCAATCGCGGAAGTTGTTCATGCAAAGGGGAGGTTTTCGATGAGCGGTTTGCCCCGCTGAAGGGTCTTAAGATCGGGCGGGGACAGAAAGGGCATTGAACCAATGGCAGTCCCGAAGAGAAGGTGGTCCAAATCACGGAGGGATAAGCGTAGGACCCACAAGAAGTTGATATCCCCCAGTCTATCCTTATGCCCTCAATGTAATGAACCAAAACTCCCCCATCGCGTCTGTCCTCATTGTGGGACCTACAAGGGGGAAGAGATTTTTGAAGAAGAGGAAACCTAAGCTCATCGAATCATCAATTCGTTGACGGACGCATTGATTGGGAGCTGAGTTTTATCCGGCTTTGCCGAGAGGATCACAGGTGCTTATATGCAGATAGCCGTGGATGCCATGGGGGGCGAGCAGGCACCGCAGGCGATAGTAGAAGGAGCCGTCATGGCCGCTCGCAATCATGGCGCCAAAGTCATTTTGGTAGGGGATGAGGAGCGGGTGTATGGCGAATTGAAAAAACACGATACCTCCGGCCTATCCTTATCCGTCTACCATGCCCCTCATGTAGTGGGAATGCATGAATCTCCCTCCCTGGTAGTGAGGCAGAACAGGGAATCCTCCATCAAGGTCGCTTTGGGCCTCGTTAAAGAGGGTGAAGCCCATGCCGCAGTCAGCGCTGGAAACTCCGGTGCGGCTATGGCCTTTGCCATGTTTATCCTGAAGAAATTGGAAGGGGTGGAAAGGCCTGCCATCGCGACGTTTCACCCGACCTCAGAGGGGACCACTATTCTGTTGGACGCCGGTGGAAATGTGGACTGCAAGCCCGTCCACCTTATTCAATTTGCCATCATGGGCAGTGTTTATGCGAAGCTGGTGCTGGGAAAGGAGAACCCCCGAATAGGTCTTCTGAGCAATGGGACGGAAGAGAGGAAGGGGAACGAGTTGACGAGGGAAACCCACGCTATTCTGAAACAAACCCGCTTGAACTATGCCGGATATGTCGAGGGGAGGGATATTTGTAATGGGAATGCAGATGTAGTCGTGTGCGATGGCTTTGTGGGAAACGTCGCCTTGAAGACCAGCGAGGGGTTGGCTGAGGCAATCGGGACGATCCTAAAGAGTGAGATCAAAAAGAGCCTCAGGGCGAAGGTCGGCTATCTTTTGATCAAGGGGACTTTTGCAAACGTAAAGAAGAGGGTGGACTATTCTGAGTATGGAGGTGCTCCCCTCTTAGGGATCAATGGAATATGTTTGATATGCCATGGGAGCTCATCGGCGAAGGCCATTATGAATGCGGTTATGGTGGGCCTCAAGCTCGCAGAAAAGGGATTCAATCAACAACTGGTAGAGGAACTCGGCAAGAGGCGAGAATTGTTGAGAGTGGGCCAGAAGAATGTCATGAAGATATTGGATCAGATTAAGGAGAAGATCATCCATTGATTGAGGAGGGCTCGAGTTGGATTACTTTTTGACCGAAGAACAACAGATGATAAGGGATTTGGCCAGAAAGATCGCGGTGGAAAAAGTGGTCCCGGTGAGGGCGGAGTTGGATGAAAAGGAGGAGTTCCCGTGGGAGATTATGAAGGTATGCGCTGATGCTGGCCTTTTCGGGGTCTACCTTCCCGAGGAATATGGGGGATTTGGCGGCGGGGTTTTTGAGAACTGTCTGGCGGTTGAACAATTGAGCTGGGCCTGTGTCGGTATTTCCGTGAGTTATGCCGGAAGCGGGCTGGGGGCTTATCCCATTTTGATGCACGGCAATGACGAACAGAAAAGGACCTATCTCCCAGACATCGGCACGGGGAAGCGGCTTGCCGCCTTCGGTCTGACCGAAGCCAATGCCGGAAGCGATGCTGGCGCTATCCAGACGACGGCAACCCGAGACGGGGATTCGTACATATTGAATGGAACGAAACAGTGGATCACCAATGGAGGGGAAGCGGAAATCTACTCCATCATTGCCATGACGGATCGGTCACGAGGCGCCAGGGGGGCCAGCGCAATCATCGTGGAAAAGGGGACCCCGGGGTTCGAGTTCGGCAAGAAGGAGAAGAAACTGGGTATTCGGGCTTCGGCAACTCGGGAGCTCATCTTCCAGGACTGCCGGGTCCCAAAGGAGAACCTTATTGGCCGCGAGGGGATGGGGTTTATCGTCACCATGAAGACCTTCGACAAGACTCGCCCGGGAATTGGGGCCCAAGGTGTGGGTTTGGCTCAGGGGGCGTTGGACTCCGCCGTCCAGTATGCCCGGGAAAGGGTTCAATTCGAGCGTAAGATTATCTCCTTCCAGGCGATTCAACATATGCTTGCGGATATGGCGACCCAAATAGAGGCTGCACGCGCCCTCGTTTACTCAGTTGCCAGGTTCGTTGACAGCAATCCAAGGGATATCTCGAAGGTTTCGGGGATGACAAAGCTTTTCGCCTCAGACGTGGCAATGAAGGTGACGGTCGATGCCGTGCAAATCTTCGGTGGATACGGCTTCATGAGGGAATATCCCGTTGAGAAGATGATGCGGGACGCCAAAATTTTGCAGATATACGAGGGAACAAATCAGATCCAGAGGAATATCATCGGCCAGGAAATTATAAAAGAGTCCGCCGGCAAGGGAAAGGCTGGCACGTAGCGAAGGAGTCTTATGATGGATTTAGAAGGCAAGGTGGCCTTAATTACGGGTGGGGCCCAGGGGATTGGAAAGGTCACCGCCCTTCTCTTGGCGAGTAAGGGTGCTGACGTGGCAGTCTCGGATATCAATATGGAAGGGGTTTTGGGGACGGCCAAGGAGATCGAGGGCTCAGGCAGGAGAGGGCTTGCCCTCGAAGGCGATGTCTCCAATTCTGCTGACGCCGAGAGGATCGTGGCTGAGACAGTGGAGCAATTGAGTGGGATCGACATCCTCGTGAATAACGCCGGCATCACCCGGGATGGACTCCTTTTGAGGATGGCAGAGGAAGATTGGGACGCCGTGTTGAATGTGAATCTGAAGGGGACGTTTAACTGCACGAAGGCGGCAGTCAAACATATGGTTAAGCGTAGGAGCGGGAAGATCGTCAATATTGCCTCGGTGGTGGGAGAGATGGGAAATGCCGGTCAAGCTAATTACGCCGCATCCAAAGCGGGCATCATTGGATTGACCAAGTCCATTGCCAGGGAATATGCCCAGAGGGGAATCAATGTGAACGCTGTTGCACCCGGTTATATTGAAACCCCGATGACGGAGGCCCTCGCGGAAAAGGTGAAGGATGTGTTGAGGGGACAGATTCCCATGGCCAGATTGGGCACCCCCATGGATGTGGGCAATGCCATCTATTTTCTCGTTTCAGATGCCTCGAGTTATATAACGGGACAAGTCTTAAACGTAAATGGTGGAATATACATGTAGATTTAGAATAGTAAAGGAGGTGAGGACCAGATGTCCGTTGATAGTCGAGTCAAGGAGATCATTATTGACCAGCTGGGTGTGGATGAAAAAGAGGTGACGCTGAAGGCCAAATTTATCGACGATTTGGGTGCGGATTCCCTCGATTTAGTCGAGCTGGTGATGGCCCTGGAGGAGGAATACGACACGGAGATAACGGATGAGGACGCCGAGAAGATCCAGACCGTTGGTGATGCTATTGAGTATATCAAATCCCACAAGGGGGCATAGTGTAACGTAAACTCGGGCAGCCATTTGAGGGTCCATTTCTCCCTGCCGAGAGGGATTTAAAAGGGTGGTGTATTGAAGAGCAGGGTTGTCGTTACAGGATTGGGGTTGGTCCTTCCCACCGGGATCGGGGTTGAAGAGGCCTGGAGGAATACCTGTGAGGGGCGGTCCGGGATCGGCCGGATCACCCGTTTCGATACGGGGCAATTTCAGACCAAGATCGCGGGGGAGATAAAGGGCTTTAACCCGGAGGATTACGTGGACAGGAAAGAGGTTCGCAAGATGGATCTCTTTATTCAATACGCCATTGCCGCATCGAAAATGGCGTTGGAGGATTCCGGGTTGGAGATCGATGAGGCCATCAGCGAACGGGTTGGGGTCATCATCGGGACGGGTTTGGGGGGACTTCCCACCATCGAGGAATATCACACGGTCCTTATGGAGAGGGGGCCAAACAGGATAACTCCATTTTTCATACCCAAGCTGATCGCCAATATGGCCTCGGGGCTTGTCGCCATCCACTGTAAGGCGAAGGGGCCAAATTCGTGCGTGGTGACGGCATGTGCAACGGGTGCTCATTGCATCGGGGATGCATTTCGAGCCATCCAATATGGGGACGCGGACGCCATTATCACGGGAGGAACTGAAGCTAATATCACCCCTTTATGTGTGGGCGGTTTTAATGCGATGAAGGCCATTTCTACCCGAAACGATGAGCCGGAAAAGGCTTCGAGGCCCTTTGATAGAGATAGGGACGGGTTCGTTGTATCGGAGGGAGCAGGGGTTCTTATCCTGGAGGAATTGGATTTTGCCCTGCGACGGGGGGCAAAGATATACGCCGAGATCATCGGGTATGGATTAAACGGAGATGCCTACCATATAACGGCCCCACCGCCTTCCGGGGAGGGGGCGGCCAAGTGCATGAGTTTCGCCCTGGCAAATGCCGGAATCTCCCCGAACCAAATCGATTACATCAATGCCCATGGTACCTCAACCTCCCTGAATGATTTCGCCGAAACTATGGCCATTAAAACGGTATTTTCCGACCGTGCTTATAAGATCCCCATCAGTGGAACCAAATCCATGACGGGGCATCTCTTGGGGGCAGCGGGAAGCACAGAGGCGATTTTTACCATCTTGGCCATGAGAGATGGGATCATCCCCCCTACCATTAATCTGGAGAATCCCGACCCGCAATGTGACCTCGACTATGTACCCAAAGAATCCAGGGAGCAGGAGATCAATATCGCGATGTCCAATTCCTTTGGGTTTGGTGGCACCAACGCGGTTCTCATCTTTTCCACATTTAATGGATGACAAATTCCAACGGGGAAATTGACCTCGCCTATGATCACGGCGGATTTGAGTTGAGAGGGAATCTGGGGGAATCCGGGCCCGTGAGGAACAGCTCCACTGGGTCGAAGACAGTCGAAACCCTCAGGGTTAAGGAACCCCGGTGATTTCAGTTGAGATTGAGGGTTATTGGGTAACTCTGGAGAGGGGATGTCTCGTCCGTCCTGGGATGAATACTTCATGGATATCACCAACCTCGTGGCCAAGCGGTCCACTTGTCTGAGGAGAAAAGTGGGGGCCGTTTTGGTTAAGGACCGCAACATATTAGCAACGGGTTACAACGGGGCTCCTTCGGGGATTCCCCATTGTTTGGATGTTGGATGCCTTCGGGAGGAGATGACCGTACCATCGGGGGAGCGGCATGAGCTGTGCCGAGGGCTCCACGCGGAGCAGAACGCTATCATTCAGGCGGCCTATCATGGGGTTGGGATTCGAGGAGCCACCCTCTTCTGTTCTAACTATCCGTGCACCATCTGCATCAAGATGCTCATCAATGCGGGGATTAAGAGAATCGTTTACCAGGATGGTTACTGCGATGAGTTAGCCAAGGATCTCATCCAGCAGTCGTCCGTGGAGGTTGATCAGTTTAAGGGTAAGCCATGAAGTGTCCCTTTTGTTCGGGCACCGAAAGTCGAGTTGCTGATTCAAGGATCAGCAAGGATAAGGAGACAATTAGGCGTCGTCGTCAGTGCTTGCATTGCGGGAGACGTTTCACCACCTCGGAAAGGGTTGAGAACGCCATGCCAATGGTGGTCAAGAAGGACGGAAGGAGAGAGGTCTTCAACCGGCTAAAGATCTTGAGCGGCCTGAGGAAGGCTTGTGAGAAACGTCCCATCAGCATTGACCACTTGGAAAGGATCGTCAACCGAATAGAGCAAGGGGTGCAAGAGGCGGGGGAGAGGGAGGTTAAAAGCACCGTCATAGGGGGGCAGGTGACCAATGAACTCCGAAGCTTAGATGGGGTTGCTTATGTGAGGTTTGCCTCCGTTTACCGGCAGTTCAAGGATATCAACGAATTTATGGACGAACTCAAGGAGCTCTTGGGAAATCGGACACAGGAAGCCAAGAAGGGGAAGGCAAAGCGATAGGGCGGAGTACCGGCCTCCCCCATGGGACGAAGGAGAGGGGAAAGTTAGGTGTTCACGGGATTAATCGAGGCAATCGGTTCAGTCTCAAAAATCGAAAGGAGAGGAGCATCCACGAGAATCGCATTCGGTTCTCCCTGGGGTTTGACAGAGATTAAAGCGGGTGATAGTATTTCCGTCAATGGGGCCTGTTTAACCGTCGTTGATGTAAATGAGAAGACCTTCACCGCGGATGTATCCAATGAGACCATTGCTCGTACCACCTTAGGGGAACTAAAGCCCACGGATCCCGTAAATCTGGAAAGGCCCTTAACCCCTGCGGATCGTTTGGGAGGCCATTTGGTATTGGGCCATGTGGATGGTATGGCCACCATTACCGGAAGACGGGAAGAAGGGGGCTTTGTCACCATCACGTTTCGGACATCGGAGGATCTGCTCCTTTACATTGTAGAAAAGGGGTCGGTAGCCATCGACGGGGTCAGCTTAACGGTAAACGAGTGCAAGGGAAATGGGTTCAGCGTGGCTATCATTCCCCTCACCTCTGAACGGACTATCATCAGCCGGAAGAGGGTGGGGGACAAGGTGAACATCGAGACCGATATCATCGGCAAATATGTCCAGAGGTTCTTATCCGGCCAGCAAGGGGAGGAAAGAGCTGCCAAATCAGGGCTGGACATGGATTTCTTGGCCAAACATGGCTTCAAATAGATGGGGTGAATCGGATGGTGGCTAGCATCAAGTCGGTAATTGAGGATATTAAGGAAGGAAGGATGGTCATCTTGGTCGACGAGGAAGATCGGGAAAACGAGGGAGATCTGATGATCGCAGCGGAAAAGGTGACCCCGGAGGCGATTAATTTCATGGCTACATACGGCAGAGGTCTCATCTGTCTCTCCCTTACCCCGGAAAGGATAGAGGAGCTGAGGTTGCCCATGATGGTCTCCAATAATAGATCGAGATTTCAGACGGCCTTCACGGTATCTATTGAGGCCAGATGCGGGGTAACGACGGGCATCTCAGCAGCGGATCGGGCGACCACGGTATTAACCGCCATCGATGATGGGACCAAAGCTGAGGATCTGATCAGCCCGGGTCATATCTTTCCCCTCAGGGCCAGGGAGGGGGGGGTATTGGTTAGATCCGGGCAAACCGAGGGATCCGTGGACCTGGCAAGGTTGGCGGGATTGAAACCGGCGGCCGTAATCTGCGAGATCATGAACGAAGATGGGACCATGTCACGGATGCCCGACTTAGCGATCTTTGCCAAGAGACATCATTTGAAGATCGTCACCATCGCTGACATAATCAAATACCGCATGCGCAACGAATCCCTGGTGCGTCGAAGTGCTACAGTGACGCTTCCAACGGAATACGGAGGCACCTTTACGGCCATCGCTTATGAAAACGATATTGACTCTTCTCAACACCTGGCCCTGGTCAAGGGGCAGATTCATCCGGAGGATGAGGTGCTGGTGAGAGTTCATTCCCAATGTTTGACGGGCGACGTCTTCGGGTCCAAGAGGTGCGATTGTGGGGATCAACTCCATAAGGCCATGGCCATGGTAGGGGAGGAGGGTAAGGGGGTTATCCTCTACATGAGCCAGGAGGGCAGGGGAATTGGTCTCATAAACAAATTGAGGGCCTATAGCTTACAGGAAGATGGAAGGGATACCGTTGAGGCAAATGAAGAGCTGGGATTCAAGGCGGACCTGAGGGACTATGGAATTGGGGCCCAGATCCTCGTAGATCTGGGGGTTCGTAAAATACGGTTGATGACCAATAACCCCCGGAAGATCATCGGATTGGAGGGCTATGGGATAAGGGTGGTCGACCGGATCCCCATTGAGATGAAGCCCAATATGGAGAACCTCGGTTATTTGAAGACCAAGAAAAAGAAGTTGGGCCACCTCCTATCCATCAAAACAGGTGACTAATCCTGGGAGGGGAAAAAGATGCCGAAGGTTTTAGAAGGGAAGATTGACGCCAAGGGATTGAAGTTCGGCCTTGTGGTCAGCCGGTTCAATGATTTCATCAATGACCGTTTGCTGGGAGGAGCCTTGGACGCCCTGACTCGAAATGGAGCCGATGAAAAGAACCTCTCCATTGTCAAGGTTCCCGGGGCCTTTGAAATTCCACTGGCCGCAAAGAAGATGGCAAACAGTGGGATGTATGATGCCGTCATCTGTTTGGGATGCGTGATACGAGGGGCTACTCCCCATTTCGAATATATCAGTGCCGAAGTCGCCAAGGGGATTTCCAAGGTCTCCTTGGAAAGCGGTGTTCCCGTCTCCTTTGGGGTGATTACGGCCGACACCTTAGAGCAGGCAATCGAGAGGGCGGGGACAAAGGCCGGTAACAAAGGATGGGATGCCGCCCTTTCAGCCATCGAGATGATAAATCTCTTCAGAACCATGGGAGTAAAGGAGTAGTCATCGGTCCCTGCTATGCAGACCCATGAGCTCACGGGAGGAAGGGCGCCGTGGGAGTACGACGACGGGCCAGGGAAATTGCCCTCCAAGTTCTTTATCAGAGGGAATTCGATCATGGAGAAATCGAGGAGGCTATAGCCCTCTTCTGGAACAATTTCGAGGTATTAAAGGGGGCTATGGACTTTTCGGAGCGCCTTGTCAAAGGAGTTGAACAGCATCGGGAAGAGTTGGATCGGATCATCGAGCAATACTCATCTAATTGGAGGGTCGACCGCATGACTCATGTGGATCGAACTATCCTCAGAATTGCCACCTACGAAATCCTCTACTGTGATGATATTCCCACCAAAGTCGCCATAAATGAGGCCATCGATATCGGGAAAAAGTATGGCTCTGAGGACTCCGGGGCCTTCATTAATGGTATTTTGGATAAGGTTAAATCCGAGGAGAGACGACAGGCCGAATAGCCGCTACAGACCAGAACGAGCCTGTTTTCCCGAGGATTCGATGGAAATCATTATTTCCTCCGAGCCCATAGACCGCCAGGAATGCCAACTGGTTGAGGCAGGTTTTTTCGAGGATGAAAGGCCTCTGAGAGGGCCTGCAGGTCTTCTGGATTGGAGGCTCAACGGAGCCATATCTCGGGAAATCATCGATGGGCGAATAACGGGTCGGTTTAAAGAGACCGTCATCATGCCGTCCAGTCGACGGATTCAATCTCCCAAGATTTTGCTCGTTGGTTTGGGATCGGCACGTCGCATCAGCTATCCCAAATTGAGGGAGGTTTCAGCTCATCTCCTTCAGACCCTTCTGAAGATAAATATCCTCGACTTTTGCTGCTCAATACCCCACTCCAAGCCATATTCCCTCGAATGTTCCAAGGCCGTTGAGGTATGGGTCGAGGGATTGGCGGACGCACTGGACCTCAGTGATAACATTCGGGGAGAAATGAGGATGAGGATCACGGAGGAAGACCGTTGGGTGGATGAGGCTCTCCTGGGAGCTCAGACGGCCAAGGTGGTATTAAAGAAAAAGATGAAGCTAAAGGTCAAGCAAGAGGCCAGGTCTTGAACAGATGGCTTTCTATCGGTTCAGTGGCTCCGAAATCTTTTTCTTGAAATAGTCCACCGTCTTGCTCAATCCCTCCTTCCGACTGACCTTTGGAGTCCAACCCAGAAGGGTTTTTGCCTTGGTAATATCAGGCTGCCTCACCTTGGGATCATGAGATGGGAGTGGTTTGCACGTGATCCGGCTTTTGGATCCGGTAAGGGCGATGATCTCCGTGGCGAAATCCACGATACTGATCTCTTCGGGGTTACCCAGGTTGACGGGAAGATGTTCCCCCGAGTAGAGGAGCCTATAGATGCCCTCCACCATGTCGGAGATATAGCAGAAACTGCGTGTTTGAGATCCATCGCCGAATACGGTGAGATCTTCACCCTTCAACGCCTGAACCATAAAGGTGGGGAGGGCCCTGCCATCATCGAGCCTCATCTTCGGACCATAGGTATTGAATATTCTTGCAATTCGAGTATCAATGGCATGGGATCTGTGGTAAGCCATGGTTATGGCCTCGGCAAACCTTTTGGCCTCGTCATAAACCCCCCTGGGATTGACCGGGTCCACATTGCCCTGGTAATCCTCTTTTTGGGGATGAACGAGGGGGTCCCCATAGACTTCGGAGGTTGAGGCAAGGAGAAACCTCGCCTTCTTCTCCTTGGCCAGCCCTAGGGCCTTGTGGGTTCCCAGTGAGCCAACCTTTAATGTGTGAATAGGGAGATTCAAATAGTCGATGGGGCTGGCTGGGGAGGCGAAGTGCAGGATGTTGTCAAGGTGCCCCTGGACATAGATGAACTCGGTGACATCATATTTGATGAAGCTAAAGCATTCGTGTCCTACGAGATGGGAGATATTTTCCATGTTCCCGGTGAGGAGGTTATCCATACAGATAACCTCGTGTCCCTTCCGGACAAAGTAATCGCAGAGGTGAGAGCCCAAGAAACCCACCCCACCTGTAATCAGTGTCCTCTCCATAATAGGATTCTCCTCCTTATGCTTATTTCTCGTATCATATCCCTGGCAGCTTGTAAAGGGGATATGTTTCGGGGCCAACAGGCCCCTAAGTAGGTTAGAGGCTGGAGGGGAGAGGCTAAGGTTGAGGCTAAAGGCACAAACAAGATTTCGGATTTGGGATTGCGGATTGCGGATTTAAAACCATGAGATAAGGACAGTTCGGATTGCGGAATGAATCTAGCTGAAAGCTCATCGGGTCCTGATCTTGAGGCCAAAGACACAAGGCAAAAGGCTCGAGGTTGGAGGTAAGAGGTT